>NZ_JBFACN010000001.1:0-521301 GCF_040640875.1 Streptomyces sp. NPDC021562
GTTGATAGGCCGGATCTGGAAGCCAGGTAACTGGTGGAGGTGACCGGTACTAATAGGCCGAGGGCTTGTCCTCAGTTGCTCGCGTCCACTGTGTTAGTTCTGAGGCAACGACCGTTGCCGGCTAGAGCTGAACACACAATTGAAGAGTGTGCTTGTTCGCTCGAAACCATTAGGGTTTCGGTGGTCATAGCGTGAGGGAAACGCCCGGTTACATTCCGAACCCGGAAGCTAAGCCTCACAGCGCCGATGGTACTGCAGGGGGGACCCTGTGGGAGAGTAGGACGCCGCCGAACAATCTTTGGAGGACCCCTGGTCCCAGCGTTCAGCTGGGACCAGGGGTCCTTTTGTTTTTACAATGCTTGCGGTACCTAAGACAGGAGTCACCATGTCCACCAACTCTCCCGACGACCGACCGGAGCGCGACCAGCGGCGACGGGACAGTGGTGACCGTAACGACCGTGGGGACCGCGGTGGTTACGGCCGGCGCGACGTCCGTCGTGACGACAGCCGCGGGGGCGGTGGCGGCGGATACGGACGACGTGACGACCGGCGTGACGACCGGCGTGGTGACGATCGTGGTGGATTCCGCCGCGACGACAACCGTGGCAGCGGCGGTGGTTACGGCCGTCGCGACGACAACCGCGGTTCCCGTCCGGGGTTCCAGCGTGATGACCGCCGTGACGACCGTGGTGGCAGTGGTGGTTACGGTCGTCGTGATGACCGTGGTGACCGTGGTCCGCGTCGTGACGACCGCGGTGACCGTCCCGCGTTCCGCCGTGACGACCGCCGTGACGACCGTCGCGATGATCGTCGTGACGACCGGCCCTCGTTCCGGCGTGACGACCGCGATGACCGCGGTGGGTTCCGTCGGGACGACCGTCGTGACGACAACCGTGGCGGCGGTGGCGGCTACGGCCGTCGGGACGACAACCGCGGTGGCGGCGGTGGCTACGGCCGCCGTGACGACAACCGTGGTGGCAGTGGCGGCTACGGCCGTCGTGATGACCGTGGTGACCGTGGTCCGCGTCGTGACGACCGCGGTGACCGTCCCGCGTTCCGCCGTGACGACCGCCGTGACGACCGTCGCGATGACCGGCGTGACGACCGCCGTGACGACCGGCCCTCGTTCCGGCGTGACGACCGCGATGACCGCGGTGGGTTCCGTCGGGACGACCGTCGTGACGACAACCGTGGCGGCGGTGGCGGCTACGGCCGTCGTGACGACAACCGCGGTGGCGGCGGTGGCTACGGCCGCCGTGACGACCGGCGCGACGACCGCGGTCCCCGCCGCGACGACAGCCGCGGTGGCGGTGGCTACCCCCGCCGCGACGACAGCCGTGGCGGCAGCGGCTACCCGCGCCGCGACGACCGCCGTGACGACCGCGGCCCCCGGCGCGACGACAACCGCGGCGGCGGCTTCCGCAGGGACGATCGCCGGGACGACCGGCGCGACGACCGGCGCGGCGGTGGCTTCCGTGGCCGCGACGACCGTGACCGGGACCGCGACCGCGACCGCGAGCCGATCAAGAGGCTGCCGATCCCGGAGGATGTCACCGGCGACGAGATCGACAAGGACGTGCGCCAGGAGCTGCTGAGCCTGCCCAAGACGCTCGCGGACGACGTCGCCAGGAACCTGGTGATGGTCGCGCGGCTCATCGACGAGGACCCCGAGGGCGCCTACGGCTACTCCAGGGTGGCCCTGCGGCTGGCGTCCCGTGTCGCCGCCGTACGCGAGGCGGCCGGGTTCGCCGCCTACGCGAACCAGAAGTACTCCGAGGCGCTCGCCGAGTTCCGGGCGGCTCGGCGCATGACCGGCAGCGTGGAGCTGTGGCCGGTGATGGCCGACTGCGAGCGTGGACTCGGGCGGCCGGAGAAGGCGCTCGACATGGCCGGCGCCCCCGAGGTGCACAAGCTCGACAAGGCGGGCCAGGTCGAGATGCGGCTCGTCGCCGCCGGTGCCCGGCGTGACATGGGGCAGCTGGACGCGGCGATCGTGACCCTGCAGAGCCCCGAGCTGGCGTCCAACTCCGTCCAGCCGTGGACCGCGCGGCTGCGCTACGCCTACGCCGACGCCCTGCTGGCCGCCGGCCGGGTCGACGAGGCCCGGGAGTGGTTCGCCAAGGCCGTGGAGGCCGACCGGGACGGCAGCACGGACGCCTCCGACCGGCTGGCCGAGCTGGACGGGGTCGAGTTCCTCGACGCCCTGGACGAGGACGGGGACGACGACGCGAACGACGAGGCCGAGGTCGCCGTCACGGACGAGGGCAAGTCCGAGTCCGGCAGGTCCGAGTCCCTGGCCGACGGGACGGCCCACGAGCCCGACACCGACGACGGCACCGACGACGGCACCCACGACGACACCGAGCGGGACTGATCCCGGCGCGTGACATAGCGGCGTGACACAGCAGAAGGGGCGGGCTCCGATCCGGGGCCTGCCCCTTCCGCCTTCCCCCCAGGGCCCCAGGGCGCTCAGACGTCGAGCGCCCGCAGCACCAGCCCCGAGGCCGGCTTCGGACCGAAGGACGTCGACTTGCGGGGCATCGTCACACCCTGGCGGGCGAGGTCACGGACGACCTCCTCGCGGACCGGGTGCATGAGGACGGCCGTACTGCCGTCCTGTTCGGCCTTGGTGACCGTCGCCGCCGCGTCGTGGATGTAGGCGATGTGGGCGGGGGAGTCCTCGGGGATGTGCCAGACGTGTTCGAGGAGCGTGGTGTGCAGGACGGTGGCGTCCAGGGTGCGCCAGGGGGCCGGGCGGTCGGCCGGGACGGTGCGGGCCAGCAGGTCCGGGTCGGGACGGTCGAGGAGATGGAACGTGCCGTCCCCGGCCAGCAGGAACGCGTTGCCGGCGCAGGCCGCGTCCGCGAGCGCCTCCTGTGCCTTCGGCAGGGTCACGTCGAGCCGGCGCACCCGGAAGTGCCCCTCGACGGCCGTCAGGGCGTCCGCGACCGGCAGGCCGTGCAGCAGGCGGTGGATGGCGCGGACGCGCAGCGGGTAGCGGGCGGTGTCCACGAGGAGCACCAGGCCGTAGTCCCAGGGGCTGGGGGAGGCGTGCTCCGCGCGCAGCCGCAGGTAGGTGGCCCAGCGGTGGTGGCCGTCGGCGATCAGGGCCTGGTGGTGGCCCAGGTCGGACTGGATACGGGCCACCTCGGCGGGGTCGGTGATCGACCAGAGGCGGTGGTGGAAGCCGTCCTCCGTGGTGGTCGCGAGCAGCGGGGGCCGTCCGGTCGTGGCCTCGACGACCTCGGCGGCGGTGCCGTCGCCCCGGTAGGTGAGCAGCAGGGGTTCCAGGTTGGCGGAGGTGGCGCGCATCAGGGCCGCGCGGTCGGCGACGACCGGGGGCATGACCTCCTCGTGCGGCAGCACCACGCCCTCGGACGGCTCCGAGACGCGCAGGGCGCCGATGACCCCGCGCTGGAGCAGGCCGTTGTCGTCGCGCTGTTCGTAGACGTACAGGCCGGGTTCCGGGTCCAGGGCGAGGATGCCCTCGGCCTGCCAGCGGCGCAGGGTGTCCGCCGCCTGTCCGGTGCGGGCGCTGGGGGTGCCGGCCTGGGGAAGGATGAGGCGGACGATGTTGTGCGGGTCCGCGGACTGGAGGTGGTGGACTCCGTCGGGGCGTACGACGACGTCGTACGGCGGGGAGGTGACGGCCGCCAGACTGCCGACCCGGTCCGGGTCGTAGCGAAGGCCTCGGAACGGGGTGAGTTCCAGGCCTCGGCGCTCCGTTGCTTCCGAGTGACCTGCAGTGTTCATCCCGGCATCGTACGTGTGTCGATGCGTGCGGGATGATCGGTGGGGAAGGCGGGTCGAGCGAGAGTGACAAGGAGCGATGGGGAATGAGCCAGGGCACCAGGACTGGTCCCGAGGGCAGCGGACAGGCCCTGAGCACGGCGTACGACACGGCGCTGCTCGATCTGGACGGGGTGGTGTACGCGGGCGGCAGCGCGATCGCGCACGCCGTGGAGTCGTTGGAGGTGGCCCGCTCGGGCGGCATGCGTCTGGCGTACGTCACCAACAACGCGCTGCGGACGCCGGACGCGGTGGCCGGGCATCTCACGGAGCTGGGGATCCCGACGGAGGCCGCCGACGTCATCACCTCGGCGCAGGCGGTGGCGCGGCTGATCAGTGAGCAGGTGCCGGCCAGGGCGCGGGTGCTGGTGATCGGGGGTGAGGGGCTGCGGGTCGCGCTGCGGGAGCGGGGGCTGGAGCCGGTGGAGTCCGCCGACGACGATCCGGCTGCCGTGGTGCAGGGGTTCGGCGGGCCGGATCTGCCATGGGGCCGGTTCGCGGAGGCGTCGTACGCGGTGGCGCGCGGGGTGCCGTGGTTCGCGTCCAACACGGATCTGACGATCCCCAGTGGGCGGGGGATCGCGCCGGGCAACGGCGCGGCGGTGGAGGTGGTGCGGATCGCGACGGGTGCGGAGCCGCAGGTGGCGGGCAAGCCGCTGCCGCCGATGCACCGGGAGACGATCCTGCGGACGGGCGCGAAGCGGCCGTTGGTGGTCGGGGACCGGCTGGACACCGACATCGAGGGCGCGTTCAACGGCGGTGTCGACTCGCTGCTCGTGCTGACCGGCGTCACCGACGGGCCCCGGCTGCTGGCCGCGCCGCCGCAGCACCGGCCGACGTACGTGGACGCCGATCTGCGGGGGCTGCTCACCGGGCAGCCGGACGTGAGCGCCGAGGGTGACGGGTTCCGGTGCGGGGGGTGGACCGCCACGGCCGGAGCGGAGGAGCTGGAGCTGTCGGGTGACGGGGAGGCGCTCGACGGGCTGCGGGCGTTGTGCGCGGCGGCCTGGACGGCGGCCGGGGAGGGCTCCTGCGGGCTGGACGGGGGCAAGGCGCTGGCGCGGCTCGGTCTCTGACGGCCTGAGGGCTCCGTGCTCTGACGGCCTGAGGGCTCCGCGCCCGCGCGGGCGGCGTGCGTCGGCGGCACCGGACACCCCGACTTTTGCGAGGGTAGGCTAACCTAACCACGTGTTGGTCGACAGTCCCTCCGAGCAGCGCGCGGACACCGCCCCCGCGCCCCCAACCCACCGGGCGATACGGTCCCTTGGTCTTCTCGGTTCCGTCGGGATCCTGGTGCTCGTCGCCCTGGCGAGCATCGCGATCGGCGCCAAGGAGCTGCCGTGGGAGCAGGTCTGGCACGGTCTGTTCCACGACACCGGGACGTACGGGGACGTGGTCGTCGACGAGCGGCTGTCGCGGACCGTCCTCGGTCTGCTGGCCGGTGCCGCCCTCGGCCTGTCCGGGGCGGTGCTCCAGGCGCTCACCCGCAACCCGCTGGCCGACCCCGGGCTGCTCGGCATCAACGCGGGCGCCTCGGCCGCCGTGGTCACCGCCATCACCTTCTTCGGCGTCACCACGCTGCGCGGGTATGTGTGGTTCGCGTTCGCCGGCGCGGCCGTGGTGGGTGCGCTGGTGTGGTTCCTGGGCGGCAGCCGGGGCGCCACCCCGGTACGGCTCGCCCTCGCGGGCACCGCGATCAGCGCCGCGCTCTACGGCTATCTCCAGGCCGTGATGATCACGGACGGCGCGGCGCTCAACAAGCTGCGTTTCTGGACGGTGGGTTCGCTGGCCTCGGCGAGCGACGCGACGATCGTGCAGGTGCTGCCGTTCCTCGCGGTGGGCACCCTGCTCGCCCTCGGCCTGGCTCGGCCGCTGAACGCGGTGGCGATGGGCGACGACACCGCCCGTGCCCTCGGCGCGAACCTGGGCCGTACCCGGGCCCTCGCCATGCTCGCCGCCACCGTGCTGTGCGGCGCGGCCACCGCGGCCTGCGGTCCGATCGCCTTCGTCGGGCTGATGGTGCCGCACGTGGTGCGCTCCTTCACCGGCCCGGACCTGCGCTGGATCCTGCCCTACGCGACGGTCCTGTCGCCGGTGCTGCTGCTCGGTGCCGACGTCGTCGGCCGGATCGTCGCCCGTCCCTCGGAGCTCCAGGTCGGCATCGTCACCGCGGTCATCGGCGGGCCGGTCTTCATTCTTCTCGTACGACGGCGGAGGACGGCCCAGCTGTGAGGAACACGCGTACCCTGCGCACCCCCGGCGGGCTCTCCGTGCGGGCGGACCTGCGCGCGCTGGTCGTCGTGGTGGCGCTGCTGCTGGCCGCGGCCGCCGCGAGTGTCGTGCTGATCGGCACCGGCGACTTCCCGATCTCCTTCGGAGACGTGCTCAGGACGCTGGCCGGCGACGGCACCGCCGGGCAGGAGTTCATCGTCGACGAACTGCGGCTGCCGCGGGTCCTGGTCGGTCTGCTGGTCGGCGCCTCGCTGGGGCTCGGCGGAGCGCTGTTCCAGTCGATCTCCCGCAACCCGCTGGGCAGCCCGGACGTCCTGGGCCTGTCCCAGGGCGCCACGTCCGGCGCCCTCGTCGTGATCGTGCTGCTGTCCGGCAGCGCCACCCAGGTCACCGTCGGTGCGCTGATCGGCGGCCTGCTGACCGGCCTCGGCATCTATCTGCTCGCCTGGAAGCAGGGTGTGCACGGCTACCGTCTGGTCCTGGTCGGCATCGGTGTCTCCGCGATCGTCACCGCGGTCAACGGCTATCTGCTCACCAAGGCCGACCTGGTGGACGCCACCCGCGCGGTCGTCTGGATGACCGGATCCCTCAACGGCCGTGACTGGAGCCAGGTCTGGCCGCTGCTCGCGCTGTGCGCGGTCCTCGTCCCGCTGGTCCTCGCCAACGCCCGGGGCCTGCGCGTGACGGAGATGGGCGACGACGTGTCGTACGCCCTGGGGGTACGGGTGGAGCGGGTGCGGATGCTGCTCATGGTGTCCGCGGTGCTGCTGACCGCGGCCGCCACCGCCGCGGCCGGTCCGGTGAGCTTCGTGGCGCTCACCGCACCGCAGCTCGCCCGCCGCCTGACCCGCTCACCGGGACCCAACCTGGTGGCCTCCCTGTGCATGGGTGCCACCCTGCTCGTCACCGCGGACTGGGCGTCCCAGCGCGCGTTCGGCGCCGACCAGCTGCCCGTGGGCGTGGTCACCGGCGTCCTCGGCGGTGTCTACCTGCTCTGGCTCCTCGTCACCGAGCGCAGGGCGGGCCGGATATGAGCCCGATCCCCACCGGCGGGACGAACGACCCGAGGAGTACTGTGAACCGCCTGTCCGCCGAGAACGTCACCCTCGCCTACGACCGGCGGGTCATCGCCGAGCAGTTGTCGGTGGAGATCCCCGACAACTCCTTCACGGTGATCGTCGGTCCGAACGCCTGCGGGAAGTCGACGCTGCTGCGCGCCCTGTCCCGGATGCTCCGCCCCAGCCAGGGCCGGGTGCTCCTGGACGGCCAGGTCATCCAGTCGATGCCGGCCAAGAAGGTCGCCCGCACCCTCGGCCTGCTCCCGCAGTCGTCCGTCGCGCCCGACGGCATCACCGTCGCCGACCTGGTCGGCCGCGGCCGTTACCCGCACCAGGGCCTGCTGCGCCAGTGGTCGGCCGAGGACGAACGGGTCGTCCGGGAGTCGATGGCGCAGACCGGGGTCGCCGAGCTCGCCGACCGCTACGTCGACGAACTCTCCGGCGGGCAGCGCCAGCGTGTCTGGATCGCCATGGCGCTCGCCCAGCAGACCCCGCTGCTGCTCCTCGACGAGCCGACCACCTACCTGGACATCCAGCACCAGATCGACGTCCTCGACCTGTGCGCGGAACTCCACGAAGAGCAGGGACGGACCCTGGTCGCGGTCCTGCACGACCTCAACCACGCGGCCCGCTACGCCACCCATCTGATCGCGCTCAAGGGCGGCCGGGTCGTCGCGGAGGGCGCCCCGAACGACATCGTCACCGCCGCACTGGTCGAGGAGGTGTTCGGGCTGGCCTGTCAGGTGATCGACGACCCGGAGACGGGGACCCCGCTGGTGGTGCCGGCGGCCCGGAAGGCGCGGGCCGGCACGCGGGGGGCCGCGGCGAGCGGGGTCACAGCAACTTCCTGAGCCGGAACAGGTCCAGCAGGTTCGCCTCCAGCTTCACCCGGCCCGAGCCCCAGGCCCCGGCGAAGTTCAGCTCGCCGTCCACCAGGGCCACCAGGTCGTCGCCGGCCATGGCGAGTCTGATCTGCGCCTTCTCGCGGGGCGGCCCGGGGAACGTCTCCGCCACCTCGATCCGGCCGCCGGTGAGCCGGCCGGCGAAGGTGACGTCCAGGTCAGTGATGTGGCAGCTGACCGTGCGGTCCATGGCGGCGGCCGCCCGGACGCCGCCCTCGGCGCCACCCATGTTGTGCGAGAGCTTCTCGAGTGCGGCGCGGCACTCCTCGATCGTGGCCATCGCGATCGACGGTACCCCAGCGGTTCGGGGTAGCGTCGGGGCATGACCGACTCTGTGCCCGAGGGCCAGGTGGCGGAGACGAACCCGGTCGCGGTAGCCGCCGAACCCGAGTACGACCCCGCCGCCCCCGCCCCGCTGGACGTACCCCGCACCCCCACCGGCGACGCCGGGGTCGACGCCCTGCTCGACCGGCTGGGCGACGCCGACCACCTCGGCACCGACGGGCATCTGGAGGTGTACGAGGATGTACACCGGGGACTGCGCGACGCGCTCACGGCGCTCGACACCCGCCCGGGACCTCCGGGGCCCCCGGTGCCCGCACCGCCGTACCACCAGAGCAGGAGCTGAACCCACCGTGGCAGGAGTCGCACGTCGCCGTCTGGACGCGGAGCTGGTCCGCCGCAAGCTGGCGCGCTCGCGCGAGCACGCCAGCCAGCTGATCGCCGCCGGGCGGGTGTCCGTCGGCAAGACCGTCGCGACCAAGCCGGCCACGCAGGTGGAGACCGCCGCGGCGATCGTCGTGCAGAGCGACGACAGCGATCCCGAGTACGTGTCCCGGGGCGGGCACAAGCTCGCGGGCGCGCTCCAGGCGTTCGTACCGCGCGGCCTCGTGGTGGCCGGGCGGCGTGCGCTGGACGCCGGGGCGTCGACCGGCGGCTTCACCGATGTGCTGCTGCGGGCGGGCGCCGCGCACGTCGTCGCCGTCGACGTGGGGTACGGCCAACTCGCCTGGTCTCTGCAGAGCGATGAACGCGTCACCGTCAAGGACCGTACGAACGTACGCGAGTTGACGCTTGAAGCGATCGATGGGGAGCCTGTGGATCTAGTCGTGGGTGATCTGTCCTTCATCCCGCTCGGGCTGGTGCTGCCGGCCCTGGCGCGGTGTGTGAAGCCGGACGCCGACCTGGTGATGATGGTCAAGCCGCAGTTCGAGGTGGGCAAGGAGCGACTGGGCAGCGGGGGAGTCGTACGGAGTCCGCAGCTGCGGGCGGAGGCCGTGCGGGGGGTTGCCGACAAGGCGTGGGAACTGGGGCTCGGGGTGAACGGTGTCACCGCCAGTCCGCTGCCCGGTCCGTCGGGCAACGTCGAGTACTTTCTGTGGCTGCGGGCCGGCGCACCCCCGTTGGATCCGGCCGACGTTGACCGTGCAGTGGCGGAGGGGCCGCGTTGACACAGAACCGAGCTCGTACTGTTTTCCTCCTCGCCCACACCGGGCGGCCCGCGGCGATCCGCAGCGCCGAACTGGTGGTGAAAGGGCTGCTGGCGGCGGGAGTCGGCGTACGGGTCCTGGATTTCGAGGCCCGCGACCTGCCGCTGCCCGACGAGGTGGAACTCGTCGAGGAGGCGTCGCCGCACAGCCTCGACGGCTGTGAGCTGCTGATCGTGCTCGGCGGTGACGGGACGCTGCTGCGCGGCGCCGAGTTCGCGCGTGCCTCCGGGGTGCCGATGCTCGGCGTCAACCTCGGGAGCGTCGGGTTCCTCGCGGAGGCCGAGCGGGACGACCTGGACAAGGTCGTCGACCGGGTGGTGAGCCGGGCGTACGAGGTCGAGGAGCGGATGACGGTCGACGTCGTCGTGCACCGCAACGGGGACATCGTGCACACCGACTGGGCGCTGAACGAGGCGGCCGTGCAGAAGGCGGGCGCCGAGAAGCTCCTGGAAGTCGTGCTGGAGATCGACGGGCGGCCGGTGACGGGGTTCGGGTGCGACGGCATCGTGCTGTCGACGCCGACCGGGTCCACCGCCTACGCCTTCTCCGCCGGCGGGCCGGTGGTGTGGCCGGAGGTCGAGGCGCTGCTGATGGTGCCGATCTCCGCGCACGCGCTGTTCGCGAAGCCGCTGGTGACGTCGCCGGACTCGGTGCTCGCGGTGGAGGTGCTGCCGCACATCCAGCCGGGAGTGCTGTGGTGTGACGGACGGCGGACGGTGGAGCTGCCGCCGGGGGCGCGGGTGGAGGTGCGGCGGGGGGCGGTGCCGGTGCGGCTGGCACGGCTGCACCACGCGTCGTTCACGGACCGGCTGGTCGCGAAGTTCGCGCTGCCGGTCTCCGGGTGGCGGGGGGCACCGCACTAGCGGTTCGAAGGGGGCGGCGGGGAGCGTCGGCGAGTGCGGGTGCTTCGTGGCTTGTCGCGCAGTTCCCCGCGCCCCTCAGGCAGGGACACTCGCCCGAGTGACAAGGGCACCTCGCACTTCTCGGTCCCGACCTCGTAAGGTCTTCTTCGTGCTGGAAGAGATGCGGATACGGTCCCTCGGAGTCATCGACGACGCCGTCGTCGAGCTGTCGCCGGGGTTCACCGCCGTCACCGGTGAGACCGGTGCGGGCAAGACCATGGTGGTCACCAGCCTCGGGCTGCTGCTCGGCGGGCGGGCGGATCCCGCGCTCGTGCGGATCGGGTCCGAGAAGGCGGTCGTCGAGGGGCGCGTCACCGTGCCCGAGGGCGCCTCCGCGGGCGTACGGGCCGAGGAGGCCGGTGCCGAGCTGGACGACGGGGCGCTGCTGATCAGCCGTACCGTTTCAGCCGAAGGGCGTTCCCGGGCGCACCTGGGCGGGCGGAGCGTGCCCGTGGGGCTGCTCGCCGAGCTCGCCGACGACCTGGTGGCCGTGCACGGGCAGACCGACCAGCAGGGCCTGCTGAAGCTGTCCCGGCAGCGCCAGGCCCTCGACCGGTACGCGGGCGACGGCGTCGCCGTGCCGCTCGCCAAGTACGGCGAGGCGTACCGGCGGCTGCGGGCCGTGACGGTGGAACTGGACGAGATCGTCACCCGGGCGCGTGAGCGGGCCCAGGAAGCCGACATGCTGCGGTACGGGCTGGAGGAGATCGCGGCCGTGGAGCCGCGGCCCGGCGAGGACGTCGAGCTCGCCGAGGAGGCCGAGCGGCTCGGGCACGCCGAGGCGCTGTCGTCGGCCGCGACCGCCGCGCACTCCGCGCTCGCGGGCAACCCCGAGGACCCCGAGGGCATCGACGCGGCCACCCTGGTCGCGGGCGCCCACCGGGCCCTGGAGGCCGTACGGTCGCACGACCCGGCGCTCGCCGCGCTCGCCGACCGGATCGGTGAGATCGGGATCCTGCTGGGCGACGTGGCCGGGGAGCTGGCCGGGTACGCCGACGACCTGGACGCCGACCCGCTGCGGCTGGCGGCCGTGGAGGAGCGGCGGGCCGCGCTCACCGCGCTGACCCGGAAGTACGGCGAGGACGTCGGCGCGGTGCTGGCCTGGGCCGAGCAGGGTGCCGCGCGGCTCGGCGAACTCGACGGCGACGACGAGCGGATCGACGAGCTGACCGCGGAGCGGGACGCGCTCCGTGCCGAACTGGGCGCACTCGCGCAGGCGTTGACCGACGCGCGGACGGAGGCCGCCGAGCGGTTCGCCGCGGCCGTCACCGCCGAGCTGGGCTCCCTGGCGATGCCGCACGCGCGCGTGTCCTTCGCGATCCGGCAGACCGAGGACCCCGAGGGCGTGGAGGTCGGCGGCCGTCCGGTGGCCTACGGTCCGGCGGGCGCCGACGAGGTCGAGCTGCTCCTCGCCCCGCACCCCGGCGCCCCGCCGCGCCCGATCGCCAAGGGCGCCTCCGGCGGTGAGCTGTCCCGGGTGATGCTCGCGGTGGAGGTCGTCTTCGCGGGCACCGACCCGGTCCCGACGTACCTCTTCGACGAGGTCGACGCGGGCGTGGGCGGCAAGGCGGCGGTCGAGATCGGCCGGCGTCTCGCGAAGCTCGCCAAGTCCGCTCAGGTCGTCGTGGTCACCCACCTTCCCCAGGTGGCCGCCTTCGCCGACCGCCAGTTGCTGGTCGAGAAGACCAACGACGGCACGGTCACCCGCTCCGGCGTGAAGGTCCTGGAGGGCGAGGAGCGGGTCCGGGAGCTGTCCCGGATGCTGGCCGGCCAGGAGGACTCGGAGACGGCCCGGGCGCACGCGGAGGAACTGCTCGCGACGGCCCGCGCCGACCGCTGACAGAACACGGGGCGGCGCATCGGTGCGCCGCCCCGCGCCCGCCTCGGCGGGCCCCTTTCTTCACTCTCCCGGGTGACACGCTCCGGCGCATTGCCCCGGCCCGCCTCGGTATGTGCCGCCCTGGGGTACGCGGAACCCCCTTGTGTGCTGGCATCCTTGGCGGGGACGGGGTGTCCGGGGGAGGCGCACGGCGACCCCTTCGGCCCGATACCTTCTGTACGTTCCCTCGTGACCGCCCCACGCCGAACCAGGAGCACGGCCGCGTGAGCCCCGTGAGCAGCAACGCACCGCTCGGCCAGTCGCCGCTGCGCACCGTGCAGGTGCTGGGCGGCGGCAACGCCGGCAGCAGTGCGCACGTGCGTTCGCTGGCCGCCGGCCTCGTCGCGCGCGGCGTGCGGGTCACGGTGTGCGCCCCCGTGGAGGCCGAACGCGCCTACGGCTTCTCGGACGCCGGCGCCGACCACGTCCACGTGCCGCGCAGCAGCGACCCGGGGTCGGTCGCCGCGCTCCGGGCGGCCTGCACCGGTGCCGACCTGGTGCACGCCCACGGCCTGCACGCCTCCTTCCGTGCGGCGCTCGCACTGAGCGGCCGCAGCACCCCGCTCGTCGTCACCTGGCACAACCGGGCGCACGCCGAGGGTGCCCGGGCGCATCTGCTGCGGATGCTGGAGCGGCGCGTGGCGCGGGCCGCCGCGGTGGTCCTCGGGACCACGTCCGACCTGGTGGACCGCGCCCGCCGCACCGGAGCCCGGGACGCCCGGCTCGCCGCCGTGGCGCTGCCCGGACCGCGGCCCGCGAAGCCGGACGACCCGGAGGGGCTGCGGCCCAAGGTGCGCGCCGAACTCGGCGCCATGGGAAGGCCGTTGCTCATGGCCGTCGGCTCCCTCGACCGGCACCGCGGCTACGACGTCCTGCTGGACGCGGCCCACGCCTGGCGACGGCTCGACCCGGTACCGCTGCTCGTCGTCGCCGGAGAGGGCCCGCTCCGTGCGGAGTTGCAGCGGCGGATCGAGGCGGAGGAACTGCCCGTCCGGCTCCTCGGCCGCCGGGACGACGCCACCGAACTGCTCGCCGCCGCCGATCTCGCGCTGCTGCCCAGCCGTTGGGAGTCCCGCTCGGTCCTCGCGCAGGAGGCCCTGCACGCGCGCGTGCCCCTGGTCGCGACCGCCGTCGGCGGCACCCCCGACCTGGTCGGAGACGCGGCCGAACTCGTCCCGTACGGCGACGCGCCGGCCCTCGCCGCCGCCGTCGTACGCCTGCTCGGCGACCCCGAGCGGTGCGCGGAACTGCGCGAGAAGGGCGCCCGGCAGGCGGCGAGCTGGCCGACCGAGGACGAGACGGTGGCCCAGGTCCTCAGCGTCTACGACGAACTGACCCAGCCCCAGCCTTTCTAGGACACGTGCCTGCGGGCCCTGAGTGCCAGGCTCAGTGCCAGGACCACCTGCGGGTCGTCGAGGTCGGTGCCCAGCAGCTCCCCGATCCTGGCGAGGCGGTTGTAGAGGGTCTGACGGTTGAGGTGCAGTTCGCGGGCCGTCTCCGCCTTGCGGCCTGCGTGCGCCAGATACGTCTCCAGGGTGGGCAGCAACGGCGGCCTGGAGCGGTGGTCGTGCTCGCGGAGCGGGCCGATCGCACGGTCCACGAACGCGGCGAGGTCGGGGTGGTCGCGCAGCCGCCACAGCAGCAGGTCGATGTCCAGACGGCGGGCGTCGTACCAGGGGCGTTCGGGGAGCCCCTGGGCGGCCGTCGCCGTCTCCGCCGCGTGCCGCAGCCCCGCCGAGGCCGCCGCCCAGCCGCCGGCGGCCCCGACCACCACGACCGGCGCGGCCGCCCCGGGACGCCGCATCCCGGCGCGCTCCACGCCCGCCCGCAGCGCCGCCGCGACCCGGTCCGCGACCGTCGTCCGCTCCGCCTCCGAGCGCAGGCCCAGCAGCAGCGGCACCCGCCCCTCGACCGGCCGTACGCCCAGCAGGACCGGGACGCCCACCGCCGCCAGCTCCTCGCCGACCGCCCGGGCGAGCACGGCCCAGCCGCCGCCCGGGGAGCCCGGCGCGAGGGAGTCGGCGATCCGCATGACCACGGGCAGCAGCGGGCCGCCGCCCGGCCTGAAGCCGAGGACCCGGGCCTGGGCCGGGGCGTCCGCAGCGGTGATGCGGCCCTCGGCGAGGTCGGTCAGGAAGTCGCCGCGCCCGCGGGCCGCCAGCTCCTCCTCCTGGCGGGCCTGCATCAGCACGACGGCGACGATCCCGGCGGCGCGTTCGGCGGCGATGCGGTGGACGGGAGCGAGGGGGCCGCGCACCGGCAGCAGGACCAGCCGGGCGCGCACCGAGCCCGTGCCGGGTCCACCGCCCGGCACGTCCACCAGCACGGACCCGGTCGGCGGCGGCGCGTCCCGGTGCTGCCCGCGCAGCCCCTCCCACACCTGGAGCGGATCCGCGCCCTCGGGTCCCGACCCGGCGGCGTACAGCAACTGGCCGTCGGTGGTCTCCAGGAAGACCGGGTTGGCGCTGAAGTCGGCCAGGATGGCCAGCACCTGCGGCACCCCGCCGCCGCCCAGCAGGGCCTCGGTGCAGCGGCGGTGCACCTCCTCGGCGCGCTGGAGGAGCGTGTAGTGGTGGTTGACGATCTCGGTGTGGATCTCCTCCGTCACCGTCACGAAGGGCACCTCGCGGTGCAGCACGACGAGCGGCAGCCCGGTGGCCCGGGCGGTGTCGACGAGCGTGGCGGGCAGCCGGGAGAAACGCGGGCCCAGCTCCACCACCAGGGCGGCGATGCCCCGCTCCGCGAGGGTGCGCACGAACGCCCGCTGGTCGGTGGGCCGGGTGCCCAGGCCGTAGCCGGTGGTGAGCAGCAGCTCGCCGCCCTTCAGCAGCGAGGCGATGTTCGGCACCTCGCCCGCGTGCACCCAGCGCACCGTCCGGCCCAGCCGGTCCGGGCAGGCCAGGATCTCTGGGAGCCCGCTGCGCAGCCCGGGCAGCTCAAGCGCCCGCTGCACGGTGATCCCGCCGCCCTGGGTGTCGAATCCGCTCCCCGTCCCGCTGTCCATGGGGCGGACGCTACCTGGGCGAACGCCTCCACGGCACCTTCGGATCCCGCGGCCGGCGACGCCCGCCCGCCCCGCGGCGGCTACCCGCCGTACGCCCCGGACGCGGTCAGCCGCAGTGCCGTGTCGATCAGCGGCACGTGGCTGAACGCCTGCGGGAAGTTCCCCACCTGCCGCTTCAGCCGCGGGTCCCACTCCTCGGCGAGCAGCCCGAGGTCGTTGCGCAGGGCGAGGAGCTTCTCGAAGAGCTTGCGGGCCTCGTCGACGCGGCCGATCATCGCGAGGTCGTCGGCCATCCAGAACGAGCACGCCAGGAAGGCGCCCTCGTCACCGGGGAGGCCGTCGACGCCCTCGTCGCCGCCCGAGGTCGGGTAGCGCAGGATGAAGCCGTCCGAGGTGGACAGCTCGCGCTGGATCGCCTCGATGGTGCCGATGACCCGCTTGTCGTCCGGCGGCAGGAACCCCATCTGGGGGATCAGCAGCAGCGACGCGTCCAGCTCCTGCGAGCCGTACGACTGCGTGAAGGTGTTGCGCTCCTTGTCGTAGCCGCGCTCGCAGACGTCCCGGTGGATGTCGTCGCGCAGCTCCTTCCAGCGCTCCAGCGGGCCGTCCGCGTCCCCGGACTCGATCAGCTTGATCGTCCGGTCCACGGCGACCCAGGCCATCACCTTGGAGTGCACGAAGTGCCGGCGCGGGCCGCGCACCTCCCAGATGCCCTCGTCCGGCTCGTCCCAGTGGTCCTCCAGGTAGCGGATGAGCTTGAGCTGGAGCAGTGAGGCGTAGTCGTTGCGGGCGAGGCCGGTCATGTGGGCCAGGTGCAGGGCCTCGGTGACCTCGCCGTAGACGTCCAGCTGGAGCTGGTGCGCCGCGCCGTTGCCCACCCGGACCGGCGCGGAGTTCTCGTAGCCGGGCAGCCAGTCCAGCTCGGCCTCGCCCAGCTCGCGCTCGCCCGCGATGCCGTACATGATCTGCAGGTTCTCGGGGTCGCCGGCGACCGCGCGCAGCAGCCACTCGCGCCAGGCGCGGGCCTCCTCGCGGTAGCCGGTGCGCAGCAGCGAGGACAGGGTGATCGCCGCGTCGCGCAGCCAGGTGTAGCGGTAGTCCCAGTTGCGGACGCCGCCGATGTCCTCGGGCAGGGACGTCGTCGGCGCGGCGACGATGCCGCCGGTGGGGGCGTACGTGAGGGCCTTCAGCGTGATCAGCGACCGGATCACGGCCTCCCGGTAGGGGCCGTGGTACGTGCAGTGCTCGACCCAGTCGCGCCAGAAGTCCTCGGTCGCCTGCAGCGACTGCTCCGGCTCCGGCAGCGCCGGCGGCTCCTTGTGCGAGGGCTCCCAGGAAATGGTGAACGCGATCCGGTCGCCGGGGGCCACCGTGAAGTCCGCGTACGTGGTCAGTGACTTTCCGTAGGTCTCCGCGGCGGTGTCGAACCACACCGAGTCGGGGCCCGCGACGGCCACCGTACGGCCGTCGTGCTTGTGCACCCAGGGGACCACCCGGCCGTAGGAGAACCGCATCCGCAGGACGGAGCGCATCGGGACCCGGCCGGTGACGCCCTCGACGATGCGGATCAGCTGGGGCGCGCCGTCACGCGGTGGCATGAAGTCGGTGACCCGGACCGTGCCGCGCGGGGTGTCCCACTCCGACTCGAGGATCAGCGAGTCGCCGCGGTAGGTGCGGCGGGCCGCGGTCGGCGGCTCGGAGTCGGCCGCGTGCGCCGGGCCGAGCCGCCAGAAACCGTGTTCCTCGGTGCCGAGCAGACCGGCGAAGATGGCATGCGAGTCGAAGCGGGGCAGGCACAGCCAGTCGACTGTGCCGTCCCGGCAGACCAGGGCAGCGGTCTGCATGTCTCCGATGAGTGCGTAGTCTTCGATGCGCCCGGCCACGTGCAACTCCAGTCGAACGGCCACGTCACCCCCCGGGCATACGGGGGGCTGTCGCTAGTGCGGTCAAGGGGGGTTGTTGTTGTACGTCGTTGAGCGGTGAAGCAAAGCAGCCCGCCATGCCCTGAGGCAAAACGACAGTCATAGCTCAACGAACTGCCAGGCTCTCGTTGTTCCGGGAGTACGGGCGGGGGTGTGCCGTTTTTTTCCGGACGTGCTCGGCAGCGAGTGTCCGAGCATGGTACGACGCACGTAGATGATCTGCGTGCTGCTCCGGGCAACCGGTGTGGGCCGAACGGGTGAGCGCTGAGTGAAAAGCCGGTAAGCAGGACCCCGTGTCCGTGCCGGCGTGTGTACGGACCGTGGCCGGAAGCCATCTCCCCGAGGCGCTGATACCCTGGTAGCCCGTGGACCGGTGGGCGCGAAACCCCCGAACCGCAGCGACGGCACCACCCCCGGAAACGCCCGGACGGCCGCCGTACCGCACGACAGACCGCGACCACGGGAGCCCCCTCTTGGCCATGCCGCCGCATGCTTTCCGAAACAGCACAGCCACGACGACCAAGCACATCTTCGTCACCGGGGGTGTCGCCTCCTCGCTCGGCAAGGGCCTGACGGCCTCCAGCCTGGGCATGCTGCTCAAGGCACGGGGCCTGCGCGTCGTGATGCAGAAGCTCGACCCGTACCTGAACGTCGACCCCGGCACGATGAACCCCTTCCAGCACGGTGAGGTGTTCGTCACCAACGACGGCGCCGAGACCGACCTGGACATCGGACACTACGAGCGCTTCCTCGACCGCGACCTGGACGGCTCCGCCAACGTCACCACGGGCCAGGTCTACTCCACGGTGATCGCCAAGGAGCGGCGCGGCGAGTACCTGGGCGACACCGTCCAGGTCATCCCGCACATCACCAACGAGATCAAGCACCGCATCCGGCGCATGGCGACCGACGAGGTCGACGTCGTCATCACGGAGGTCGGCGGCACGGTCGGCGACATCGAGTCGCTGCCGTTCCTGGAGACCGTCCGCCAGGTCCGCCACGAGGTCGGCCGGGACAACGTCTTCGTGGTCCACATCTCGCTCCTGCCCTACATCGGCCCGTCCGGCGAGCTGAAGACCAAGCCCACCCAGCACTCGGTGGCCGCGCTGCGCAACATCGGCATCCAGCCGGACGCGATCGTGCTGCGCTGCGACCGCGAGGTGCCGACCGCCATCAAGCGCAAGATCTCGCTGATGTGCGACGTCGACGAGGCCGCGGTCGTGGCCTGCCCGGACGCCCGCTCGATCTACGACATCCCGAAGACCGTGCACGGCGAGGGCCTGGACGCCTACGTCGTCCGCAAGCTGGACCTGCCGTTCCGCGACGTGGACTGGCGGACCTGGGACGACCTGCTCGACCGCGTCCACAACCCCGAGCACGAGGTCACCCTCGCGCTGGTCGGCAAGTACATCGACCTGCCCGACGCCTACCTGTCGGTCACCGAGGCGCTGCGCGCCGGCGGCTTCGCCAACCGGGCCCGCGTGAAGATCAAGTGGGTGACCTCGGACGACTGCAGGACCCCGGCCGGTGCCGCCGCCCAGCTGTCCGACGTGGACGGCATCTGCATCCCCGGCGGTTTCGGCGATCGCGGTGTGCTCGGCAAGGTCGGCGCCATCCGCTACGCCCGCGAGAACCGGATCCCGCTGCTCGGCCTCTGCCTGGGCCTGCAGTGCATCGTGATCGAGGCCGCCCGCAACCTGGCCGACATCCCGGACGCCAACTCCACCGAGTTCGACTCCGCCACCGGCCACCCGGTCATCTCCACCATGGCCGAGCAGCTGGACATCGTCGCGGGCGAGGGCGACATGGGCGGCACCATGCGGCTGGGCATGTACCCGGCGAAGCTGGCCGAGGGTTCCATCGTGCGCGAGGTGTACGACGGCAAGGAGTACGTCGAGGAGCGGCACCGGCACCGCTACGAGGTCAACAACGCCTACCGCGCCGAACTGGAGAAGAAGGCCGGCATCCTGTTCTCCGGCACCTCCCCGGACGGCAAGCTCGTCGAGTACGTCGAGTACCCGCGCGACGTCCACCCCTACCTGGTCGCCACCCAGGCCCACCCGGAGCTGCGCTCCCGCCCCACCCGCCCGCACCCGCTGTTCGCGGGCCTGGTGAAGGCCGCGGTAGCGCGCCGGCAGGGCGCCGACCAGCAGGGGAATGCGAAGTAACACACCGGTTGTACGGTGGCCGGGGCGCACACCTTCACGGTGAGCACCCCGGTTTTCTTCTCTGCAGGTGGCAGGCGCGTGGAAGGGCGGCACGGCATGACGATCAAGGACACCCCCGAGGAGTGGGAGATCCGGGCGACGGAGACCCCCTTCGTGGGCAACAAGACCTCCGTCCGCACGGACGAGGTGGTCATGCCCGACGGCACGGTGGTCCGCCGCGACTACCAGGTCCACCCCGGCTCCGTCGCCGTCCTCGCCCTCGACGAGGAGGACCGCGTCCTGCTCATCCGCCAGTACCGGCACCCGGTCCGGCAGAAGCTCTGGGAGATCCCGGCCGGCCTGCTCGACGTCCCCGGCGAGAACCCGCTGCACGCCGCCCAGCGCGAGCTGTACGAGGAGGCCCACGTCAAGGCCGAGGACTGGCGGGTGCTCACCGACCTCTACACCACCCCCGGCGGCTGCGACGAGGCCGTACGGGTCTTCCTCGCCCGTGATCTCGCGGAGGCCGAGGGGGACCGCTTCGAGTCGGAGCACGAGGAGACCGACCTGGAGTACGCGCGCGTGCCGGTCGACGAGCTGGTCCGCCGGGTGCTCGCCGGCGACCTGCACAACACCTGCCTCGTCACGGGCGTCCTCTCCCTGGTCGCCGCCCGCGCGGGCGACGGCCTCGACGCCCTGCGCCCGGCCGACGCGCCCTGGCCGGCCCGCCCCTTCGAGTCCTGAACCCGCTCCTGGACCCGTGCTCCCGGACCCGTGCTCCTGGACCGGATTCCTTCCTGTGGCCGTACCGGTGTGACCATCGCCTGATCCGATCGGGCGATGCGCCCGCCGCGCTCCGCCGGGAACGTCCGCGCATGTGAACTAGGCTCGACGCGAGTGAGCCGAAACGCCCGAACCGGAGTCCCGGCGGGCTTGCGTGTGCGGTGGGACGGGAGTGTGGCCCGTGACGGATCAGGCGGTGGACACAGGCGGCGCACGACTGGCGGCGCCCGCGGCCCCGGACGACCAGTTCCTGGGCCGCACAAGGGAGTTGAAGGAACTGCGCGCGGACATCGAGCGCGCTGGCCTGGACACCATCGCGGGCCGCAAGGCCCCCCGTGCCCGCGTCCTGCTGATCGCGGGCCGGCCCGGATCCGGACGCACCGCCCTGGCCGCGGAACTGGTCCGCCGGGTCGCCGCCGACTACCCCGACGGGGTGCTGCGCGCCCGCCTCGCCGAGCCCGACGGCACCCCGGTCCCCGTCGAGCGCACCGCCCGCGACCTGCTCACCGCGCTCGGCCTGCCCACCCCGCCCGGCGCCGCCGAGGACGACCTCACGCACGCCCTGCGCACCGCCCTCGCCGACCGCCGGATGCTGCTCCTGCTGGACGACGCCCCGGGTGCCGAAGAGGTCGACGCGCTGCTCCCGGAGACCCCCGACTGCCTGGTCGTCGCCGTCTCCGGCGGCCCGCTCACCGGGATCTCGGACGTCCGCCCGTGCACCCTGGGCGGCCTCGACACCAAGTCGGCCGTGGAGCTGCTCGCCCGCTACACCGGCTCGGTCCGCATCACCGTCGACCCGCGGTCCGCCGAGGCGCTGGTGGAGGTGTGCCAGGCGCACCCCGCCGCGCTCACCCTGGCCGGCGGCTGGCTGGCCGCCCGCCCCCAGGCGGCCGTCTCCGACCTCGCCAAACGCCTGCACGCCGACGCCGACGACAGCAGTGCCCTGGCCCGGGTCTTCCGCTTCGTGCACGGCCAGCTGCCCGCCCAGCCCGCCCGGATACTGCGACTGCTCAGCCTGGCCCCGGCCGGCCTGGTCGACCCGCACACCGCCTCGGCCCTGGCCGGCTGCTCGGTCGACACCGCCCGCACCACCCTCGACGAACTGGTCCGCCTCGGCCTGCTGCACGTCGCGGCCTCCCCGCTGCCCCAGTACGAGGTCCCGGGCTGCCTGCACCCGCTGATCCGGGCCATGGCCGAGACCCACGAGCGGACCGGCGAGCTCCAGCTGGCCCGCGCCCGCATGCTGGAGCGCACGGTACGGCTGCTGCAGTCCTGCCGGGCGATCACCGAGACCGACAACCCGCAGGCCCGCGAGAAGCTCCAGGCACTCCCTCACGAGCTGCGCTTCCCCGCCCCCCGGGCCGCCGCCGACTGGCTGCGCGCCCGGCGCCCCGCCCTGCTGGCCGCAGCCCGCGCCGCGGTCGCCGACGGTGAGCTGGACACCCTGGCCCGCCGCCTGATGGCCCAGCTGGTCAAGGCCATGGTGGCGCACTTCGGCACCCGGGCCGCGGCCCCCGACCTGTACGGCGTCCACCGGCTCGTCCTCGACGTCGCCGAGCGCCTCGACCTGCCCCGCGAGCAGGCCGCGGCCCTGCTGAACCTGGGCGACCTGGACGCCCAGACCGGGCGGACCAGGGAGGCGCTGGTGCGCTATCGGTCCGCTCTGGACGCCGGACGCAGAGCACATGACCCGTACGCCACCGGTCGCGCGATGGAATCCGTAGGTGGTGCGCATCAGGAGCTGGGCGACTACGACCGGGCCGCCGACTGGTTCGGCCGCGCCCTCGCCCAGCGCCTGGCCCGTGACGAGCGCGCCGAGGCCGCCCGGCTCTACGGCCGTATCGCCGGCGCGCACACCTACGCGGGCCGTTACGGAGAGGCGCTCAGGGCCTGGCGGGCGGCTGTTTCCGGCCACCGCAAGAACGGCGATGTGGCCGCACAGGCACGGGCGTTGAGCGAACTCGCCCGGGTGCAGGAGTACGCCGGACGCCCGGAGGAATCGCTGCGCACCTGCCAGGAGGCGGTGGAGTGGGCGCGCCGTGCCGAGGACGCCCGGCTCCAGGCGGCGCTCCAGCTCCGGCTGGCCGACACGCTGGAGCGGCTCGGCGACTCCACCGCCGCGAGCCTGCACCGGGCGGCGGCCGAGCGCATGCTGGGGGAGGGGGCCGCGTCCCCCTCGGACTCGGACTCCGAGCCGGAACAGGGCGCTAACACCTACGAAATCCGTACTGGGTCACCAAAAGATTGATGCAATGAAAGGCTAGACACGCGGAACGCCTTCATTAAACTGGCTCTGCCGCCGGTTCTCCTGCGGTGTCTCCTGGTGTACCCCGTATGCCGGGTATGTGCAGTCATGCCCCCACACCCTCTGAGCCAAGGACCGTGATCGACGTGAAGGTCGGCATCCCCCGCGAGGTCAAGAACAACGAGTTCCGGGTGGCCATCACCCCGGCCGGCGTCCACGAGCTGGTGCGCAACGGCCACCAGGTCGTCATCGAGCGCGGCGCCGGGGTCGGCTCGTCGATCCCGGACGACGAGTACACCGCCGCCGGCGCCACGATCCTGGACACCGCCGACGAGGTGTGGGCCACCGCCGACCTGCTGCTGAAGGTCAAGGAGCCGGTCGCGGAGGAGTACCACCGGCTGCGCAAGGACCAGACCCTCTTCACCTACCTGCACCTGGCCGCGTCCAGGGAGTGCACCGACGCGCTCCTGGAGTCCGGCACCACGGCCATCGCCTACGAGACCGTCGAGCTGCCGAGCCGCGCGCTGCCGCTGCTCGCGCCCATGTCCGAGGTCGCGGGCCGGCTCGCCCCGCAGGTCGGCGCCTACCACCTGATGCGCGCCAACGGCGGTCGCGGTGTGCTCCCCGGCGGTGTCCCCGGCGTGCTCGCCGCCAGGGCCGTCGTCATCGGCGGCGGGGTCTCCGGCTGGAACGCCGCCCAGATCGCCATCGGCATGGGCTTCCACGTGACCCTGCTGGACAAGGACATCAACAAGCTCAAGGAGGCCGACAAGGTCTTCGGCACCAAGATCCAGACGGTGGTCTCCAACTCCTTCGAGCTGGAGAAGGCCTGCCTGGAGGCCGACCTCGTGATCGGCGCGGTGCTCATCCCGGGCGCCAAGGCCCCGAAGCTCGTCACCAACGAGCTGGTCTCCCGGATGAAGCCGGGAAGTGTCCTTGTCGACATCGCGATCGACCAGGGCGGCTGCTTCGAGGACTCCCGGCCCACCACCCACGCCGAGCCGACCTTCCGGGTCCACGAGTCGGTCTTCTACTGCGTCGCCAACATGCCCGGCGCGGTGCCCAACACCTCCACCTACGCGCTCACCAACGCCACGCTGCCGTACATCGTGTCGCTCGCGAACAACGGCTGGGCGGAGGCGCTGCGCCGGGACGCCGCGCTGGCGAAGGGCCTCAACACCCATGACGGCAAGGTCGTTTACAAGGAGGTCGCCGAGGCGCACGGCCTGGACCACGTGGACCTCGACACGCTGATCGGCTGAGCCGGAACGGCAGGCGGCCGCTAAGTCACCTTTTCGTAAAGGCGATACGTCAACAAGCCGCGTCAATCACTCGCGTCCGGCCGGACCTTGCCCGACAAGGTCCGGCCGGATGTGTGTATGGTCACTTTGCGGCTCTCGGTCAACTCGCCTCGAACGTAACCCTTCGACCGATTCGCACACCGGTGAAACCTGCTGTGCGACGGCCGTACGCCCTTGACAGCGACATGTTTCATTGCCGACACATCGTGCCGGGTCCGGCGGATTGTGTTGCTGCGGACGCCCGACACGCCATAGAGTCGCCAACCGTCGGCATGGTGCCACGCTGACCTGTCTAGAAGTTTCCTGGTCACCAAGGAGGTAAGACGACTTGTGAATGAGTCGACATTTTCTCCCGGGGGTGGTCAACCAGGAATGCCGGTACGGGACCAGGGTCCCGCGGGGTTCGAGGCTGTCGGCTCCGTCGCGGTGCGCACCTTCACAGCAGCCCGGAGTCCGCTGACCACGCGGACAGCACACCAGAGCATGGATGGCCATCACGTGAACGCCAGGGCCGGCGACGGAAGTGGCGCGCCCCACAACCACTTCGCCGACTACGACGAACTGCCCGACGGGCACTTCTACGACCCCGACGCCGAGTACGAGCCCGACCCGGAGTACGCGGCCACGCTGGCGCCCGACGCGGCCCGCCAGCGCCGCGAGCGCGTCGGCCCGACCGGACGCCCGCTTCCCTACTTCCCGATCCCGGGCCCGGTGACCAGTCACGGCCCCGCGACGATCATCGCGATGTGCAACCAGAAGGGCGGCGTCGGCAAGACCACGTCGACCATCAACCTGGGTGCCGCGCTCGCGGAGTACGGCCGGCGGGTGCTGCTCGTGGACTTCGACCCGCAGGGCGCGCTGTCGGTGGGTCTCGGCGTCAACCCGATGGAGCTCGACCTCACCGTCTACAACCTGCTCATGGAGCGGGGCATGGCGGCCGACGAGGTCCTCCTGAAGACCGCGGTCCCCAACATGGACCTGCTGCCCTCCAACATCGACCTGTCGGCCGCCGAGGTCCAGCTGGTCTCCGAGGTTGCCCGCGAGTCGACGCTGCAGCGCGCCCTCAAGCCGCTGCTGCCCGACTACGACTACATCGTGATCGACTGTCAGCCCTCGCTCGGCCTGCTCACGGTCAACGCGCTGACGGCCGCCCACAAGGTGATCGTGCCGCTGGAGTGCGAGTTCTTCGCGCTGCGTGGTGTCGCCCTGCTGACCGAGACCATCGAGAAGGTCCAGGAGCGGCTCAACCCGGAGCTGGAGCTCGACGGCATCCTCGCCACCATGTACGACTCCCGCACCGTGCACAGCCGTGAGGTGCTGGCCCGTGTGGTCGAGGCCTTCGACGACCACGTCTACCACACGGTGATCGGCCGCACGGTCCGCTTCCCGGAGACCACGGTCGCCGGTGAGCCGATCACCACGTACGCCTCCAACTCCGTCGGTGCCGCCGCCTACCGCCAGCTCGCCAGGGAGGTGCTCGCCCGGTGTCACGCCGAGTGAGTCTGCCGGGGGCCGACGAACTGTTCCGTACGACCGGGGGGATGGCGCTGCAGCCGTCCAGCCCCAGGCGCCCGGCCAACGGCGAGGCCCGGGTGCCGTCCCCCGCGACTCCCGTGGGGGAGAACGACGGCTCGGCGGCCGAACCCGCCGAGGACGCGCCGCACGCGGTGCCCGCGCAGGGCGGCGACGGCGAGGGCGCGGAGCACGTGGCGGCGGAGGCGGAACCGGCCGAGTCCGGGGAGTCCCGCAACCGCGGGGTCTCCGCCACCGTGGCCCCCTCGGGTGCGCGGCGGCAGCCGGTGCAGGAAGGTTCTGGCGCCGACGCCCAGGCCGCGCCCCGCAAGCAGCGCGGTGGCAGGGCGCCCGCCCGGCGGCCCAGCGGGCGCGAGCGGCACGACGAGAAGATCACCGTGTACGTCTCCGCCGAGGAGCTGATGGACCTGGAGCACGCCCGCCTCGTGCTCCGCGGCGAGCACGGACTCGCCGTCGACCGGGGACGGATCGTCCGCGAGGCGGTCGCCGTGGTGCTGGCGGACCTGGAGTCCCGCGGTGACGCGAGCATCCTCGTACGACGGCTGCGGGGCCGGTAGAGGTAGCCTGCGGGGGCCATGACCTCGACCGACGCCCCCGCTCCCGGCCCCTCCGGCGGCCGCCGACGCGCCCTGGGCCGAGGCCCGGGGGCAGCGCCTCCATCGACGCCCGAGTCCCCGGACCCGACCCCCGCGGCACCGCGCTCCGGGCCGGAAACCGCCCCACGGGCAGGTGCGGGCACCCCGCCGAAGCCGGCCGACGCACCGCAGCCGGCCCCCGCGCCAGAAGCGGGCGCGGCGGAAGCCGTTCCCGACGGGGTCTTCACGGTGCGGCTCGCCAACTTCGAGGGGCCCTTCGACCTCCTCCTCCAGCTGATCTCCAAGCACAAGCTGGACGTCACCGAGGTCGCGCTGTCCAAGGTCACCGACGAGTTCATGGCGCACATCCGGGCCATGGGACCGGACTGGGACCTGGACCAGACGACCGAGTTCCTCGTCGTCGCCGCCACCCTGCTCGACCTGAAGGCCGCGCGGCTGCTGCCCGCCGCCGAGGTGGAGGACGAGGCCGACCTGGCGCTGCTGGAGGCCCGGGACCTGCTGTTCGCGCGGCTGCTCCAGTACCGGGCGTACAAACAGGTCGCCGACATCTTCAACCGGCGCCTGGACGACGAGGCCCGCCGCTGGCCCCGTACCGTCGGCCTCGAACCGCACCTCGCCGAGCTGCTGCCCGAGGTCGTCATCAGCATCGGTCCCGAGGGGTTCGCGAAGCTCGCGGTCAAGGCGATGCAGCCCAAACCCAAGCCGCAGGTGTACGTCGACCACATCCACGCCCCGCTGGTCAGCGTGCAGGAGCAGGCCGGGATCGTGGTGGCGCGGCTGCGGGAGCTGGGGGAGGCCAGCTTCCGGGTGCTCGTCGAGGACACCGACAACACGCTCACCGTCGTGGCCCGTTTCCTGGCACTCCTGGAGCTGTACCGGGAGAAGGCCGTCGCCCTCGACCAGGAGACCGCCCTCGGGGACCTGATCGTGCGGTGGACCGGCGGGGACGCGGGGATCCAGCCCACGGTGACCGACGAGTTCGACCGGCCGCCCGAGCCGCCCAAGGAGGAGAAGCCGTGAGCGAGGACACCACGGACCTGCCGACGGGGCTGCGTCCCGTCGCCGACCTCGACCTCAAGCCGGCCCTGGAGGCGGTCCTGATGGTCGTGGACGAGCCCGCCACGGCCGAGCACCTGTCCCGGATCCTGGAACGGCCCCGGCAGACGATCACGAAGGCGCTGCGGGCGCTGGCCGACGAGTACACCGCGCAGGGCCGCGGCTTCGAGCTGCGGTTCGTCGCGGGCGGCTGGCGCTTCTACACGCGCGGCGAGTACGCGCCCGCCGTGGAGCGGCTGGTCCTGGAGGGGCAGACGGCACGGCTCACCCAGGCCGCGCTGGAGACCCTCGCGGTGGTCGCGTACCGCCAGCCGGTGAGCCGCAGCCGGGTCTCGGCCGTACGAGGGGTCAACTGCGACGGTGTGATGCGCACCCTGCTCCAGCGCGGTCTGGTCGAGGAGGCGGGCGCGGAACCCGAAACAGGTGCGATCCTGTACAGGACGACGAACTACTTCCTGGAGCGGATGGGCCTGCGCGGCCTGGACGAGCTCCCGGAGCTCGCGCCCTTCCTCCCGGAGGCCGAGGCGATCGAGGCCGAGACCCAGGAGGGTGTGCCGTCGTTCGATCCGGACGCTCCGGATTCCGAGGACGCAGACGACAAGACGGAACTTTGATGCGAAGCAGCAGCGGCAGGAACAGCAGCGGAAACAACGGCGGGAGCCGTGGTGGCAACAGCGGCGGCCGCGGCGGGAGCAGCGGTGGCCGCGGTAACTACCGCGGTGCCGGCAACGCCCGCGACGACAAGCAGGGCGGCCGGCCGAAGAAGCCGCGCCCGGAGGAGCGGCGCTACGACGTGGGCCCCGGCGCCACCCAGGACGGCCCGAAGTCGGGCCGCGGCGCCTCGGCGCGCGGCGGCGCCAAGGGCGGCCCGAGGCAGGGGCAGAGCACCGGGCGCGGCCGTACCGCTCCGGCGAGTTCCCGTGAGTACGACGCCCGCGCCGAGGAGCGCAACCGCGAGCGGTACGCGGGCAAGAAGGACGTGAAGCTCCCGAAGACCTTCCCGGGCGCGGAGCAGGAGGGCGAGCGGCTGCAGAAGGTCCTCGCCCGCGCGGGCTACGGCTCCCGGCGCGCCTGCGAGGAGCTGATCGAGCAGGCCCGTGTCGAGGTCAACGGCGAGATCGTCCTGGAGCAGGGCAAGCGGGTCGACCCGGAGAAGGACGAGGTCCGCGTCGACGGGCTGACCGTCGCCACGCAGTCGTACCAGTTCTTCTCGCTGAACAAGCCGGCCGGTGTGGTCTCCACCATGGAGGACCCGGACGGCCGGCAGTGCCTCGGCGACTACGTCACCAACCGGGAGACCCGCCTCTTCCACGTGGGGCGCCTGGACACCGAGACCGAGGGCGTCATCCTGCTCACCAACCACGGCGAGCTGGCGCACCGGCTGACCCACCCCAAGTACGGCGTGAAGAAGACCTATCTCGCGCACATCGTGGGCCCGATCCCGCGCGACCTCGGCAAGAAGCTCAAGGACGGCATCCAGCTGGAGGACGGCTACGCGCGCGCGGACCACTTCCGGGTCGTCGAGCAGACCGGCAAGAACTACCTGGTCGAGGTCACCCTGCACGAGGGCCGCAAGCACATCGTGCGCCGGATGCTGGCCGAGGCCGGCTTCCCGGTCGACAAGCTGGTGCGGGTCGCCTTCGGCCCGATCACCCTCGGCGACCAGAAGTCGGGCTGGCTGCGCCGCCTGTCCAACACCGAGGTCGGGATGCTGATGAAGGAAGTCGACCTCTAGAGCGCCTGTGCGCCCTTCTGACGGCCGGTCCCGGGTCCACCGGGACCGGCCGTCGTCGTTCCCGTGAAAGGGGCTCCCGCGGGCGTGGAGGGCTTGCGCGGTGATCGGACCGGGTTTTATAGTCGTTAAGACTATTAACGGGAGGGGGTGAAGAGACCGTGCAGGGTTACGACAAGTACGCCTACGAACCCTTCGCCGTCACCGTGGACCTCGCCGTCCTCACCCTGCGCGCGGGCGCCCTGCACGTGCTGCTCGTCGAGCGCGGACTGGAGCCGTACGCCGGCCGGTGGGCGCTGCCCGGCGGCTTCGTGATGCCCCGGGAGTCGGCCGAGACGGCGGCCCGGCGGGAACTCGCCGAGGAGACCGGCCTGGCCGACGTGTCGGGGCTGCGCCTGGAGCAGCTGCGCACCTACAGCGACCCGGACCGCGACCCGAGGATGCGGGTCGTCTCCGTCGCCTTCACCGCGCTGCTGCCCCATCCGCCCGAGCCGCACGGCGGCGGCGACGCGGCCCAGGCGCGCTGGCTGCCGTACGACCCCGCCCGGCCGCTCGCCTTCGACCACGACCGGATCCTCGCCGACGCCCACGACCGCGTCGGCGCGCAACTGGAGCACAGCTGCGTCGCCACCGCCTTCTGCCCGCCCGAGTTCACGCTCGGCGAGCTGCAGAACGTCTACGAGACCGTGTGGGGCGTCACGCTGGACCGCCCCAACTTCCGCCGCAAGGTCCTCACCACGCCCGGCTTCGTCGAACCGGTACCCGGAGCCGCCCGGCTGACCGGCGGGCGCGGCAAACCGGCCGCGCTCTACCGCGCGGGCCCCGCCACGACACTCCGCCCGCCCCTGCTCCGCCCGTCCCGGGAAGGACGCCCCGCATGACCTTCACCGCCCACAAACGCGCCGCCACCGGCTCCCTCATAGGTCTCGCCCTCGGGGACGCACTGGGCTTCCCGACCGAGTTCGACGACGTACCCGCCATCCTCGCCAAGTGCGGGCCCTGGCGGCGGATGGAGCTGCCGAAGCGCGCCTTCGTCTCCGACGACACCCAGATGACCCTGGCCGTCGGGCACGCGCTGCGCACCGCCATGGACCGCGGGGTGCTCGGGCCGAAGCGGCTGGAGCGGCCGCTGCGCGAGGAGTTCGTGAACTGGTACCAGTCGCCGGAGAACAACCGCGCGCCCGGCCGCACCTGCCTGCGGGCCTGCGCCCTCCTGAAGGAGGAGGGCCGGATCTGGCAGGACGCCAGCCAGATCGACTCCAAGGGGTGCGGCGCCAACATGCGGGTCGCGCCCATCGGCCTCGCACCCGGACTGAGCGACGAACAGCGGGCCGGTGCCGCGCAGTTGCAGTCCGCCCTCACCCACGGCCACCCCACCGCCCTGGCCGCCTCGGACCTCACCGCGCGCGCCGTGCTGCTGCTCGCACAGGGGACCGACCCGGTGGACCTCGTCGGACGGCTGCGGTCGTACGCCGTGGACAACCGCGCCCGCTACCACCACACCTGGCTTGGCGACCTGTGGACACGCGGCCACGACGCGAGCCCCGAGGCGTTCATCGCGCGCGGCTGGGACGAGTGCCTGGAGATCCTCGACCGCCTCCGGGACGCCGTCGCCGCCGTCTCCCCGGAGGACGACCCCTGTCAGGCCACCGGCGCCGGCTGGGTCGCCGAGGAGGCCCTGGCCACCGGGCTGCTGTGCTTCCTGCTCTTCCCCGAGGAGCCGTTGGCCGCCCTGCGCCGGGCCGCCTGCTCCTCCGGCGACTCGGACTCGATCGCCTGCCTCACCGGGGCGTTCGCCGGGGCCTGGCTGGGCGAGGACGCCTGGCCGACGGAGTGGGCCGACCGCGTCGAGTACCGGGGCGACCTGATGACCCTGGGCGCCCTCTGGGACGCCTGAACCGGGCCCGGTCACGCGGCCGAGGCGCGCCGGGTCCGGAACAGGAAGTCGGCCACGCGCGCGTGGTCGGGCTCCGCCGGGAGCGGGATGTGCCGCAGGGCCTCGTCGGTCTCCTCGGCCAGCCGGGCGAACCGGGACTCCACGACCGGCCAGGGCACCTCGCCCCGCTTCACCGCGAGCAGCGCCTCCCGGCCGTCGCCGACCTCGACCGTCAGCTCGCCGGTGCGCAGCAGGTCACGGGCGCTGGTCAGCAGCCGCAGCAGGTGCATGGCGTGCTTCCAGCGCGGCGCGCCGCGGGTGCGGACGTCCTCGTGGAGCTTGCGGCGCTGGGCGAGGGCATAGCCGGTGAAGGTGCCGTGGGCGCGGCGGGACAGAAAGGCGCCGCGCAGCGCGAGCAGTTCGCGGCCGGTGTCGTCGACGTGCTCCACCAGGGGCGAGTGCAGGCACTCCAGGATGTTCGGATTGGCCCGCAGCGCCAGTTCGCAGAACCGCTCCAGCTCCCAGGAGAACCGCTCCTCGTCCGGCCCCTCCACATGCGGCGGCGGCTTCTCGAAGCGCCAGAACAGGGGAGTGGGGGCGAGGAACACGCCCCGCCGGTCGGTGTCGCTGTCGCCGGTGGCCAGCCCGAAGGCGCGCGAGCCCATGACACAGGCGTAGATCGTGTGGTGGCGTACCAGGTCCTCGGGCTGCATGCCCAGGGAGCGTACGCGGCGGTTCAGGCTCGCATGATCGAATTTCCGCTCACGGTGATGGACTCGGCGGGCAGTGGCCGGGTGGCCGGGCCGTGCGCGACCGAGCCGTCGGCGATGTGGAACTTGCTGCCGTGACACGGGCAGTCGATGGTGCCGTTCACCACCTGGTTCACCGTGCACCCCTCGTGGGTGCAGATCGCCGAGAAGGCCTTGAACTCGCCCGCCTTCGGCTGGGTCACCACGATCTTCTGTTCCTTGAAGATCGTGCCGCCGCCCTCCGGGATGTCACCCGTGCTCGCCAGCGCCTTCCCGGTACCCGTACCGGCACCCGCGCTCGGGCTCCGACCCGCCGACTCCGAGGCGGACGAACCTGCGGTGGGCGACTGCGAGGAGGCGGAACCGCTGCCGTTGCTGTTGCTGCATCCCGCGCAGCCCACGGCGAGCGCGGCGGCGCCCGTCGCGAGAACCGTGCGTCGAGTGGAGCCGTCGGTCATGTCGTCACCCCGAACGTGCGGAAGAACCAGAAGGCGGAGGCCGGCGTCGCTCCGGGCGGAGCAGCAGCATCTTGACATCCGAAACGCCCAAGAAGAAGCAAGCTGGGGCACAACGTGGCAAAACGGGTGTCGCGTGTCTCAGCGGGCGGGCGCCGCCGACCCGCCGGGCGCGGTCTGACTAGGCTTGGACGAACCAACAGCCGACGTCAGAACAGGAGCGGTGCCGTGGCGGTACGAGCGGTCCGGGGGGCCGTCCAGCTGGAGCGGGACGAGGCCGGTCACATGGCCGAGCAGGTCGGAGCGCTGCTCACCGCCGTCCTGGAGCGCAACGGGCTGAGCACCGACGACCTGATCAGCATCTGGTTCACCGCCACCCCCGACCTGCACAGCGACTTCCCGGCGGCCGCCGCGCGCAAGCTCGGCATCGTCGACGTACCCCTGATCTGCGCCCAGGAGCTGGACATCGCGGGTGCCATGCCCAGGGTCGTGCGGATCCTCGCGCACGTCGAGTCCGAGCGGCCCCGCGCCGAGATCAACCACGTCTACCTCGGGGCCGCGGCCGCCCTGCGCAAGGACATCGCCCAGTGAGAACCGCGCTCGTCATCGGTACCGGCCTGATCGGTACCTCCGCCGCGCTCGCCCTCGTCCAGCGGGGCGTCGTCGTCCACCTCGCCGACCACGACCCCGAGCAGGCCCGCACCGCGGCCGCGCTCGGCGCGGGCACCGACGAGGCGCCCGCCGGCCCCGTCGACCTGGCGATCGTCGCCGCCCCGCCCGCCCATGTGGCGGCCGTCCTCGCGGACACCATGGGCAGGGGCGTGGCCCGCGGCTACATCGACGTGGCCAGCGTCAAGGGCGGCCCGCGCCGCGAGCTGGAGGCACTCGGCCTGGACCTGTCGTCGTACATCGGCACGCACCCCATGTCCGGCCGGGAGAAGTCCGGCCCGCTGGCCGCCACCGCCGACCTCTTCGAGGGCCGCCCCTGGGTGCTCACCCCGACCCGGGACACCGACACCGAGGTGCTGAACCTCGCCCTGGAGCTGGTCTCGCACTGCCGCGCCGTCCCGGTCGTCATGGACGCCGACGCCCACGACCGTGCCGTGGCCCTGGTCTCCCACATGCCCCACCTGGTCTCCAGCATGGTCGCCGCCCGCCTGGAGCACGCCGAGGAAGCGGCCGTACGCCTGTGCGGGCAGGGCATCCGGGACGTGACCCGGATCGCCGCCTCCGATCCCCGGATGTGGATCGACATCCTCTCCGCGAACCCCGGCCCGGTCGCCGACCTGCTCGCCGACGTCGCCGCCGACCTCGACGAGACGGTCCGCGCGCTGCGCGCCCTGCAGTCCTCGGACGAGTCCAAGCGGCGCGAGGGCGGCGCGGGCATCGAGGACGTGCTGCGCCGCGGCAACGCCGGCCAGGTCCGGGTGCCCGGCAAGCACGGCTCGGCACCGCGGGCCTACGAGGTCGTGGCGGTGCTCATCGACGACCAGCCCGGCCAGCTGGCCCGGATCTTCGCGGACGCCGGCGCGGCCGGGGTCAACGTCGAGGACGTGCGGATCGAGCACGCGACCGGTCAGCAGGCCGGTCACGTCCAGCTGTGGGTCGAGCCGAAGGCGGTGCCGGTGCTCACGTCGGCGCTGCGGGACCGCGGCTGGGCGCTGCGGCAGTAGGCCTGAATCCGGCGGTCCCGGGGGCCGGTAACCTTGTGCGGGGCGCACTGGCGCCCCGCACACCACCCACCACCTGCACCCGGAAGGTGTCCCCCCGTGGAAAACGGCGCCGCAAAGCCCGTGATTGTCGCGATCGACGGCCCCTCGGGCACCGGCAAGTCGAGCACGTCCAAGGCCGTGGCCGCGCAGCTGGGCCTCAGCTACCTGGACACCGGCGCCCAGTACCGGGCGATCACCTGGTGGATGGTGAACAACGGCATCGACCTCACCGACCCCACGGCGATCGCCGCGGTGGCCGGCAAGCCGGAGATCGTCTCCGGCACCGACCCGGCCCACCCGACGATCACGGTCGACGGCGTCGACGTCTCCGGCCCGATCCGCACCCAGGACGTCACCTCCAAGGTGAGCGCGGTCAGCGCGGTGCCCGAGGTGCGCACCCGGATCACCGAGCTGCAGCGCTCCCTGGCCTCCTCCGCCGAGGCCGGGATCGTCGTCGAGGGCCGGGACATCGGCACCACCGTGCTGCCCGACGCCGACCTGAAGGTCTTCCTCACCGCCTCCGCGGAGGCGCGTGCCGCCCGCCGCAGCGGCGAGCTGAAGGGCGCCGACGTCAACGCCACCCGTGAGGCGCTGATCCAGCGGGACGCGGCCGACTCGACCCGCAAGACCTCGCCGCTCGCCAAGGCGGGCGACGCGGTCGAGGTGGACACCACCGAGCTGACGCTGGCCCAGGTCATAGAGTGTGTCGTCACCCTCGTCGAGGAGAAGCGGGCCGGGAAGTGAGCCTTCCGTCGCAGCGGGGCGCCGAGACCGGGCGGCGCATCGGCGTCGGCCTCATGTACGGGCTGTGGAAGCCGCGCGTGCTCGGCGCCTGGAAGCTGCCCGCGCAGGGCCCGGCGATCCTCGCCGTGAACCACTCCCACAACATCGACGGGCCGATGGTGATGGGCGTGTCGCCGCGGCCGACGCACTTCCTCATCAAGCAGGAGGCGTTCGTCGGCCCGCTCGACCCGTTCCTGACCCGGATCGGCCAGCTGAAGGTGGACCGCCGGTCCACCGACCGCACGGCGGTCACCCGGGCGCTCGGCGTCCTGGAGGCCGGGGGAGTGCTCGGGATCTTCCCCGAGGGCAGCCGGGGCGACGGCGACTTCGCCGCGCTGCGCGCGGGCCTCGCCTACTTCGCGGTGCGCTCCGGGGCGCCCATCGTGCCGGTGGCCGTCCTGGGAAGTTCCGAGCGGCAGGGACGGTTGATAAAGGGGCTGCCGCCGCTGCGCTCCCGCGTCGACGTCGTCTTCGGCGACCCTTTCGAGGCGGGCGACGGCACCGGCCGCCGCACCCGCAAGGCCCTGGACGAGGCCACCGAGCGCATCCAGAAGCAGCTCACCGGCCACCTGGAAAACGCCAGGCGTCTGACCGGACGCTAGGCGACACTGAGTAGTGGACCGGCCCGGTACACGGCCGTTCCACCGATCACCACGATGAACGACGAGGTACGGACTTCATGAACGACCACAGCCAGCCCGGCGACTCGGCTGCGCACGAGTACGACCACGGGGCGCTCGGCGACGCCGAGTACGCGGAGTTCATGGAGCTCGCCGCCGAAGAGGGCTTCGACATCGAGGACGTCGAGGGCGCCATCGAGGCGGCGGGCCACGGTCCGCTGCCCGTCCTCGCCGTCGTCGGCCGCCCGAACGTCGGCAAGTCGACGCTCGTGAACCGCATCATCGGCCGCCGTGAGGCCGTCGTCGAGGACAAGCCCGGCGTCACCCGCGACCGGGTGACCTACGAGGCCGAGTGGGCGGGCCGCCGCTTCAAGGTCGTCGACACCGGCGGCTGGGAGCAGGACGTCCTCGGCATCGACGCCTCCGTGGCCGCCCAGGCGGAGTACGCGATCGAGGCGGCCGACGCGGTCGTGTTCGTCGTCGACGCCAAGGTCGGCGCCACCGACACCGACGAGGCGGTCGTACGCCTGCTGCGCAAGGCCGGCAAGCCCGTCGTGCTGGCCGCCAACAAGGTCGACGGCCCGAGCGGCGAGGCCGACGCGGCCTACCTCTGGTCCCTGGGCCTCGGCGAACCCCACCCGGTCTCCGCGCTGCACGGCCGTGGCACCGGCGACATGCTGGACGCCGTCCTGGAGGCGCTGCCCGAGGCCCCCGAGCAGACCTTCGGCGGGGCCGGGATCGGCGGCCCCCGCCGGATCGCCCTCATCGGCCGCCCGAACGTCGGCAAGTCCTCCCTCCTCAACAAGGTGGCGGGCGAGGAGCGCGTCGTCGTCAACGAACTCGCCGGCACCACCCGCGACCCCGTCGACGAGCTGATCGAACTCGGCGGTGTCACCTGGAAGTTCGTCGACACCGCCGGTATCCGCAAGCGCGTGCACCTCCAGCAGGGCGCCGACTACTACGCCTCGCTGCGCACCGCGGCGGCGGTGGAGAAGGCCGAGCTCGCGGTCATCCTGATCGACGCCTCCGAGTCCATCTCGGTGCAGGACCAGCGCATCGTCACCATGGCCGTCGAGGCGGGCCGCGCGGTCGTCCTCGCCTTCAACAAGTGGGACACCCTCGACGAGGAGCGCCGCTACTACCTGGAGCGCGAGATCGAGACCGAGCTCGGCCAGGTCGCCTGGGCGCCCCGCGTCAACGTCTCCGCGCGTACCGGTCGCCACATGGAGAAGCTGGTCCCCGCGATCGAGACCGCCCTCGCCGGCTGGGAGACCCGCGTGCCGACCGGCCGCCTCAACGCCTTCCTCGGCGAACTGGTCTCCGCCCACCCGCACCCGGTCCGGGGCGGCAAGCAGCCGCGCATCCTGTTCGGCACCCAGGCCGGCACCAAGCCGCCGCGGTTCGTCCTGTTCGCCTCCGGCTTCATCGAGGCGGGCTACCGCCGCTTCATCGAGCGCAGGCTGCGCGAGGAGTTCGGCTTCGAGGGGACGCCGATCCACATCTCCGTGCGGGTGCGCGAGAAGCGCGGCGCGAAGAAGAAGTAGGGACATGCGTGAGGGGCGGCCACCGGTGACGGTGGCCGCCCCTCACGCATGGGTCACATGCCCCGGCGCGGGCCCGGCGGAAGCGCCGCCGGCACCGGCGTCATCCCGGGGTTCTGGGAGCGGCCGAGCGGCCCGATCCGCTGCCACTGCGGTGGCTGCGGCGGCTGGTCGACGCCGTGCCGGGCGCTGTAGGCACCCGCGCTGTACGCGCCGTACGAGTTCCCGTGGTACAGCCCCGGGGCGTGGGTGCCGGTGCTGAACGGGGCGGTCCCGAAGGCGGTGAACCCCATCGCCTCCTCCCCGCTGCGGTCACCCGGCAGCGTGCGGAAGCTCTTGACCCACTCCGCGTAGAGCGAGTCGTAGATCGGCGTGGCCGAGAGCCCGCGTGAGGCCTCCTGAGCCACCCGGGCGGACGGAACGGTGGCGAAGGACGGCCGGCGAGGCGGAAGGTCGTATGCGTGCACGTATGTCCAAACGACCGGATGAGCGAAGAGATGCGGCTCGTCTTCGCTCCGGGCGGCCCTCAGACCCCCGCGAGCGGCAGCGCGGCCGCCACCAGCTTCCCGTTCGCCGCTGCCTTGTCGATCGCGTCGCGCAGCAGGTCCTCCCGGGGCTGCCGCCCGATCGACCCCACCGGCGCCGCGAACATCAGCACCTGCTGGTGCTTGTTGGCCGCCGCCCGCCACCCGTCCGTCACCTGCAGCGGCTGATGCGCCTGCCACCAGGCCACCGGCTGCCCGCCGTTCGCCCCCGGCTGGAGCACGGCGTGCAGCTGACCCACCGCCAGCAGCACCGACCACCCGTGCAGCACCGGCGGCACCGCGGTGAGCTGCGGCACCGGCATGAAGCCCTGCTCGATGAGCAGCGGCAGGAAGTCGTCGCCCACCCCGTCCGTGCCGGGCCGCACGATCGGCGAGGTCGGCTCGACGACGAGCGCCGGGTGCAGTTCCCCGGCGATCAGCACGAGCCCGCTGGTCACCCCGAGCACCGCCTGCTCGGGCGCCGACCTCTGCTGCCCGCCGGGCGCGCCGTCACCGCTGATGGAGCGGACCGCTCCCTGCAACTGCTCCTCGGTGACCTGGACGACCTGCGAGGGCAGGCAGGTGGCGTGGGCGAAGGCGAGGACGGCGGTCTCGTCCCCGACGAACAGGACGGTGCTGGTGCGCTCCTGTTCGGAGTCGCCCGGGGTGCGGCAGGACGTGCAGTCGTAACTGCCCGGGGCGTTGTCTCCGGCGAGCAGCCGGTCGGCTTCTTCGTCGCCGATCTCGGCGCGTACCTCGTTGCTGACGTCGAGCATGCGCGGCACGGTGGCTCCCTCGGGATGCGGTGCGTGAAGGGCCGGGTGGCTCCCGGTCCGTGAGCCCCTCGGGGTTGCGGGCTCATGAAGAAGACAACGGGCGATCTGTGGTGGGGGTCACGCATCAGGGGGATCGGGATCGAACCAACCACTGCGCACGGTCACCCTTCGTCCGGAATGGCCTACTCAAAGTCAACTCTTCGCAAGCCATAGGGGTTTGGGGCGGTGAACTGAATCACAGATCCGTCGAACCCGTGGTCGACAAATCCCGAAATCAAGGAATGTAGTGGGTGGCCGGAAATCGCCGCTACCTCCGGTAACGCCGAACTGGCCTGGCCCAACGGGGAGTTGGTTGATTTCGGACGTTCCCCGTCTCTAGATTCCTCCGCCGTGTGCAACGAGCACCGCTCGGGTACGTCCGCCGGCCGAACCAGGCAGAGCACCACCGCAGCACCGGCCGCGGCGGACGGGGCGAGTGCGGGAACCGCGTCCATCGCGCGGGGACCGTGCCTCGCCCGGGGGAGCCCGGGTACGTGGAGAGGGAAATACATGTCCGAGTGTGCCGATACCATCCGTGAGACCACCGCGAAGAACGGCTTCCGCAAGGGCCGTACGACCGCCACCCTGGCCGGAGCGGCGCTGCTCGCCCCGCTGGGCCTGCTGGCGGCGACCGGCAACGCCGCGGCGGCGGACAACGGAGTGTGGGACCGCATCGCGCAGTGCGAGAGCGGCGGCAACTGGCACATCAACACCGGCAACGGCTACTACGGCGGACTCCAGTTCTCCGCCTCCACCTGGCGCGCGTACGGCGGCACCGCCTACGCGTCGACGGCCGACCAGGCCTCCAGGGAAGCGCAGATCGCCGTCGCCACCAAGGTCCAGCACGCCCAGGGCTGGGGCGCGTGGCCGGTCTGTTCGGGACGGGCCGGTGCGAGCGGCTCGGCGCCCGAGAACGCCTCGGCGACCACGCGGAGCGGCACGGAGTCGGCGACGAGGTCGACGCCCGCCCACACGTCGAAGCCCGCCTGGAAGCAGGCGCCCGCGGCCAAGGCTCCGCAGCGCTCGACGGGCCACGGCGGCGGCAGCGCGGCCGGGGGCGACTACACCGTCCGCGCGGGCGACACCCTGAGCCGGATCGCCGAGCGGCACGGCACCACCTGGCAGCGCCTCTACGCCGCCAACAAGGCCGTCATCGGCGACGACCCGAACCTCATCGTGCCCGGGCAGCGCCTCGCGCTCTGACGCCCGCCCCGCTTCGCGCGACTCGCCCCGCCCGGTCCGAACCGGGCGGGGCGAGTCGCGTTCCGGAGGCGACATGAGCATGTTCCAAAACGGCCGTCGCCGTAGGGGGGTTCTGTGTCCGAGGAGTGAAACTCTTATGCGGTGTCAGCTGCCCCGGCGGCCCGTGGATTCGCGCGGAATTGGACACCGGGAGACCCCTGATCCTCGGCCCCGATCCTTTCCGGCGGTTTTTCGTAAGACCTCGCGGACGGGAGGGAATTGCGTTCGAATCCGCCAGGAAGAGGTACGGAACCCCTCGTACGGGTGACCCGGTACGGCACAAACGCGTGGCGTGATTCTGTGACAGAAGTGTGACCGGCCCCGGACACGGGATAGCGTGGCCGCATGGCACCGAATCCCGCTCCGAGCGAGGAGCCCCAGGACAGCCCGCAGGAGTACGTAGGCCTCGACGCGGGCGAAGCGGAACAGCGGGCCCGGCGGCGGGGCTGGTCCACGGTGCGCTCGCTCCCGCCCGGCGCGATCATCACCATGGAGTACCGGGCGGGACGGCTCAACTTCGAGGTGCGGGACGGGGTCGTGGCGCGCGCCTGGAAGGGCTGACCGTACGACGGGGGCGGGGCTGTGCGTACCGGGCCCCCGTCGCCGGGTGGTCAGCCGCCCGTCAGCGGGCGGGCCGCCTGGGCCGCGGTGCCGCGCGGCGGACGCTCGGGGTGCTGCGGGCGGCGGCTGCCCACCGGCGTCACCGGAGTGCGCTCCGAGCGGGCCGTGTGCGGGCCCGGCGCCAGGTGGATCGGGCTCCTGGGCGCGCGGGCCGAGGTGACCGGCTCGCGCTCCGGTGCCGCCTGCTCGACGGGCGCCGGACGCGGCTTGAGGACCACGGGGACCGGGGCGGGCGCGGGTGCCGGGACGCCGCGGCGGGAGCGCCAGCGGTCGCGCAGGTCGAGGATCCAGGTCTCCGCGCGGGCGATGAACGGCTCGCACCACGGCAGCGCCAGCAGGATCAGCAGTCCGGCGGCCCAGCCCAGCAACACGTCGCTCAGCCAGTGCGTACCGAGGTAGACGGTGGACATGCCGACGCCGAGGGAGGTCACCGCGGAGGCCGCGGAGAGCCAGCGGCGGGCTCTCGGGGTGGAGGCCAGATACGCCAGGATTCCCCATGTCACCACCGCGTTGGCGGTGTGGCCGCTGGGAAATATATCGCCGCCCAGGCCCATCTCGTTCGAGCCGATGACGGTCGCGTAGTGCGGACCGAGGCGCCCCATGCCGAGCTTGGCGGCGCCCACCGTGATGTTGAGCAGCAGCAGTGAGGCACCGAGTGTCAGCAGCGGGCGGATCGTGTGCTGCCGCCAGGAGCGCCAGCCGAGCCAGGCCGCGACCATCACGGCGGTGGGCCCGCGCTGGCCGAGGACCACGTAGTAGTCGACGAACCAGTGGATGGCCGCCCACTGCTGGTACGGCCGGAAGAACATGACCTGCCAGTCGAGCCGGACCAGCCACGAGGTGATCACGACGGCCCACACGATCGCCAGGTAGAAGGCCAGGGTCGCGGTGAACAACACGACCCGGTGCCGGCTCATCTTCGGCACATCAATGTGGGCCGGCCGTTCCGGCTCACGGTCCAGCCTGGCGAACACCCGGTCCAGACGGGTGAGGTTTCGTTCGGTACGCACCCAATCGACGTTACAGCGAGTGAGCTCTGTTCCCGGTCGAAACAGGGGCTTTGTGATGACGATGTGATGTGGGAAACCTCTCAGGAGGCCTCCGAATTCTAAGGATTCCGTAATCCTCGGCGGGTCCGCCCTTCAATTCCTTTGATCATTCCGGGTCGCCGTTTTATGGCACTTATGAATTCGTTAACCGGAGCATGGGGTGGAATTCTCCGGCTGCTCATCGGGCCCCTGGAAATGATCATGGAGGCCCCGAGCCGTTCAGCCAGAACGCGCCATACACCGCCGTGGCCACCGCGACACCGGCCGTGACCAGGACCGATCTGCCGGTCGGCAGCCGCGCGAGCGACCGGGCGAGCGGCAGCAGCAGCGGGAAGGCCGGCATCAGCAGCCGCGGTTTGGACCCGAAGTAACTCGAGGCGCACAGCGCCAGCGCGAGGACGACACCCGTGTAGACCAGCAGCGCGAGCGGCTGCCGCTGGCGGACGCCGGTCAGGTACAGCCACACCAGCAGGCAGACACCGACGACCAGACCCACGCCCGCCGGAGCGGACGGAATTGACGTGAACTTGTCGGCCACGAAGCGGGCGAACGCGTAGCCGCCGTCGAACCCGTTGCGCCAGCCCGCCTGGACGTCCAGATAGCCGAGCGGACCCTTGCCGGTGCGACGGCCCACCCACAGGACATAGGAGGCGGCGCCGAGGGGAGCGAGAAGCATGCCGAGGGCGCGGCGCCAGAAAGGGGCGCCCGTTGCCGGTGCAACGCGCCGGGCGTGCGCGGCGCCGGGCACCTCGGGGGCGCGTTCCCCCTCCTGCACGCCGTGCCCATCTCCCACGCCCTGGCCCCGCGCGCCCCCGCTCCGATCCCGCACGAACGAGACCACCCCCACCGTCCACACCGCCGCCACCACGGCGAGCCCCACCGGCCGGGTCAGCCCCGCCAGCGCGGCCAGGACGCCCGCGGTCATCCAGCGGCCGGTCAGCACGGCGTACAGCGACCACGCCGCCAGGGCCGTGAACAGCGACTCGCTGTACGCCATCGACTGCACGATCCCGACGGGCAGCACCGCCCACAGCAGTACCGCGCAGACCCCCACCCGGGGTCCGTACACCAGGTCCGTCACCGCGAAGACCCCCCAGGCCGCTGCGACCGAGGCGAGCAGGCTGACCGCGAAGCCCGCGCCCGCGTACGAGAGGGGGGTGAGCGCGTGCAGCGCCCGCTCCAGCCAGGGCAGCAGCGGGAAGAACGCCAGGTTCGAGTGGACGTCGCCGTTCGGCAGCCGCACCTCGTAGCCGTAGCCCCTTTCGGCGACCCGCGTGTACCACAGCGAGTCCCAGCGCGCCGTCAACAACGTGTAGGCGTTCTTGCCGCGCGCCGCGCTCCACACGGCCAGCGTGAGCAGGCCCAGGGCACGCACGGCCGCGTACCCGAGCAGGGCGGGGGCCGCCCGGCGCAGGGCCGGGACGCGCGGTGCCGCCACGGGCCTCTCAAGATCGGTCACGGACTCGATTATCGACGGGGCGGGCCGGCGCGGGGCCCGGCGGGACGTGGTGGGCGGCTGGGCCAGTGGCGTACGCCACATAGTTCGGTGCGGAGTGTGAGAGGTCCGCCACGTGCCCGCAGAACGGACTCGCGTACGCTGACGTGTCACTCGCGTTCGTCCGCGCGGGCCGGAGACCCCGCTCCTCTCCGGCCGTACGACGGGGAGTCCCCGCCCCGCCGATCCGCCGCACGCGAGGGACCATCTGGGAGGTACGTACATGTCCGGGACGACCACGGCTGCCGTACGGCCGCGCCGGCGGGCGCCCGGATCCGCGGCCGGCGCCAACCGGTGGGTCGTCCTCGTCGTCCTGTGCGTCAGCCTGCTGCTCGTCGCGCTCGACGCGACCGTGCTGCACGTCGCGGTACCCGCCGTCACCGAGGACCTCAAGCCCGGTGCGATGCAGCTGCTCTGGATCGTCGACGTCTACCCGCTGGTCTGCGCCTCGCTGCTGATCCTGTTCGGCACGCTCGGCGACCGCGTGGGCCGGCGCCGCGTGCTCCTCCTCGGATACGCCCTGTTCGGCGTCGCCTCCGCGGCGGCGGCCCTGGCGCCGAGCGCCGGGACCTTGATCCTCGCGCGGGCGCTGCTCGGCGCGGGCGGCGCGATGATCATGCCCGCGACGCTGTCGATCCTCCGGCAGGTCTTCCCGGACCGCCGGGAACGGGCCCTGGCCATCGGTGTCTGGAGCGCGGTGGCGGCGGTCGGTGCGGCCGTCGGCCCGCTCCTCGGCGGCTTCCTCCTCGAACACTTCTGGTGGGGCTCCGTCTTCCTGGTCAACATCCCGTTGATGCTGGTCAGCCTTCCGGTGGGACGCATTCTGCTCCCGGAGTCCCGCGGCGACCGCGACGGCCCCTGGGACGTGGTCGGCGCCCTGATGGCGGCGGTCGGCCTGTTCGGCGTGGTGTTCTCGGTCAAGCGCCTGGGCGGCGGCGAACCGGCGGGCAGCGTGCTCACGCTGGCGCCGCTCCTGCTCGGCGCGCTCCTGCTGGCTCTCTTCGTACGACGGCAGCGGCGCCGCGCCTTCCCGCTGGTGGACCTGAGGATGTTCGCGCGGCCCGCGTTCAGTACGGCCGTGTGCTGCATCGTGCTGGCGATGCTCGCGCTGGTGGGCCTTGAGCTCATCGCCGCGCAGTACCTGCAACTGGTCCTCGGCCTGTCCCCGCTGCGGACGGGACTGCGCCTGCTCCCGCTGACGCTCGCCGCGATGGCGGCCGGCCTGGCCGGGGCGCGGATGCTGCGGCGCTTCGGGCCGCGCCGGATGGTGTGCTTCGGGTTCTTCCTGACCGCGGCCGCGGTGTTGACGCTGACGGCGATGGGCGGGGTCGACAACGCCGGCCTGCTGCTGCTCGGCTTCGTGCTCCTCGGCTTCGGCCTGGAGACCACGCTCTTCGGCGCGTACGAGTCGATGCTGAGCGAGGCCCCGGCCGCCCAGGCGGGCGGCGCGGCGGCGATCGGCGAGACGTCGTACCAGCTGGGGGCGGGTATCGGGATCGCGCTCCTCGGCAGCGTGATGAACGCGGCGTACGCGCCCGGCCTCGCCGGGGTGCCGGGCGTACCGGAGTCGGCCTCGGCCGCGGCGGGGCATTCGCTGGGCGAGGCGTACGACGTCGCCGGGCGCCTCGGCGGACCGGCGGGCGCGGCCCTGCGCCGGGCGGCCCGCGACTCCTTCGTGCACGGGCTGCACGTGACGCTCCTGGTCAGCGCGGGTCTGCTGCTCCTGGGCGCGGTGATGGCACTGCGGCTGCCCCGGGTCATGCAGTGCGAGCAGGCTCCGATGGAGGTCCCGGCCCCCAGGGAACCGGCCCGCTCGCGCGTCTCGGCGTAGCGCACCGCCCGCGAGGGCGGCGGCGGGGTAGTCTGTCGCAACTAGCGGTGCTAGTTTTCGGGAGGGTTCTCATGTCCGCGTCCGTGAAGTCGCCTCCGTTCGACGCCGGGGATCCGCTCGGGCTCGACGATCTTCTGGAGCCGGAGGATCTCGCCGTCCGGGAGACGGTGCGCAGGTGGGCGGCGGATCGGGTGCTGCCCTTCGTCGCCGAGTGGTACGAGAGCGGGGAACTGCCCGGGATCAGGGAGCTCGCCAGGGAGCTGGGGTCCATCGGGGCGCTCGGGATGTCGCTCAGCGGGTACGGCTGTGCCGGCGCCTCCGCCGTGCAGTACGGGCTCGCCTGTCTGGAACTGGAGGCCGCCGACTCGGGGATCCGCTCGCTGGTGTCCGTGCAGGGTTCGCTCGCCATGTACGCCGTCCACCGGTTCGGGAGCGAGGCGCAGAAGCAGCGGTGGCTGCCGGCCATGGCGGCGGGCGAGGTCATCGGCTGCTTCGGGCTCACCGAGCCGGATCACGGGTCCGACCCGGCCGCCATGCGGACGTACGCCAAGCGCGACGCCGGCGGCGACTGGGTGCTCAGCGGCCGCAAGATGTGGATCACCAACGGGTCGGTGGCCGGGGTGGCCGTCGTATGGGCGCAGAGCGACCACGGGATCCGGGGGTTCGTCGTGCCCACGGACACGCCCGGGTTCTCGGCGCCCGAGATCAAGCACAAGTGGTCGCTGCGGGCCAGCGTCACCAGTGAGCTGGTCCTCGACGACGTACGGCTGCCGGCGGACGCGGTGCTGCCGGAGGTCACCGGGCTCAAGGGGCCGCTCAGCTGCCTGTCGCACGCCCGGTACGGGATCGTGTGGGGAGCCATGGGTGCGGCGCGCAGCTGCTTCGAGGCCGCCCTCGACTACGCGAGGTCGCGGGAGCAGTTCGGCCGGCCCATCGGCGGCTTCCAGCTCACCCAGGCCAAGCTCGCCGACATGGCGGTCGAACTGCACAAGGGGATCCTGCTCGCCCATCATCTGGGGCGGCGGATGGACGCCGGCCGCCTGCGTCCCGAGCAGGTCAGCTTCGGCAAACTCAACAACGTACGGGAGGCGATCGAGATCTGCCGTACGGCGCGGACGATTCTCGGGGCGAACGGGATCTCGCTGGAGTATCCCGTGATGCGGCACGCGACCAACCTGGAGTCCGTGCTCACCTACGAGGGCACGGTCGAGATGCACCAGCTGGTGCTGGGCAAGGCGCTCACCGGACTCGACGCCTTCCGGTGAACCCTGCGCGGGGGCAGGGCCGGTGAGCGGCCCTGCCTCAGCTCTGGTTGTAGAAGCCGTCCTCGCGGCGCGCGGCCGGCTCGCCGCTGACGATCTCCGTGTGGGCGGGGGTCAGCAGGAAGACCCGGTTGGAGACCCGCTCGATCGAGCCGCGCAGGCCGAAGATCAGGCCGGCCGCGAAGTCGACGACCCGCTTGGCGTCGCCGGACTCCATGGCCGTGAGGTTCACGATGACCGGCACGCCCTCACGGAACAGCTCGCCGATCGCGCGGGCGTCCCGGAAGCTGTCCGGGGTGACCGTGCCGATCCGGCGGCCCTTCTCCTCGGCGGTGTCCGAGGCCACCTTGACCCGGGGGTCGGTGACCCAGGCGTCCCCGGGCTGCTCGGTCCCTTCGGAGTAGTCGTCGTCGTAGTAGCGCTCGTCATCGTTGTCGTCGACGAGGCCAAGCCAGGCACTCGCCTTGCGTACCGATCCCATGGACGCCTCCTCTCACAGCGGTCTTGCTTGCTTCCGCATCCCTATGGTCGTCCATGATGCGGATGGTGCGCCAAGTGGATAGACGCCGCACGGGGGGTTTGTGACGGTACTGGTGCAGAGCCAGTACGTCGAGAGCCCAGGTGCCCCAAGGGCCGTGACTCACACCTCTGCTGACTGAGAGTGAAATATGATTGTTCCCGGCGTACGGGTGATGAACAGTGCGTCAGGGTGAAGGGGTACGGGGGGAATTCGCGCATGTTCGGGATGGTCAGACCATGTGGTCATCGACTCGGGGACAGGTTCCGTGCGCAGTGGCTGGCGCACCTGTGCGGGCTGTGTCTCGCGCTCCGCGGCGACCACGGACAGCTCGCACGCGTCGTCACGAACTACGACGGGCTGCTGATATCCGTTCTGACGGAGGCTCAGGCCGAACGGCCCGCCGACGGCCGGCGCACGGCGGGACCGTGCCCGCTGCGTGGGATGCGGACCGCCTCGGTGGCGCGCGGCGAGGGCGCGCGGCTCGCCGCCGCGGTCTCCCTGGTGCTCGCCTCGGCCAAGGTGCGCGACCATGTCGCCGACCGGGACGGGCTGCTGGCCCGCCGGCCGGTCGCGGCGGTCGCCCGCCGGGTCGCCGCCGACTGGGGACGGGCCGGGGCCCGGAGCGGCGCGGCCGTCGGGTTCGACACCGGGATCCTGGTCGACGCCGTCGACCGGCAACTCGCCGTCGAGGCGCTCGCAGGGCCGGGCACGCCGCTGCTGACGGTCACCGAACCGACCGAGACCGCCACCGCAGCGGCCTTCGCGCACACCGCCGTCCTGGCCGGCCGGCCGGGCAACGCCGCACCGCTCGCCGAGGCCGGCCGGCTCTTCGGCCGGCTCGCGCATCTGCTGGACGCCGTCGAGGACCGGGCCGCCGACGCCGCCACGGGCGCCTGGAACCCGCTCGCCGCGACCGGCACCTCCCTGTCCGAGGCGCGACGGCTCGCCGACGACGCGCTGCACGGGATCCGGCTGACGCTGCGGGACGCGGAGTTCGCGGACGGCGGGCTGGCCCATCTGCTGCTCGTGCACGAACTGGCGCGGTCGGTGGACCGGGCGTTCGGGACCGTACCGGCCTGCTCGGCCCACGGGCCGGAGCCGAAGGCCCCGCCGGAGAAACGGGACCTCCTCGCGGGCTGCGGGATGTTCGCGCTGCTGTGCTGCACCTGCCAGATGTGCTGCGCGGAGGAGTACGAGGGGCCCTGGTCGCGCAAGAAGCGCGAGGGCTGCTGCCGGGACTGCGACTGCCCGTGCGACGGCTGCGACGGCTGTGACGGGTGCGACGGTTGTGACGGCTGCGACTGCTGCTGTCCTTGCGACGGTTGCTGAGCAGCGGCGGTCTCCCTGGGTCGGCAGGGCGGGGAACGCGAGGGGAGGGGTGCGCGTGTGAAGGCGAAGGGCGGTGCGCGAGAGAGAACGCGGGAGATCCCCGCCGACGGCGGGGCGCGCAGTGGGTCAGCTCAACAGGAACAGGACCACACGCGACCGAAGTCGATGTGGGAGCGGGTGACCAGCCACTGCTGCGGATGCATGGGCCAAGTGGAACAGGTATCCGGTTTTCCGTCAACTGACCTGAGACGCGCCGCCCACAGTCCGGACAGCCTTGACAGCGAGGGGAAACACCGCCGTAGAGTCGACGGACGGCCCTGCTGAGGGGCTCGGCCGTAGGGCACCGCACAGCGGTGTTCCCGTGTGTGAAGGCAATCACCGTGTTCTCGCTGTCCGTCACGGAGCCTTCCCATGCCATACGACTCTCTGCCGCACGCCCCGGCCGGCGGCCCGATCAGACCCCAGCTCGTGATCGTGGGGGCCGGGCCGCGGGGGACCGGTCTCCTGGAGCGCATCGCCGCCAACGCCCCGGAGCTGTACGCCGGTTCGGGCCTCGACATCCATCTGGTCGACCCGCACCCGCCGGGCGCGGGCCGCATCTGGCGGGCCGCCCAGTCGCCGCTGCTGTGGATGAACTCGCACGCCGAGGACGTCACCATGTTCACCGACGAGACGGTGCGGATGGCCGGCCCGGTGAAGGAGGGGCCCACCCTGCACGAGTGGGCGGGCCTGGACGGCCGTACCTTCGCCGACCGGCAGATCCAGGGCCGCTACCTGCGCCACGTCCACGACCAAGCCGTCGCCGGCCTGCCCGACGGCGTCACCGTCCACCACCACCGCCACCGGGCCCTGCGGGTGAGCGGGCCGCGCGAGGGCCGCCAGCAGGTATGGCTGGAAGGCCGCCCGCGCCCCCTCCCCGCCGACCTCGTCGTCCTCGCCCTCGGCCACCTCGACGCGGAACTGGACGAGGAACAGGCGGAGTTGGCCGCGTACGCCGACGCCCACCACCTGGTCCACCTGCCGCCCGACTTCACCGCCGACAGCGAGCTGTCCGCACTGCGGCCCGGCGAGCCGGTGCTGGTGCGCGGGTTCGGGCTCGCCTTCGTCGACCTCATGGTGCTGCTCACCGAGGGACGGGGCGGCCGCTACGACGGGGACACCTACCTGCCCTCCGGGCAGGAGCCGGTCCTCTACGTGGGATCGCGGCGCGGAGTGCCGTACCACTCGAAGATCGGGTACGACTGGACCGGCGAACGCCCGCCGCTGCCGCGCTTCCTCGGGCCCGCCGAGATCGACGAACTGCTCGCCCGGCCGGCCGGCTTCGACTTCCGGCGGGACGTGTGGCCGCTGGTGGCGAAGGAGCTGGGGTTCGCGCACTACCACCGTCTCTTCACCGTCCACCCCGAGCGGACGGCCGTCGCCTGGCCGGACTTCGACGAGAAGTACGCCGCCGCCGACGGGGACGCCGAGATATGGGCGCTGGTCGCCGCCGCCGTACCGGACCCCGCCGACCGGCTCGACCTGACGGCGCTCGACCACCCGCTGGACGGGGTGCGCCACGGCTCGCACGAGGAGTTCCAGGACGGACTGCGCGGATACATCGAGGCGGACCTGGAGCGCCGGCACGACCCGGCGTACAGCCCCGACCTCGCCGTGTTCCTCGGGCTTCTCTCCGTCTACGGCCAGTTGACGCAGCTCGGGAACATCGGCTCCTGGTGGCACGGGTTCTTCAGCTACCTCGCCTCCGGGCCGCCCGGACCCCGGCTGCGGCAGATGCTCGCGCTGTCCCGGGCGGGTGTGCTGCGGTTCGTAGGCGCCGGGATGACGGTGACCGCGGCGGACGGGGTGTTCCGGGCCGCCTCCGACACCGTGCCGGGTTTCACCGTCGAGGCACGGGCGCTCGTCGAGGCACGGCTGCCCGAACCCACCCTCGGCCGCGCCCGGGACCCGCTGCTGCGCACCCTGCACGCCGACGGCGCCGTGGAGACGCCCGGCGGACTGCTCGCGGTCGACCCCGCCGACGGGCGGATCCTCGACGGGAACGGGCGACCGCATCCCCGGCGGTTCGCGCTCGGCCCCTTCACCGACAGCCGCACCCCCGGCGCCTTCACCCGGCCCCGCACCGGAGGACCCGCGTTCCGGCAGAACGACGCCACGGCCCGCGCGGCCCTGGCCTTCCTGCGCGGCCTGTCCGAACAGGCCGCCGCGTAACGCCCGTTGCGAAGTCCCGCCGTCCGGCGAGAAGGAGGAGTTTCGTGGTTCTCGGAGAGGCTGGTGTCCTGTGACCGGCTCGTACGGGCGGGGGCTGCTGCATCTGGCCGCCGCCGTGGACCAGGTCGGCGTGTTCGACGCCGAGCGCTACGCCGAGCTGGTGCGGCTGGCCGAGAGCGGCGGGCTGGACTTCGTGACGCTCGACGGCCGGTTCGGGTGGGCGGAGAGCGACCCGGTCACCGTGCTGTCGTGGGTGGCCCCGGTCACCCGGCGGATCGGGCTGGTGCCCCTGGTGACCGCCCCGCCGGGGGCCGCTGCCCACCTCGACCGGGTCAGCGGGGGCCGGGCCGGCTGGTGGAGCGAGCAGCCGGAGCCGGGACCCGCCGGGACGTTCCCGGTGCGGGTGGCCGACGCCACCGAGGAGGCCGCCCGGCGTCCGGTCGCCCGGTACGCCGATGTGGCCCTGGTGCGGGCCGCGAGCTCCGCGCAGGCCGCCCTCGTACGGGACGAACTGCGCTCCCGGGCGCAGGAGTCCGGGCGGGACCCGGAAGCGCTGCGGGTGCTGGTGAGTCTCCTGGTGGACCTGGGGGGCGGGGAGCGGGCGGCCGAGCCGGGGCACGGCGGCGGCGGGCCCCGGGGGACCGTGCAGGGTCCGCTGTACCGGGGCGGTCCGGTGGACCTGGCGGAGCTGATCGCGAGCTGGCACGGCGAGGGCGCCACCGACGGCTTCCACCTCGTCCCCGCCGAACCCCGCCGGGACCTGGAGCGGCTGGTCAACGGGACCGTGGCCCTCCTCCAGCACCGCGGTCTGTTCCGCACCTTCTACCCGGGCAGCACCCTGCGCGAGCACCTGGGCCTCGCCCGGAGCATGGCCAACGAAGCGAAAGGGCTCTTCATATGACGAATGTGACGGATAGGGCGGATGTGATCACCGGCGACGCGTCCGGCGACTGGAAGCGCTGGCAGGAGCAGCGCGTGGAGCAGGTGTCGGCGCCCTACGGGCCGCTCGCCCTCGTCGGCACGCACTGGATCGAGGACCATCCGGGCGGCCGCCTTCCGAACGTTCCCGGGATCTGGAGGGCCGACGGTGACGAAGTGGTCCTCACCGCCGCCGAGGACGACGGCCTGGCCCTGGACGGCGAGCCCTTCGCCGGGGAGATCAGGCTCGCCGCCGACCGCGAACCGGCGGCCCGGGTCACGCTCGGCGAGCGCCACCTGGTCGTGCTGGTCCGCGAAGACGTCTGGGGGATCCGGGACTACGACCCGTCCGCCGCGGCGCGCCGTGCGTTCCGGGGCATCGACGCCACCCCCTACGACCCGCGCTGGTCGGTCCCCGGCCGCTTCACGCCGTACGGCGACCGGCGCTCCGTCCGGGTCGGCAACGCGGACGGGCGGGAGCGCGCACTGGTGCTCGCCGGTGAACTCGCCTTCACCCTGGCGGGTGAGGAACGGGCGCTCCAGGTCGCCGAACAGGCTGACGGGCGGCTGTGGGCGGTGTTCGCCGACCGCACCAGCGGCCACAGCAGTTTCCGGTTCAGGTTCCTCTATTCGGCCGCCCCGGGCGCCGACGGCTCCACCACCGTCGACCTCAACCGGGCCCAACTGCCGCCGTGCGCCTTCGCGGACCACTTCATCTGCCCCTTCCCGCCCCCGGGGAACACCCTGGGCGTCGCCGTCGAGGCGGGGGAGCGACGGCTGGGCTGAGGGAGACGGCGGGGGGCCGACCGGGGCGAGATCGCACAAACGCACCACAGTTCACTCACGGTCGCACGGCCGAAAGGCGCCCTTGCGGATGGCGGTCGATCGCCCGAATACTCCCCCACAGCGCTTGTCAGGGGCATTGCGTGTCCGGAATCCGGGCGTCCCCCCTGGCTGCGCCTCACGGGCCCCGACCCCACGCGGGCCCCCGACGTCCCCTGGGAGGGAACGACAAGTGAGGATCAAGCGCACGACCCCCCGCAGCGGTATCTCGAGACGGACCCGGCTGATCGCCGTGGGCACCGGCTTCCTGGCCGCGGCAGCGTTCGCCGTCCCCACCGCGAGCGCGAGTGACGTCCACACCTTCAGCGCAACCCAGTTGAAGGCCGTGAACAGCTCCGTCCTGAAGGCCGACGTACCCGGCACCGCCTGGGCCGTCGACAGCAAGACCGGCCGTGTCGTCGTCACCGCCGACGCCACGGTCTCCAACGCAGAGATCGCCAAGATCAAGCGGCAGGCGGGTGCCAACTCCGGCGCGCTCACCATCAAGCGCACCCCCGGCACCTTCAAGAAGCTGATCAGCGGCGGCGACGCCATCTACGGCGGCTCCTACCGCTGCTCGCTCGGCTTCAACGTGCACAGCGGCAGCACCTACTACTTCCTGACCGCCGGGCACTGCGGTGAGGTGGCCTCCACCTGGTACAGCAACTCCAGTCACAGCACGGTCCTGGGCACCAACGTCGGCTACAGCTTCCCGGGCAACGACTTCGCGCTGGTGAGGTACACCAACAGCTCGATCGCGCACCCGAGCGCGGTCGGCAGCCAGACCATCTCCAGCGCCGCCACGCCGAGCGTCGGGACCACGGTGTACCGCCGCGGTTCGACCACCGGCACGCACAGCGGCCGCGTCACCGCGCTCAACGCCACCGTCAACTACGGCAGCGGTGACATCGTCTCCGGTCTGATCCAGACCACGGTCTGCGCCGAGGGCGGCGACAGCGGCGGCCCGCTCTACGGCGGCTCCGTGGCCTACGGTCTGACCTCCGGCGGCAGCGGCGACTGCACCTCCGGCGGTACGACCTTCTTCCAGCCGGTCACCGAGGCGCTGAGCTACTACGGCGTGAGCATCGGCTGACGATCCGCCCGGATCGGCTCCCGGCACCGGGCCCCCGTACGCGACCGCGTGCGGGGGCTCCCTTCTGGCCGATGCCCCCCACGTGGACGTGCGCTCAGCGCATTCGGCGGCCGACAGGGTGCCGTCCGCATCGCGGAGCGTGCGCTGCTCGAGGCCGGCCGTCTCCAGGCCCAGGCCCCTTCGGGGGTCCGGCGACAGCAGCGTGGACGGAGGAGCCGGCCGCGTGGCGCAGACCCTGGTGAGTGTCTGCGGCTGGTCGCCCTCTGCCTTGCGGCACACGGGGATTTCTTGACTGGCCGCGGGTGTGCCGAGATGGACCGCATCGCACATGAGTGTGGGCTCGCTCCTGCCGCTCTTCCTCTCCTGGAGAGCTGACGGTGACCGAACAGAGAACGCCTTCCGTTACGGAAAGTGACGTTCGTTCGACAAGTCGTTGTTGGTCCGCCTTGCCTTGAGTCGCTGAATCACCGCGCTGTGGAGGCGTCTTCTTCCAACTGCTCCGTCCTGCTGGGGAGCTGACGGGGCGGTGCCTGCTTTAACGCTTTGCACCTCTCTCAAGAATCGCTGATGTGTTCGAATGTGGGTCGCTGACCGGCGCTGATGGGGTTAGAGTAATCGAACGCGAGTACGATGAATATATCGGGCGTATGGCTGAAAAGGGGTGGAGGGATGGAGGTGCGGCATGGAGGGTTTCGCCCACGTGCACGTCGCGTCCGGTTACTCCGCCCGCTACGGCGCATCCCATCCCGAGCAGCTCGTCCGGCGGGCGGCCGAGCGGGGTATGTCCGCGCTCGCGCTCACCGACCGCGACACGGTGACCGGTGCCGTGCGGTTCGCCCAGGCCTGCGCGAAGGACGGGGTCCGGCCGCTCTTGGGTGTCGACCTGGCAGTGGAGGCCATCGCGCCCCCGCCGCCCGGTCGACGCCGCCGTACCCCGGCACGCGGCGGCGTGCACGTCGTCGAGCCGCCGCTGCGGTTCGTGCTGCTCGCACAGAACCGGGAGGGCTGGGCGCGGCTGTGCCGCATCACCTCGGCCGCCCATGTCGGCGCCCTGTCCGGTACGCCGCCGGTGGTGCCCTGGGAGGCGCTGCGCGAGTACGGCGGCCCCGGCCTGACCGTGCTGCTCGGGCCGCTCTCAGAACCGGTGCAGGCGCTATCGGTGGGCCGCGAGGACGTCGCGATGAAGCTGCTGGCCCCCTGGAAGGAGATCTTCGGGAGGGGAGTCCGATTGGAAACCGTTGCGCAGAAACGTTCCGGCGTCGGTCCGGGATCCCTGCGCCTGGCCGCCCGCACCCTCGCGCTGGCCGACCGCACCCGCACCACCGCCGTGCTCTCCAACGCCGTCCGCTACGCCGACCCCGACCAGCACCGCCTCGCCGACGTCCTGGACGCCGCCCGGCTGCTGAGGCCAATCGACCGGCGCCACCTGGACAGCGGACAGCGCTGGCTCAAGGACGAGCGAGGAATGGAGACCGTCGCGCGGATGATCGCCGAATGCGCCGGAGGGGACATCCGTCGGACCCGCCGTCTGATGGCGGACACCGCCGCCACGGCGGCCGCGTGCACCGTCGATCCTGCCGCGGACCTCGGGCTCGGCGCCCGGCACTTCCCGGAACCGGCGCTCTTCGGCGCCGACCCCAGAGCGGGCGGAGCCGCACAACTGCTGCGCCGGCAGTGCGAGGAGGGGCTGGTCAGGCGTGACCTGGACCGTGACCGGACGGCACTCGACCGGCTGGAGCAGGAGCTCGCCGTGATCTCCGAGCTGAACTACGACTCGTACTTCCTCGCCGTCGGCCAGGTCGTCGCCGACATCCGCGCCAAGGGCATCCGGGTCGCGGCCCGCGGCTCCGGCGCCGGATCGATGGTCTGCCACGTGCTGGGCATCGCCACCGCCAACCCGCTCGACCACCGTCTGCTGTTCGAACGCTTCCTCAGCGTTCGCCGGGCCTCACTGCCCGACATCGACATCGACGTGGAATCGGCCCGACGGCTCGAGTGTTACGACGCCATCTTCGAACGCTTCGGCAAGGAACGGGTTGCGGTCACCGCGATGCCCGAGACCTACCGTGCCCGCCGCGCCCTGCGCGACACCGGCCTCGCACTCGGCATCGCGCCCGCGGACGTCGACCGGATCGCCAAGAGCTTCCCGCACCTGCGGGCCAGTGACATCACCGGCGCACTCGCCGAACTGCCCGAGTTGCGGCAGCTGGCCGCCGAAGCGCACCGGTACGGGCCGCTGTGGGAGCTCGCCGAAGGCCTCGACTCCTTGGTCCACGGCATGGCCATGCACCCCTGCGGCGTGGTCATCAGCGACGCCACCCTCCTGGACCGGCTGCCGGTGCAGCCCACGCCGCAGGGCGACTATCCCATGGCTATGGCTGCAAAAGAGGAGATCGAGGCGCTGGGCAACATCAAGCTCGACGTCCTGGGCGTGCGGATGCAGTCCGCGATGGCCCATGCCGTCGCCGAGATCGAACGGACCGTCGGCAACCGCATCGACCTCGACGACCCCCGGCAGGTGCCGCTCGACGACGTCTTCGCGTTCAAGCTCATCCAGGACAGCCGCACCTTGGGCCTGTTCCAGCTGGAGTCGCCCGGGCAGCAGGATCTCCTGTCCCGGCTGCAGCCGCGCGATGTGCAGGATGTCATCGCCGACATCAGCCTCTTCCGTCCCGGGCCGGTCGCCGGGGGCATGCCCGAGCGCTACATCGCCGCCCGGCACGGCGGCACGCCGTCGTACGCGCACCCGGACTTGAAGCCGGTGCTCGCCGACACCTACGGCGTGACCATCTGGCACGAGCAGATCATCGAGACCCTGCGGGTGATGACCGGCTGCGACCGGGCCTTCGGAGAGATCACCCGACGGGCCCTCGGCGACAAGGAGCAACTGCCCAGGATCAAGGAGTGGTTCCTCGAGCGGACACGCGCGCGCGGCTACAGCGCGGCCGTGCGGGACGAGGTCTGGAAGACCATCGAGGCCTTCGGCGCATACGGCTTCTGCCGTGCCCACGCGGTTGCCTTCGCCGTACCGGCACTGCAGAGCGCCTGGCTCAAGGCGCACTTTCCAGCATTTTTGCTGGCTGGCTTGCTTGAACACGACCCCGGGATGTGGCCCAAGCGTGTCCTGGTCGCCGACGCCCGCCGGGGCGGCGTACAGGTCCTGCCCGTCGACATCAACCACTCCCAGGTGAGGCACACCGTGGAAAAGGCCGACGGGGACCAGTGGGGCGTACGGCTTGCCCTGTCCGCGGTGCACGGCATCAGCGAGGACGAGTGCGCTCGGATCGAGGAGGGACAGCCGTACGGATCGCTGTCGGACTTCTGGCAGCGGGCCCGTCCCCGCAGGCCCATCGCCGAACGCCTCGCGGAGATCGGCGCCCTGAACTGCCTGCACGACGGCCGCCTCACCCGACGTGATCTGCTGCTCCAGATCGCCGAGTTGCATCGCCAGTCCCGCACCCGGTCCGCGCACGAGGGCCAGCTGCCCATCGTGGCGGGCGTAGTCGGCGGTGCGGAGCCGAGCGGGTTGCCGGAGATGACCGGACGCGAAGCCCTCAGCGCCGAGCTGAGCACCCTCGGCATCGACGTCTCCAAACACCTGATGGAGCACCATCACCGGCTGCTGCGGGAGATCGGCGCGACCGACGCCGCCCACCTGGCCGGGATGCGCGCCGGTCAGCAGGTCCTCGTCGCCGGGGTACGGGCGTCCACCCAGACCCCGCCGATCGCGAGCGGCCGGCGGATCATCTTCGTCACCCTGGAGGACGGCTCCGGCCTGGTCGACCTGGCCTTCTTCGAGGACTCCCACCCGGCCTGCGCGCACACCGTCTTCCACAGCGGGCTGCTGCTGGTGCGTGGCACGGTCCAGGTGCGCGGCACCCGCCGTACCGTCGTCGGAACCATGGCCTGGGACCTGGACGAGATCGCCGCCGCCCGCCGCGACAACGGCCCCGAAGCCGCCCTCGCCCTCCTCGGCGCCAGCCGCCCGCACCCGACCCCCGCCCAACCGCAGCGCACCCTCGCCAACGGCACCACCGGCGCCCGCCTCCACCCCTACGCCGACCTCCAGCCCGCCGGCACCCGCTCGGCCGACCTGAAGAAGTTCGGCCATCGCAGTCCGGGGAGCGCGGGATGAGTACACGGCAGCGGCACATCGCCCACCTCCACCTGCATTCCTCGCTGACCGAGGCCCAGTACGGCGACGTAATCGAACTGATGTCTGGTGTCACTCCTCATGTCCAGGCCGTACCGCCCAACGCCGTTCAACTGGATCTGACTTCGGCGCTCCGGTACTTCGACCTGTCCCCCTACGACGTGGTCCAACTGGCGAAGATGAGGCTGAAGGCTTTCTACGACATTGAAAGCAGCGCCGGGCTTGCGAGCAACCGCATGCTGGCGGCCATGGCGGCCGACGCGTCGGCGCCGGGAGACACCATCTGGGTCCCTGCCAGTCACGTCACCGACTGGCTGTATCCGCGGCCGGTCACCGCGCTGCCCGGGATCGGCCGCACCACCGCAGAGACGCTCAGCAGGTACGGACTGCACACCATCGGCCAGCTCACCGACCTGCCTGCGACAACCCTGCAACGACTCCTCGGCGCCGGCCAGGCGCGGTTGCTGGCCGAGCGAGCCCGCGGCCACGACCCCCGTCCGGTCGTCCCCGCGGAGCCGGCGGCGCACCTGACCGCCGATCTCGTGCTGGAGCAGGACTGCCTCGACCCGGCACAACACCACCGCGCGGTACTGGGACTTGCCGACCGGATCGGCCAACGGCTGCGGGAGGAAAGCCAGATCGCGAGCCGGATCACCCTCACGGTGCGGTACGCCGACCGCAGCTCGAGCACGCGCACGCGTGCGCTGCCCGAACCCACCCACCACACACCTGCCCTCGCCGCGGACGCGCTGAGCCTGCTGACCGGTCTCGGACTGCAGCGAGCGAGAGTACGCGCTTTCGTGATCCGCGCAGACAACCTGCTGCCGGCCAACAGGGCTTACCACCAGCTCTCTTTGGACCCCGGCGATGCCCGCGCCCGAGCGGTTGAAGCCGCCGCAGACCGCGCCCGTCGACGCTTCGGACCAGAGTCTGTACTGCCGGCCGCTCTGGCGAACTGACTGCCAAAGACAAGGTCGTCAGGGCCCTCGGCGCGAGGGTTGTTCTTCTTCATACCAAACTCAACTGCCGCCGAGGGCCCGTCAGTTACGGCCGCAGGCGTGTGGTTACGGGCGTGCGGTGAACCGTCCCTCGGGCCGTTTGCGCAGCCAGCCGCGGTCGGCAAGCCCTTAGGGCTGATCTCCGTCACCGGCCCGGGAACGGAACGGCCTCTTGGCGCGCACGCGCGCGGCACCGCTGCGGCGACTCCCCGATAACGCGCTTGAACGCCGTGCTGAACGCGCTCGCCGCCGAGCTGGGCCAGCAGCATGCGCCACCGGCCCAGGTAGGTGAGCGGCGGTACACCGGCAGCCTCGCGAAACTGCTCCACGAATGTGGTCCGGGACATCGCGGCGGCGCGCGCCAACTCCTCCAGCCCCCACGCGTGTTCGGGGCGGCCGTGGAGCAGGTCGACGGCGGGGCGCAGGCGCTCGTCGACGAGCAGGCGCAACCAGCCGGAGGGCAGAAGGGTCTGGTCGACGTAGCAGCGCAGCACCTCCAGCAGGAGCAGTTGGCTGTACTGCCGGATCGCGAAGGCCGAGCCGGGCCGGTCGTCGGTGGCCTCGTCGAAGAGCCGCAGCACGGCGGTGAGCAGCCGGTCCCCGTCTCCGGCGGCGGAGGACCGGATGTGGGCCACCGGAGGAAGCGACTCCAGCAGGAGCGTTCGCCCGGCCTCATTCACGCTGACGGCCCCGCCGATCACGACGTCGTCGACAGCCGGGTCCGAGCCCGCGAAGCGGGCGGTGGAGAAGTCCGACTCCGGCTGGACCTCGTGGCGCGGTGCCTCGCCGGCCTCGAAGACCACTCACGAGCGCCCGGTGAGGATTGCCACGTCTGCCGCCACGAGGGCGATCGGTTGAAGGTCTGCGACCGCTTGCTCAACAGGCTCGGCAGTCTCGTCTTTGTTGAGCGCCGTCCGGCTTCTGCCGATCTCGCTGCCTTGATGTGAGCCAGGGTGGTCGGGGTGCTGGTGCTCGGGTCCTCGGTCGTGCGATGAGGCTGCGGTGGAGTCAGCCCAGCACTCCTGCGAGGGCGCGGATGAGTACGGTGGCGAACCGGTCGTGGGAGGTGTGTTCGGGCTGGGTGGCGGCGAGCGTTGCGGCGATGCGGGGGTGGGTGCCGGCGGTGGCCGCGTGACGCAGGTAGGAGGACTGGCGCTGGGCACCGGGGTCTGCGGCAGCCAGTTCATTCTGGACGAACAGCGCGGTCAGCGCGTTCAGTACGGCGAATGCCTCGAGTTTGTGGGCGGGCTCGGCCGGATGGTCGGCGAGTACGTCGAGTAGGTGCTCAAGCAGGTCGATCCCGTGCGGGCCGAGGGTAGGGCGCGTGACGACCAGGATCGGCAGCCAGGGGTGGCGTCGCATGATCCGTCGGGCCTGGTGAGCGATCTCCAGAAGGTCCGCCTGCCAGTCGCCGCTTGGGGCAGGCAGGTGGTATTCGCCGGCGGTGCTGTCGATCATCAGGTCGAGCAGGTCGTCGCGGGTGGTCACATAGCGGTAGAGCGAGGCGGCACCGGTGCCAAGGGTCGCGGCGAGGCGGCGCATGGAGACGGCATCCAGGCCCTCCCGGTCGGCCAGTTCCACTGCGGCGGCGGTGATTTCGGCGCGACTGCGCTCGGCCGGGCGTCCGACCGGTGCCTGTTCCGGCCGCAGCCAGATCACTGGTTCTTGCTGTCGCGCCACTGTCACCTCCCGCGTTGCCGCCACTCTACCGTTATGAGTACGGTGTTCGCGAACGATGTTTGCGATCGACCAGAGGGAGTCGCAATGCCGCGCTTCGCGTACAACGACGAAATCCAGATCGCCTACGAAGACCTCGGCGGATCGGGCGGCGACCCCCTGCTGCTGGTGATGGGACTGGGAACCTCACGATTCTGGTGGCCGGACGGACTGGTGGAGGAACTGGTCCACCGCGGCTTCCACGTCGTGGCCTACGACCACCGCGACGCCGGCCAATCCACGCACCTGCCCGACCGGCGTGAGGGCCCACCGGTCGTAGCCCTACTGCGCCACGCGCCCCCGGCCTACAGCGCCGAGGACCTGACCGACGATGCGGTCGCCGTTCTCAACACACTCGGCTGGGAGCGCGCCCACCTCTTTGGCCACTCCATGGGCGGGCTCGTGGCGCAGCGCATCGCGATCCGCCATCCACAACGCGTGCACACCCTCACCACGTCCTCGGCCGTGCCCAGCGACGTCAAGGGACTGCGTGTCCTGCGCTACCTGCGCTTGGCACCCCTGGCCCGCTTCGCCAGGTTGCACTACCCCGACACCCCGCAGGGCAACCTGGCCCTGGCCCTGGCCGTCGCCCACATCCTGGCCACGCCCGGCCAGCACATCGACGAGTACGACGTGCGGGAGTTCGTGAACAAAGAAGCCGCGCACCAGGTCGCCAGCTTCCGCGACCAGAAAGCACAGAGCCGCCAGATCGGTGCGAAGTGGCACGGCGGCCCGCTCGCCAGGATCACCGCACCGACCCTGGTGCTGCACGGATTGCGAGACCCGCTGCTGCGCGTGTCTGCCGCACGCGACATCGCCGCTGCCGTCCCCGGCGCCCGCCTGCGCACCCTTCCAGGCGTCGGGCACTTCCTCGTGGGCGACATCTGGGCCACTTACGCCGACGAACTGCGTGCGCTCGCCGACCACGTCAACGACCAGCCACCCACCCTCTGTGAAGACTGAAGATCATGCGGTGACTGCGGGTCACAGGGTAGACCCTGCCCGCTGGCAGGAGGTGTTCGATGTACTGATGGGCCGGATAGCGGGCCGGTTCGCGCGGATCGAACCCCGGCGCCGGGTCCGGGACTTGGTGCTGGGCTGCTGTCGGACCTGCCGCGCAAGAACTGCTGGAGCATCTGCACGACGAGGGTGCGGTGCTGGTGGTCGACGAGACCGGGGACGTGAAGAAGGGCACGGACACCGTCGGTGTCCAGCGCCGGTACACCGGCACCGCCGGGAGGATCGAAAACGCCCAGGTCGCCGTCTGCCTCGTCTACGCAGGCCGCCGCGGACACACGGCGGTGGACCGTGAACTGTACGTTCCGCGCTCGTGGACATGCGACCCGGACCGCTGCCGGGCTGCGGGCCTGGGCGAGGACACAGTCTTCGCGACCAAGCCGGAGCTGGCCGCCCGCATGATCGGCCGGTTCCTCGACGCCGGGCACCCTCGTACGGCCTGGACAGCGTCGGCAGGATCGCCGCCGCGCCGCTCGGCACACTGCAACGCATCCTGGGCGTCACCGCCGGCCGCAACCTCCACGAGGCGGCCCGCGGTCTCGACCCGACGCCAGTGGTTCCCTCGGCCCCGCCCCGCTCGCTGAGCGTCGAACACCGCTTCGCCCAGGACGAGTTGGACCGGGACCGGCAGCGTGCTGCCCTGCTGGCACTCACCGACCGTCTCGGCCTGCGACTGTGTGGCGAGTCCCAGGCGGCCTGCGCCCTCACTCTCACCGTCCGCTACGCGGACCGCTCGACGACGACGCGCACCCGCAAGCTGCCCGAACCCACGGCCCACACGCGCTCTCTGACGGCACCCGCCTACGACCTCCACGACCGACTGGCTCTTCAGCGTGCCCGCGTCCGCACCCTCTCCCTGCGGGCGGAGAACCTGATCGCCGCCGATCGCGCCCGAGAGCGGTTCGGTGCGGAGGCGGTGCAACCGGCAGGAGCCGCGGCGATCCATGTCGCGTGATCGGCGACTTACCAGCGACTGACCCTGGCCGTGCGGTTACTGGAAAGTTTTACTGACGCGTAACTTCACGCTTTCACTACTCCTCCGTAACTTGATGGATGAACAGCATCCTCGTGATCCGGATCACAGGGCGTAAGGCCGTCGCACCTCCCTTGAGCCGCAAGGAGATCACACGATGCTGCCCTGGAAGCGAGTGCTCAGACCCCTGACCGCGCTGCTCCTCGCCGCCGCCCTCGCCACCGTCCCCGCCGCCACCGCCCATGCGTCCGGTGCCCCCAGCACCGGCTGGAACGACTACTCGTGCCACCCGTCGGCCGCCCACCCCCGGCCCGTGATCCTGGTCCACGGCACCCTCGGCAACTCCGTCGACAACTGGCTGTCCCTCGCCCCGTACCTGGAGGACCGCGGCTACTGCGTCTTCTCCCTCGACTACGGCCAACTGAACGGCGTCCCCGTCTTCTACGGCCTCGGCCCCATCGCCGCGTCGGCGCAGCAGCTCTCCGCCTTCGTCGACAAGGTGCTCACCGCCACCGGCGCCGCCAAGGCCGACCTCGTCGGCCACTCCCAGGGCGGCATGATGCCCCGCTACTACCTGAGGTTCCTCGGCGGTGCCGCCAGGGTGAACGCCCTCGTCGGCCTCGCCCCCGACAACCACGGCGCCACCCTCAGCGGCCTCACCAACCTGCTGCCGTACTTCCCCGGCGCCTCGGACCTGATCAAGGCCACCACCCCCGGCCTCGCCGACCAGATCCCCGGCTCCGCCTTCCTCACCCAGCTCAACGCGGGCGGCGACACCGTCCCCGGGGTGCACTACACGGTCATCGCCACCAAGTACGACGAGGTGGCCACGCCCTGGCAGAGCCAGTACCTGAGCGGCTCCGACGTCACCAACGTCCTGCTCCAGGACCTGTGCCCGCTGGATCTCTCCGAACACGTGGCGATCGGCCTCTTCGACCGGATCGCCTTCCACGAGGTGGCCAACGCGCTCGACCCGGCCCACGCCACCGCCACCACCTGCGCGTCGGCGCTGAGCTGAGCCACAGCCCGGCCGCACCCCGCCGGGGCCTGTCCGACCTGAGCCGCCGGTCAGGCCCCGGAGTCGTGGGCGATCGGGGAACCACCCCAGGAAACCGTGGAATCGCCTGCCGGCAGCGGGTGACGGAGATCCTTATGGTCGCCTTAAGGAAGCGCTCAGACTCCGCTGAGGTGGTAAACGTTCAGCTCATGCCGAACAACGACATCCGGCCCGCCCGGGCCGCCGACGCACCCGCCGTGAAGGCCGTGACCGATCTGGCGTACCACCCCTATGTCGCGCGGATCGGAGTGGTGCCGCAGCCCATGGAGGCGGACCACGCGGCGGACGTGGCCGCAGGGCGGGTCTTCGTCGTCGGGGAGCCGGTGATCGGGCTCGTCGTCATCGAGACACACGTGGACCACCTGTTCCTCGAGAGCATCGCCGTCCACCCCGACGCGCACGGCAGGGGTGTGGGACGGCGGCTGCTGGAGTTCGTGGACGCACGTGCGCGTGTGCTCGGCCTGCCCGAGGTGAGGCTCTACACGAACGCGATGATGTGGGAGAACCGGGAGATCTACCCGAAGTACGGGTACGAGGTGGTCGGGCGGCGCCTGGACGGACCGTACGACCGCATTCACTACCGCAAGCGGCTGGAGTGAGGGGCGCGCGGAAACGCGCGGTCAGCCGTCCGGCCACCAGGTGCGCGCGATGTCCTTCCGCACCTCCGGGCGTCCGGCGGGGCGCTCGTCGGCCTCCTCGCGGATCCGGCGGCTGTCCGTCCTCTTCAGGGGCTTCTGCACGGTGGTGCGGCGCATAACTGCCTCCTTCAGTGCCTACCGAGTTCCGCGTTGTCACGGAGGTAGACCCTTTTGGCGAGAGTTCCTCATCGGTGCCGGTCTGTCAGTGGTCGCTGTCACACGGATCGAGTGTCAGTGGCGGGTGTCACTCTTGGGGCATGACGAACGAGAGTGACCGAACCCTTGCCGTGCGTATCGACTGGGATGCCGAAGCCGCCCGGTTCGACGACGAGCCTGATCACGGCCTGGGTGCGCCCGAGGTGCGGGCGGCCTGGGCCGAGCGGCTGCGCAGCTGGCTGCCCGGACGTCCCGCCGACGTCCTCGACCTCGGCTGCGGCACCGGCAGCCTCTCCCTGCTCGCCGCGGAGCAGGGACACCGGGTCACCGGCGTGGACAGCTCCCCGGAGATGGTGGCGCGGGCCCGCGCCAAGCTCGCCGGCCGTGACGCGGCGTTCCTGCTGGGTGACGCCGCGGCACCACCGGTGGGCGAGCGGCTCTTCGACACCGTGCTCGTACGCCATGTGCTCTGGGCCCTGCCCGACCCCGCGCGCGTCCTGCGGCACTGGCGCGCGCTGCTGCGCCCCGCGGGGCGCTTCGTGCTGGTGGAGGGCGTGTGGGGGGAGGCGACCCCGGTCGGCATACCCGCCGACCGGCTCACCGGCCTCCTCGCACCGCTGGCCGCGGACGTACGCGTGGAGCGGCTGTCGGAGGCCACGGTCCTGTGGGGCAAGGAGGTGAGCGACGAGCGCTACGCGGTGGTGGCGACGGTGTGACAGGTCACGGCGACAGCAGGGCGGTGAAGTCCGGACCCTGGGCCAGGGCCTCCAGCGCGTCGAGTGCGGCCGCGGCCGCCGACGCGGCCGCCGGGTCCCGCTCCGCCAGCCCGCTCTCGGCGAACTCGTCCTCGTCCAGACGGCGTACGTCCGTGCCGTCGGCCGAGCGCCACAGGTCCAGGTCGAGGTCCTCGACGACCAGCCGGCCGCCACTGAGCGTCGCCGGCCGGGTGACGTCGCAGTACCAGCCCTTCAGCGCGCCGTCGGCGGCGCGGACCTCCTTCACCGCGTACCAGCGGTCCCGCCAGTAGAACTCGGTGAAGACGTCGCCCTGCTCGAAGCGGACGAAGCCGAAGTCGCGGGCCACGTCACCGGCCCAGGGGGCGCGCACGGTGATCCGGGTGCCGTCGTCGTGGAGCAGCTCCGCCGGATAACGGATCTTCGTGCGGCCCGCCTTGACCAGCACGACGTCCACCACCGCCGTCGGCTCAGCCGAGTTCCCTGACATACCTGACCTCCGTCGCGCAGATGTCGTACCCGAACCACTTGTTGATCGCCAGCATCGGCCCGTTGCCGCTGTCGTTGCCCGTGAACGCCTCGGTGCAGCCGGCCGCGCGGGCCCGGTGCAGGGAGGCGTTCTTGGCGAGTTTGGCGAGGCCCCGGCCCCGGAACGCCCGGGCCGTACCCGTCATGACGGTGCCGTACCGGGTGCCGCCGTCGGTGCGGGCCGCACTGAACGCCGCGGGGCGGCCGTCCACCAGGACGACCGAGGTCAGCTCCGGGCTGAACAGCGGGTGCCGCCAGGTCTCGTCCAGCCAGGCCTCGTAGTCGGTGAACTCGGTCCCGATGTCGCTCGGTTCGTCCCGCATCGTCTCCGCGTCGAGGTCGAACAGCGGGCGCGGGTCGTCGGCGAAGTCGGCGCCGGTGCGCAGTTCGACACCCGGGGGCGGGGTCCGCAGCGGGGGGAGCGCGCCGTGCGCGAGGTCGAGACGGAGGAAGTGCGCCGAGCGGCTCCGGGTGTAGCCGCGCCGCTCGGCGAAGGCGCGGTGGGACGGGGTGTCCAGCACCCAGGCGTACGACGTGGTCGCGCCCGCCGCCGACAGATGTTCCTCCGCCGTACGGGCGAGGAGGGTGCCGGCGCCCCGGCCGGTGCGCTCCGGATGCACGTACACGTTGGCGAAGCCCTGGCCGGGTTCCGTGCTCTCGTGGGCGAGCCCGACCTGGGCCGTGCCGATGATCTCGCCGTCCTGCTCGGCGAGCAGCTGCCGGAAGCGGGCGTCCGGGTGCGTGCGCGTCAGGTCGTGGACCACGGACTCGGGGGTGAACAGCATGAAGGGGAGGGCCAGACGCCGGACCCGGACGAAGCCCTCGGCGTCGGAGCGGACGTCGGGGCGCAGGTCGCGCACGATCACTGTCATGAGCCGCACGCTATGCCGGACGGGTGCGGGGCGCCTCTTGTTTTCCCGGCGGGTGCGGGAGAATCGGGCCGTGACCTTGAAGATCCGCATCGATGACAGCGCGCCGCCGTACGAGCAGGTGCGGGCGCAGATTTCCGAGCAGGCGCGGGGCGGGGTGCTGCCGGTGGGGTACCGGCTGCCGACGGTGCGGGGGCTGGCCGAGTCGCTGGGGCTGGCGGTGAACACGGTGGCCAAGGCGTACCGGGCGCTGGAGACGGACGGGGTGATCGAGACCCGGGGGCGCAACGGGACGTTCGTCGCGGCGGCGGGGTCGGCGGCGCAACGCGAGGCGTCGGCCGCCGCACAGGCCTACGCCGACCGGGCCCGGCGACTGGGCCTGCCCGAGGACGAGGCGCTGGCCGTGGTGCGCGACGCCCTGCGGGCGGCTTACGGGGAGTAGGGGACGGCAAGGCCCGGCACCGCCGGATTCCCCCGTCGTGGCTGCACGCCGTCGCGGCGGGGGTGAAAGGACCTGTGGCGTCGGTCAGCTGATCGTGGTCGATTGCGGTGTTCTCGTCACCGTCAGGCCCGCCCGTGCCGCCGCTCTTGCGAACACCGCCGCGTCCCGGACCGCCGCTCCGCCCGGGTCGTTGTTGAAGTACGCGTAGACGTCGGCCTTCTCCGGGCAGGCCGTGGCGATGCGGTCGACCCAGGTCTCCAGGCAGCGGCGGCCGTAGCGCGGCCACGGTGTCGCCCGGCCCTGGTGGAACCGGACGTAGGCCCAGTCGGTGGTGCGCCACAGCGGGCTCATGGGGCGGGCCCGGATGTCGGCCCAGCACAGCGCGGCGCCCCGGGACTCCAGGACCTCGCGGGTCTCCCGGGTCCACCAGGAGTCGTGGCGGGGTTCCACCGCCACCCGCGTGCCGCGCGGGAAGCAGGACAGGCACGCGTCCAGCAGCGGCGGGTCGGCCCTGAGCGTCGGCGGGAGTTGGAGGAGGACCGGACCCAGCCGGTCGCCGAGGCCCGCCGCGTGGGTCATCAGGCGGTCGACCGGCTCCTGGGGGTCCTTCAGGCGTTTGACGTGGGTGAGGTAGCGACTGGCCTTCACCGCGATCACGAAGTCCCCGGGGACCCGGTCCCGCCAGGACTCGAAGTTCTCCCGACTGGGCAGGCGGTAGAACGCGTTGTTCAGCTCGACCGTCGTGAAGTGCCTCGCGTACTCCTCCAGCCACGCACGCACGGGCACGCCGGCCGGGTACAGGACGTCCCGCCAGTCCTTGTACTGCCAGCCCGAGGTCCCGATGAACAGGGGCATACCCCCATCAAAGCACTACAGGTACAGCCCCGCGTCCGCGCCCTCCCGGGCTCCCGGTACCGACGTCGGCGCCGTGCCCCTGCGCAGGGCGTACAGCTCCGCCAGGGTGGCCCCCTCGCGGCCGACGCCCTCCTCCGTGCCGAGCCAGTTCACCGCCTCGGGCCGGGTCAGCGGGCCCACCTCGATCCGGGCGAGACAGCGGCCGGGACGGACCACGGCGGGGTGCAGCCGCTCCAGGTCCTCGTTGGTGGTGACCCCCACCAGGACGTTGCGGCCCTGGCCGAGCAGACCGTCGGTCAGGTTCAGCAGCCGCGACAGCGCCTGACCTGCCGTGTGCTTGGCCTCGCCACGGATCAGTTCGTCGCAGTCCTCCAGCAGGAGCAGCCGCCAGCGCCCCTTGCCGGCGCCGTCCTCCTCGCCGATCGCGATGTCCATCAGATAACCGACGTCGGAGAAGAGCCGCTCGGGGTCGAGGACGCAGTCCACCTGGCACCAGTCCCGCCAGGACCGGGCGAGGGTGCGCAGTGCGGAGGTCTTGCCGGTGCCGGGCGGACCGTGCAGCAGCAGGAGCCGGCCGGCGATGTCCTCCGGGGTCGTCTTCATCAGACGGTCCATCGCGTCCGCCACCGGAGCCGTGTAGTTGGCGCGGACCTCCTCCCACGTGCCGGCGGAGATCTGCCGGGTGGTGCGGTGCGGACCGCGGCGCGGTGAGACGTACCAGAAGCCCATCGTCACGTTCTCCGGCTGCGGCTCCGGCTCGTCCGCCGCGCCGTCCGTGGCCTCGCTCAGCACCTTCGCCGCCAGTTCGGCGGTGGTCGCGGTGACGGTGACGTCCGCGCCCCGGTTCCAGCGGGAGACCAGCAGCGTCCAGCCGTCGCCCTCCGCCAGGGTCGCGCTGCGGTCGTCGTCGCGGGCCACCCGCAGCACCCGCGCCTGATCCGGCAGCAGCGTCGCCCCGGAGCGCACCCGGTCGATGTTCGCCGCGTGCGAGTACGGCTGCTCGCCGGTCGCGAAGCGGCCGAGGAACAGCGCGTCGACGACATCGGACGGGGAGTCGGAGTCGTCGACGTTGAGCCGGATCGGCAGCGTCTCGTGCGGCTTGGCAGACATGCCGCCATGATCCGCCACCGGGGCCCGGCGCGCACCCGTTTTCCGAAGTGGGCGGCGTGTGTCGGAAGTGCCCCGAGCTTCCCGAGTGTCCCGAGTGCCCCCGTGGACCTGCCGCACGGCCGCCGATCGCCGATACCTCCCCCCGGGGCGACTCCCGCCGTTACTGTTGTCCTTGATGGGACGTCATGGGTGGAATTCGGGGGCTGGGCGGTGGCGGCTCACCGCTCTGCTCGGTGTGGGCGCGGTCGCTCTCGCCCTGATCGTGACCCTGTTCCACACGCTTCCCGGCGGCGGGAGCGCCACCACGGGCACCACCCGGGACGGCGACACGGTGCACGGCACCCCCGCGACCCCCCGGGACCCGACCGAGCCGTACGTGGGCTGGGGCTTCACCCACACCCAGTACAGCGCCGACGAGGGCAGTGCGACCGCCACCGACCGGGTGGCCAACCTGCTGGCCAGGGACGCCGGGCTGCCGCAGAACCAGGCCCTCATGGGCTGGGGCGCCGACAACCCCGAGCCGGTGAAAGGGCGTTACGACTTCGGCGCCCTCGACCGCCGGGTCGACTTCATGCGCAGGTCCGGCGCCACCCCGGTGATCACCCTGTGCTGCTCGCCGGACTGGATGAAGGGCGGCAGGGCCGGTGTGGACAACACCGACTGGAGCCAGGCAGCCCTGGAGACCGCGCCGACCCCCGACCACTACCAGGACTACGCGGACCTCGCCGCGACCGTCGCCCGACGCTACCCGGACGTCCGGCACTTCATCGTCTGGAACGAGTTCAAGGGCTTCTGGAACAACGCCAGGGACCGCTGGGACTACGAGGGCTACACCACGCTCTACAACCTCGTCTACAAGGCGTTGAAGGCCGTGGACAAGGACATCATGATCGGCGGCCCCTACCTCGTCATGGACAGCTTCGACCCACGGGAGACCGACAACGCCTCCGCCACCCTCAAGGGTCCCTGGGGCGTCCTGGACCAGCGGGTCGTCGACGCCTTCGCCTACTGGAACACCCACAAGGCGGGCGCCGACTTCGTGGTCGTCGACGGATCCAGCTACACCAACGACGACGACCTGCTGCCCGACGAGTTCGCGGCCACCCGGAAGCTGACGTACGTCAGTGCATGGGTGCGCGCGCAGACGCACGGCCTGCCGCTGTGGTGGGCCGAGTACTACGTGGAACCCGCCGACGGCACCGACGCCCGCGACGGCTGGACCGAGGCGCACCGGGTCGCCGTCCAGGCCACCGGGATGATCGCCCTGGTCGAGGGCGGCGCCGACTCCGGTTTCTACTGGAACCCGGAGGACGAGAAGGGCGGGGACTGCGCCGGCTGTCTGTGGACCACGACCGACAGCGACGACGGCGGCCGGCCCGAGCCCATGTACGGCCTGGTGTCCCGCTTCTCCCGGGCCTTTCCGCCCGGAACCAGGTACGAGACCGTGTCCGTCGCCACGGACGGCGCGTCCGGCGTCCGGGTCCTCGCCAGTGACCGGACCGTCCTGGTCGTCAACACCCTCGACCGCCCGGTCAGCGCCCGGGTGGACGGGAAGCGGCTCGACCTGACGGCGTACGAGGTCGCGTGGCTCACCAGGTGAGCCACGCGCGCCCCCTCACTTGAGCGTCAGGAACCGCTGTACCAACGACGCCAGCAGCACCGCGAGCAACGGCATCGAGAACCAGAAACCGCCCTGGAGCAACCGCAGTTGCCGCACCCCGGGCCGGACCGCGACCCGGACCAGCTCACGTGCCGTCAGCAGCACGATCAGCAGGACGGCCGCGAGGCCGCCGATCACCGACCACGGCGTCCAGGTGATCCGCGGCCCGATCGGCCCCGGATCCGGCCCCGGCACCGCGCCCGCCGGCCGGGTGCGCAACGCGTACATGGTCACGTCGTCGTTGACCAGGACCTTCGTCAGCTCCTGCCGGTCGTCCAGGTTCCGGACCAGCCGGTCCGCCCACGTCGCCGAGTAGCCGGCGTCCATCCGCAGGAACGCGACCTGACCCCTGTTGACCATCAGGTACGAGTTCGGACCGGCGTCCCTGAGCGCCTTGACCAGGCTCGACACCAGCACCGGGTCGGTGGGCGCGAGCGTCGGCACGTAGTCGACCCGTTCCATGTCCCTGGCACCCCACGGGATCGCCGGGGTCACGTCGTTCACCGTGTCGTTGCTCAGCCACAGCAGCCGTACCGTCGGCCGGTCGTGGGCGTAGACGTAGTCCATGGCGGCGACCTCGCCGGGCCGCACCCGCTCGAACGACTCGTTGCCCCACCGGGCCACCAGGAAGCCGCCCATGAGCAGCAGACCCGCCAGCAGCGCGGCCACCGGCGCCAGACTGACACGGTCCTTCTCGCGCTCCTTCGCCGTGGCGCCGGTGCGCGGGAAGAGGGCGAGCGCGGCGAGCAGGGCCGCGCCCGGGACGGCGAACATGAAGACCCGCAGCGCCATCTCGCCGCCGTAGGACTGCATGCCGAAGCCCAGGAACGGCACGAAGGTCAGCACCAGCAGGGACCGCTCGCGGTACCGGTGGAAGCGGCGCCGCCACCAGCCCCAGACGGCGAACGCCAGCATGCTCCCGGCCAGCAGGACCCGGACGTACAGCACCAGCTTGTGGGTCGAACTGCCGCCCTGGATACGGCCGGAGACGGATGTCGACACGTTGCTGCCGATCCCGCCGACCCCGCCGAACAACTCGTCGAAGTGACCGGACCAGTACGGCTCGGCCATGAACCCCAGCCAGACGGCCGCGACCACCCCGAACAGGATCGGCAGACCGCGCAGTTCGGACCGGCCGACCAGCACCAGTACCGCCAGCACGCCCAGCATCACGAACGGGGTGAGCTGGTGCGCCGGGACCGTCGCCGCGTACAGGCCGATCAGCACCATGAGCAGCACGGCCTGCTGCCGGCGGTCGGCGGGCTCGACCTCCGCCTCGCCGGGCCGGAACCTCGTCCACAGGACGTGCGGGGCACGGAACCAGACGAGCAGGATCGCCACGAACATCAGGTACAGCAGATACGTGAAGCCCTGCGGGGAGAAGTAGTCCTGGCCGACCCAGCCGCACAGCACGAAGAACCAGATGCCGGTCCACTTCGCCCGCCAGCTCGCCCGCAGCGACCGTACGAGCAGGAACATCGGTGCCAGGTAGGCGAGTTCGATGAAGGTCGGCCACCAGCGGATGACCTCGGTGAAGTCCGTGACCCCGCAGGCCCTGCCGATGAACGCGGCCGCCGCGAAGAAGCCCGGCCAGCTCCAGCGGGCGTCCAGGTCGGGCACGGCCGAGCCGGTGCGGTCGATGTAGTCGATGAACCCGAGGTGCTGCCAGGCGGTCGGGAAACGCGGCTCCGTCTCGATCACGGCGGGCAGCGCGTGCAGCGACACGACCGTCGCCAGCAACGTGACGAGCAGCAGCGCCTTGTGCTCCCGGCGCCGCCACAGCAGCGCGGCGAACACCGCGACCAGCAGGCCCGCCCCGATGAGCGTCGGCAGCGGCAGCACCGAGACGAGCCCGAGCCCGCCCGTCCGGTCCAGGTCGGCGTCGTCGAGCCGGGCCGCCGGCACCCAGTACAGGAGCAGGGCGGCGACCAGCAGACAGCCGAGGACGACGCCCGGCCGGGTGGGCGTCAGCCGCTCCCGCAGCGACCGGGCGGGTTCCTCCGGCGCCTCGGCCGGCACCTCCGCGTCCCCCGCCGCGGGGTCCGGCACGACCCCGCCCCCGAACGGCGCGTCGACGGCCTCGGCCTCCTTCAGCAGCGAGACCTCGGCCGGCCCGAGCGAGGCCTCCGACCCCGGCTCGTGTCCCTCCACCGGCAGCCCCGGGCTCCGGGGCGGCCGCAGCGCCCATGTCGGACGGTCGTCCGGTCGTACGACGGGCGTACCCGTGGGCGGGGTCCCCGGTCCCGGCCGCACGTCGGGCCGGCGCTCCACATGGTCGAAGTCGACGTGGACGCCGAGGGCGAGGGTGTCGCTGTCCAGCGCCCACGCCGGACGTCGCCTGCGCGGCGCGGCCGACGCGGACGGGGCTTCGCGCGTGCCCAGGTCGGCGAGGTCGCCGTCCGGTGCGGTGCCCTCGGGGATCTCGGCCGGGGCCGCCCGCAGCGTCCGCCACAGCCGGGGCGCCGCGATGGTCACGATCACCGCCAGGCTGGAGATCTCGGCCACGCCCGCGCCGGTCAGCCCCATCCGGGGCAGGAGCAGCAGGGTCAGACCGAGCACCAGGACGCACAACAGGCCCTGCAGCCAGGCCAGTCCCGCGGTCCGGCTCTGGGCGCGGAGCACGGCGAAGTAGGTCTCCATCACGACCCGCAGCAGCGCGCCGACCGCGAACCAGCGCAGCAGCGGCGTCGCCGCGTCCGCGTAACCGGGCCCGAACACACCGAGGATCCAGGGCGCCCCGAAGAACAGCAGCGCGCACAGGGGGATCATGATCCGGGCCATCCGCCTGAGGGCGGCCCGGGCGTTGGCGGCCAGCCGCGCCGGGTCGTGCGAGCCCTCGACGGTGAGCGAGGCGCCCATGTTGATGGCGAGCAGGTTGACGGTGCCGCCGATGGTGGTGGTGATGTAGAAGTAGGCGTTGTCCTCGGAGCTGACCTGCGAGGCGATGATCACCGGGACCAGGTAGACCACGGCGAGGGAGAACAGCGAGCCGGTGTAGTCGCCGGCCAGGAACCTGCCGGTCTCCCTCAGCGTGGGCGGTTTCGCGTGGTCCTCGGTGGCCTTGACGTGCCGGGGCACCAGCCGCCGGAACACCAGCCAGCCCAGCGGCACGAACGAGGTGGCGATCGCGGCGACCCAGGAGACGAAGACACCGGCCGTCGGGATCGCCGCCGCGAAGGCCACCAGCAGCGCCAGTTTGACCGCCGAGAACACGGTGTTGCCGACCGGTACCCAGGGCGCGTTGCGCAGCCCGGTCAGCACCCCGTCCTGGAGGGTGAGCAGGTTCCAGGCGACGACGGCCAGCACGAACCCGGCCCCGGGCAGCGGCCCGTGCAGGAAGCGGTACGAGGGCCCCCACACCCCGAGGGTCGTCAGGAAGACGCCGGCCGCCAGCGCCACGACCAGCGAACTGCCCGCGTACGTGCGGAAGATGAACGCGCCGGTCCGGCGTCCGGCGACCGGGATGAAGCGGGCCAGCGCACCGGTCAGGGTGACCGCGGTCAGGCCCGCGAGGAGCTTCATGGCGGCGATCGCGGCGGAGCCCTGGCCGACCGCCGACTCCGAGTAGTAGCGGGCCGCCGCCAGCCAGAAGCCGAGACCGAGCACGGCGGAGATGCCGGTGTTCAGCATCAGGGCGTAGGCGTTGCGGAACAGGGGGCTGCCGCCGGGCGGACCGCTCCGCCCGGGCAGGCGAAGACGGCGCCCCGACGGCTCGGGCGCCGGCGGCTCGGCGGTCGCGGCCTCGGTTGTGGTGGTCGTGTCAGACACGGGAACGGCTGGCCTTCCGGCGGACCTGTCGGGCTCTGCGGAGAACGGCGTACCCCTTGGTGAGGGCACGGTCCCTGGCGAAGGTGCGGGTGATCGCCCGGCCTTCCAGCAGCCGGGTGAACTCCTCGGCGTCCGTGCTGCGGCGGACGGTGACGCGGTGCAGGGCGTACGGGCCCTGGCGGCGGCGGGCGAGACCGTTCTCGACGGCGAGCGCCTGGGTGAACCCGGCCGCCCGCACGGCCGTGCGCACCCGTCGGCTGGAGTAGCCGTACGGGTAGGCGAACGAGGTCGGTTCGGTGCCCGTCTCGTCGGTGACGATCTCCTTGCAGCGGACCAGCTCCTCGCGGAGCCGGTCGTCGTCGAGCTGGTCGAGCTCCGGGTGGGTGTGGCTGTGCCCGCCGATCTCGCAGCCGGCGTCCGCCAGTTCGCGTACCTGGTGCCAGTCGAGCATGGTGTCCAGGCCACCTCCGGTGTCGTGGGCGCCCCTGATCCAGCCCGTCGAGACGAACAGGGTGGCCGGGTAGCCGTGCTCGGCGAGGACGGGCAGGGCGTGCCGGTGCACGCCCTCGTAGCCGTCGTCGAAGGTGATCAGGACGGGCCGCTCGGGCAGCGGTCCGCCGGAGCGCCAGCCCGCGGCCAGCTCGGCGGTGCTGACGGGGGTCAGGTCCAGTTCGGCGATGAGCGCCAGCTGTTCGGCGAACGCCTCCGGTGCCACCGACAGGGCGCGGGTGGCGTCGTTGGGCGCGGTCGCGACCGAGTGGTACATGAGAATCGGCACCGCCGCCTCGGCGGCGGCCGCTCCTGCCGCTGCCGAGGTCATCGCGGGCCCTCCTCGCGCCGGATCCCGGCGACGGTGAAGGCCGCGCCGCCCCGTCGGGCCCGGGCGCTGCCCACCACGTAGCCGCCGGCGGCCGTCAGCACCCCGGCGACGATCGCGCCCGCGCGGCCCGCGCCGCCCGGCCGGGCCAGCAGCGCGTCCCGCAGGCCACGAGCGATCCCGGCGGGCAGCACGCGCGTGGCGTACCGGCGTTCGGACTCCAGGCCCTTGCCGGCGCCCACGCTCCGGGCGACCAGGGCCTTGGAGAGGCCCTCGGCGTAGGCGCGGGTGCGGAAGTAGCCGAAGTGCTCGCGCACCTCCGGTACCCGGTGGTGGATCACTGCGCGGTCGTCGATGAGCAGCACGGCGTCCGGGCGGGCCCGGGTGAGCCGGATGCACAGCTCGGTCTCCTCACAGCCCAGCGGGCGCTTGTCGCCGTCCCGCCCGATGCCGGTCGCGAAGCCGCCCGCCGCGTCGAAGGCCGTACGCCGGAAAGAAGCGTTTCCCCCGAGGACGTTGCGGACCCGGACCCGTCCGGCGGGCAGCCCCCGGTAGGTGCAGCCGACCACCCAGTCGAACTCCTCCGGGAACCAGTCGGGGCGGCGGCCCGAGGCCCAGACCGGCACGGTCCGGCCGCCGACCGCCATCACGCGCGGGTCGGTGTACGCCTCGGCGAAGCGGCGCAGCCAGTCCCGCTCGGCCACGGCGTCGTCGTCGAGGAAGGCGAGCACCTCGCCCGACGAGGCGGCGATGCCGGTGTTGCGGCCCGCGGACAGTCCGCGGGGGCCCGCGTTGGCGAGCACCCGCACCTCCGCGGCCTCCTTGTACTCCTTCGTGAGCCGTTCCAGGAGCGCCGGGTTGTGGTCGACGACCAGCAGGGTCTCCAGCGCCGGGTACGACTGGGCGCGCACCGAGGCGACCGCCGCGAGGATGTCCTCCCAGCGGTCCTCGGTGTACACGCAGATCACGACGGAGATGTCGGGATCGCTCAAGACGACTCTCCCCGGCCCGTGCTGAGCATCGGTGAGTGCCGCACCTGCCGGCGCAGGTCACGCCGGTTGGAGCGCTCCTTGAGGATCACCTTGAGCACCCGCAGGCCGTCGCGTACGGCGCGCAGGTTGCTGGTGCCGTGGATGCGGAGGTACTCGTAGCTCGGAATCTCCTGCACCTTCAGGCCCGCCTTGACGACCCGGATGTTGATCAGGGTCTCGATCTCGAAACCGGTGCAGTCGAGGTCGATCTTGTCGAGGCAGTGCCGCCAGAACGCGTTGTACCCGTAGCACAGGTCGGTGTAGCGGGCGCCGAACTTGCGGTTGACGACCGTGCACAGCGCCCAGTTGCCGAGCTTGCGGATGAAGGTCATGTCGTCGGTGCCACCGCCGTTGGCGAAGCGCGAGCCCTTGGCGAAGTCGGCGCCCGAGACCAGGGCGGACACGTACGACACGATTTCGTGGCCGTCGGCCGAGCCGTCCGCGTCCACCATGACGATGATGTCGCCGGTGCACGCCTCGAACCCGGTGATCAGGGCATCCCCCTTGCCCTTGCCACGCTGTTCGACGACTTTCACCCCCGGCCACAACTCCCGTGCCACTTCGACGGTGTCGTCGGTCGAATTGCCGTCCACGAGGACCACTTCATGGATCCAGCCGGGAAGTGTCTTGAAGACGTAGGGGAGATTCTCCGCCTCGTTCATGGCGGGGATCACCACGCTCACCGGCGGTGTGATCGCCAGATGAGTGGAGATCGGTCGGTATTCGGCAGCCATCGACGGATCTTGGCCCGACGCCGGCTGGCGCAGAACGGAACTCACGAGTCCTGTCCCTCTCGTCCGGTGGACCGCCCGCCCCTGGGTGGCCCGCTTCTGTGCCCGGTTCGAAAGGGGGGTTCTCAACCGCGGCGCGGAAAAAGGATCTCCGTATCGGCGGATGAGCTGGCAAAGCTGGCCGGTCTGCCGAAAAACGGCAGCCGGTCGCGCGGCACGACTCGGAAACGACAGGTGTCGCAGCTGTTGCGTCTGCGTTCACCGAGCACGGCACCCCCCCGGGTGAGATGTACGACGGTATTGATGATTGGACCGGTATGGCAAGACCTGGAAGTAGGCCTCACGTTTTTGTTGGTTTGGCCGTTACGCAACTTTGGCCGACCGTGTTCATTTACTCGAACGGATTTTCCTCGCCCGTTTGAGAATTCGCTCCACCGGTCGCATTCGTACCAGCAGCAGCAGGAGAAGGCTGATCACGGCGACGGCGACGATCCCGCCGCGCCACGACCAGCGGTGGGTGGCGAGCATGCCCTGGGCGACCAGCATGTCCAGGGCGACGGCACCCGCGAGCGCGGTGAGGACCCGGGCGAACGGGTCGAGACCGCGCAGCCCCAGGGTGATCGCCGCGGCCGGCGCGGCGATCAGGAACAGCAGGGCGAGCGGCGCGCGCAGCGGTGAGCCGGAGTCGGTCAGCGCGAGCAGCGCGCCGCTCGCTCCGACGGCCGTCGCCGCTCCCGCGAGCACGGGTCCCAGGTCCCTCCCCGGTCCTGGCCGTGCCGGTTCGTCCGCTGTTGACGATGGCTTGAGCCGTATGGTCTGCATGGCCGACTTTGCCCCCCAAGGCGCCGGATGCCGGGCTTCAATGTCGCGCAGCCGAACGGGGGGCGTCAAGCGGGTCTTTGGACATGACCGTTCCTTGATGTCACAGGTGATCCGGGATCGCCACGGAAGCGGCTGGTTGCGACATAAAAAGTTTTGGCATGGACACTTCCCGTCAACACGCGCGGTTGGTACGAAAGTTGTGGCAGAGATCCTGCTAAAGGGAGGTTCCATGAGACGTTCCCGAATTACGGCATACGTGACTTCACTCCTCCTCGCCACCGGCCTCACCCTCACCGGGGCGGCCGCGACGCAGGCGCAGGCCGCGACCGGGGGCTACGTGGCGCTCGGCGACTCGTACTCCTCCGGCGTCGGCGCCGGCAACTACATCGGTTCGAGCGGCAGCTGCGACCGCAGCACCAACGCCTACCCCTACCTGTGGAACGCCGCCCACAGCCCGTCCTCGTTCTCGTTCCTCGCCTGCTCCGGCGCCACCACCGACGACGTCCTCTCCGGCCAGCTCGGCACGCTCGGCTCCTCGACCGCCCTGGTCTCCCTCACCATCGGCGGCAACGACGCGGGCTTCGCCGACGTCATGACGACCTGTGTGCTCAACTCGGACAGCACCTGCCTGTCCCGGATCAGCACCGCCGAGGCGTACGTCGACTCCACCCTCCCCGGCAAGCTCGACGCCGTGTACGACGCGATCCGCGCCAAGGCGCCCAACGCCAGGGTCGTCGTCCTCGGCTACCCGCGCTTCTACCAGCTGGGCACCACCTGCCTCGGCCTCTCCGCGACCAAGCGCTCCGCCATCAACAACGCCGCCGACTACATCGACACCGCCATCGCCAAGCGCGCCGCCGACCACGGTTTCACCTTCGGTGACGTGCGCAGCGCGTTCTCCGCCCACGAGATCTGCTCCGGCAGCTCGTGGCTGCACAGCCTCAACCTGTTGGACGTCACCGAGTCGTACCACCCCACCGCGAGCGGCCACTCCGGCGGCTATCTTCCGGTCCTCACCAGCAACGCGTGAGCCCGCGGCACCTCAGCCCCCGGTCACGAGGCCGAAGGTGACGGCGTAGCGGAGGCCCCGGCGCTCGGGGTCTCCGTCGTCGAGGTGCACGTGACCGAGAACGGCACCGCGTCGGACGTGGTCCGCACCGGGCTGCGCACCTCGACCGCGATCGCGTCGTTCAGGGTCCCGCTGTCGGACCAGGTCGTGACGGTCACCTTGGTCTGCCGGGTCTTCCCGCCGCCGTCCGGGAAGGACAGCGTCTTCCACCCCTGGTCGTCGAGCGACCCCTTCTTCAGCACCCACCGGTACTCGACCTGCGCGGGCACCCTGCCGACCGTGAACGTCGCCGTGAACGAGGGCGCCTGCGCCGTCGACGGCGGGCAGCTCCCCGAGTAGTCGGTACCGGACCCCGCCACGCTCACCTGCACGCTCTGCGCGGCCGCACTGCTGCTCGCGGACGCCGACGCCGACGCCGACGGCGACGCGGACTTCGTGACGCTGCTCCGGCTCGGTGCGGGCGAACTGAGACTGCCGGCCGACTGACCCGCCCCGGCGTCGCCGCCGTTCCCGCCCCCGTTGTCGTGGTGGAGCAGGGCGTACACCAGCCCGCCCAGTGCGAGGGCGACCAGGACCAGTCCGACGAGCAGGACGGTACCGGCGTTGCGGTTGCCGCCGCGGTCGTCCTCCTCCGGTGGCAGGGGGCCCGTCGGGGTGGGCAACGGAGGCGTGGGGGAGCTCCGGTAGGGCTGGTGGGCGACCTGGGTCGGGGCTTCGTACGGCGCCGGGACCGGAACGGTCACCGCGGTGCCCGGGGTGCCGCCGGCCGCGATCAGCCGCAGGTCCCGCTCGGCCTGTTCGGCGGGGAGCCGGGCGGCCGGGTCCTTGCGGAGCAGCCCCTCGACGACCGGGCCGAGCGGCCCCGCCCGGTACGGCGGCGGCAACTCCTCGTCCACCACGGCCCGCAGGGTGCTCAGCGGGGTGTCCTGCCGGAACGGCGAGGCGCCCTCGACCGCCGCGTACAGCAGCACCCCGAGCGACCACAGGTCGGACTCGGGGCCGAACGCGCGTCCGAGCGCCCGCTCCGGGGCCAGGTACTCGGGCGAGCCGATGACCTCACCGGTCATGGTCAGCGCCGAGCTGCCCTCGACGGTGGCGATGCCGAAGTCGGTGAGCACCACCCGGCCGTCGTTCGACAGCAGCACGTTGGCCGGCTTCACGTCACGGTGCAGCACCCCGGCGGCGTGCGCGGCCCGCAGCGCGGACAGCACCTCGGCGCCGATGCCCGCGGCCCGCTGCGGGGACATCGGGCCCTCCGCCTCCAGCGCGTCGGCCAGCGACACCCCCCGGACCAACTCCATGACGACCCAGGGTCGTCCGCCCTCCATCGCGACGTCGTACACCGTGACCACGTTGCGGTTGGCGATCCGGGCGGCGGCCCAGGCCTCGCGCTCCAGCCGGGCGTACATGCGCTCGACGTCCGGGCCGGGCAGCCCGGCCGGCGCCCGCACCTCCTTGACGGCGACCTCCCGGCCCAGCACCTCGTCACGGGCCCGCCACACGGTGCCCATACCGCCCTCGCCCAGCGGCGACAGCAGCCGGTAGCGGCCGGCGATCACTCGCTCTCGGCCGGGCTCATCGGTCACGGGTGCCCCCCACGGCAGCTCGCGCGAACTCATCACAAACGTTACTCAGAGCAGGGCGGAGGCGGCGCCCTTGACGACCAGTCCGACACCCAGGGCCACGACCACGAGCGCCGAGGCGAGCGGGGTCGTCCTGCGGATCAGGGTGGCCAGGGGGTGGGTGGTCAGGCGAGGGCGTCTGTCCAGCACCCGAGTCATTCCCGTACCCAGCTTGACGACGGCGAACCCGGCGGCGGTCAGGGTCAGCGCGAGGCCGATGCCGTAGGCGACGACGAGGAGCAGACCGAACCAGGCCTGTCCGAGGGCGGCGGCACCGACGAGGACGACGACGGCGGACGGGCTGGGGACCAGCCCGCCGGCGAAGCCGAGGAGGAGGGTGCCGCGCACCGTGGGGGCCGTCTCGTGGGTGTGGGTGTGGCCGCCGTGGGTGTGCGTGTGGCCGTGGCCGTGTTCGTGGCTGTGGCCGTGTTCGTGGCTGTGGTCGTGCTCGTGCGCGTGGTCGTGCGCGTGGTCGTGCGCGTGTCCGTGGTCGTGCGCGTGCCCGTGCCCGTGTTCGTGCCCGTCGTCCTGGGGGTGGCCGGCGGGGTGGGTGGGGCCGTCGGCACGGGTGTGCGCCGTGGCGGCCAGTGCCAACTCGCGGGCGGGAGCGTGCTCGTGGTGCCGGGCGTGCTCGTGGACCCTGGTGCGCCAGGCCCTTCGGGTCAGGTTCAGGCCTGCCGCCAGGACCATGAGGCCGCTGGCGATGCCCAGCCAGGCGATCACCGACGGGGTGGCCGCAGAACCCGCCGTGACCAGCACGCCCAGGGCGACCACGCCGAGGGTGTGGGTGACCGTGACCGACGCGGCCAGCGGGAGGACGTCGCGGAGCCGGGCGCGGCCGCCGCGGGCCGCCGCCGTCGCCGCCATCAGGGTCTTGCCGTGGCCGGGCGCGAGGGCGTGCATCGCGCCGAGGGCGATCGCGATGAACAGCGCGAGCGTGGCGAAGCCGAAGGTGAGGTGGTTGCGTGCGACCAGGTCGGTCAGGGCCTGGGTCCAGCGGTCGATGCCCCGGGGGAGGATCTCCGAGCCCGGGGCGTCCTGCCGTTCCGCGGCGAGCGCCGGGCCGCCCGGCCGGACCCGGACCGCGGCGGTCGTGATGTCGGCGGGGGAGGAGAGCAGGTCCTTGGGGTAGCTGGTGAGTTCGTGCGAGAGCGAGGCCCTCGGTACGTCCGTCCGCGTCAGCGTCATCCGGTCGCCGCGGGCCGTGATCTCCCGCCAGCCGGGGCCGGAGTCGGTGCCCGCGCTGTGGAAGCCGAGGGCGACGGCGGCGCCCTTCGGGAGCGGCGCGGTGAACCGGCAGGACACCCGCAGGGTGTTCAGTCCCGCCTGGCCGGGCCGGAGCTGGGCGTGACTGGCGGTGACGGTCAGGGGCGTGGACGTGCCGTCGACGGTGAGCCTGCTGCCGTCCGCCGCCGTCGTGCAGCGCTGCTGAGCCCACGCGGCCGCGCCCAGCCGCTTCAGGTCCGGTTTGGCCTGGGTCGCCGGGATCTCGGCGAGGTCCTCGAAGTGGTCGACCCGCAGCTGTCCGGGGGCGGCGACCAGACCGTCGTACTTGTTGACCGTGAAGTTGCCGAGCGGGTGCGCGCTCGCGGCCGTGGCCGGAAGGAGGGTGAGGCCGCAGACGGCGACGAGGAGGGCCGCGGCGCGGCGGCGGAGGTTCACTTCGAGGCCTCCAGCGCCTTGCGGGCGGCGCGGGCGCCGAGCGGGGAGAAACCCGGGTTGAGTGCGAGGGCCTTGGTGAGGGCCGCGCGGCCGGCCGCCCGCTCGCCGTCGGCCAGCTCGATCATGCCCAGGTGGTAGCTGAAGGAGGCGTTGCGGTAGCCGGTGGCGGTGGCCTGGCGGGCGTACGGCAGCGCCTCCTCGTCGTGGCCGTTGACGTGCAGGGCCCAGGCCAGCGCGTCCGCCGTGTGGACGGTGTGGCGGCGGGCCCACTCGGCCCGCGCGGCCTTCAGCGCCTCGGCCTTGTCGCCGTGGTCGGCGGCGGCGAGCGCGGTGTCCAGGTCGGCGTTGACGCCGTTGGCGCGGGCCAGCGCGATCCAGGCCTCGACGAGGGAGTACTGGTTGGCGGCCTTCTCCTTGTCGCCCTTGGCGCCCCGGTCCTCGTACAGCTCTCCGAGTTCCACCAGGGGCTGGGGCAGCGGGTAGCGGGAGACGACCAGCTCCATGCCCTTGATGGCGTCGGCGCGGTCGCCGCTCGCCGCCTGGGCACGGGCCCGGCCCTCCAGCGCGGGGAGGTAGTTCTCGTCGGCGGTCAGGGCGCGGGCGTAGTAGTCGAGCGCGCTCTTGTAGTCGCCCTGGTTCCAGGCGAGCAGGCCGAGCTGTGCGGCCACGTACGCGATGTCGCCCTTCGAGGTGGCCGTGGACAGCGCCTGTTGCAGGACCCGGCGGGCGGTCTTCACGTCACCCCGCAGCTCCCGCACGTACGCGTACCGGGTGAACACCGGTACGCCCGGCTTGCGCTGGTCGGCGAGGTCGGCCGCCTCGGCCGCGTCCGCGTACCGGCCGAGTTCGACCAGGGCGTCGATCCGGGAGGACAGGGCGCCCGCGTTGTAGGGGTTCTCCTTCAGCGCCCGGTCCGCGTAGGTGAGCGCGTCGGCGAACTGGTGCCGGGCGGCGGCGAGCGCGGCCTGCCCGGCCAGCGCCTGGTCGTTGCCCGGAGTGATCCTGAGGGCCCGCTTCAGGGCTTTGTCGGCCTGCGGGTAGCGGGACGGGTCGCCCTTGGTGCGGGCCTGCTCGACGTAGGCGAGGCCGAGGGTGGCCCAGCTGTCGGAGTCCTGCGGCTGGGTGCGCAGATGGGCCTGGAGAGAGGCGATGCTCGCGTCGAGGCTGCCGCTCGCGAGCAGCGCCGGCGACACGGCACTCGACGCGGCGACCGGGGCCGCACCGCTGTTTTGGGACGCTCCGAAGGCGATGGCGCCGCCGGTCAGCGCCACGGCCAGCAGCGCGGCGGAACCCGCGAGCCGGGCCCGCCGCCAGTTACGCCCCGCGGCGGCGAACCGGCGCAGGGCGGTGACACGCTCGTCGGCGTCGCCGTCCGGTGCGTCCTTCGCGTCGGCGGGCTGCTTGTCGTTCGTACCCGGGGCCATGCCCTCTCCTAGTAGCTGTCGCATGGGGCGGCGCGGCCCGCTGCCGTGGGGGGTGGGGGGAGCGGGCCGCGCCAGTCTGTGAGGTGGGGAAGCGCCGCCTAGTACGGGCGCTGCATCCGGCGGCGCCACCAGCCGAACGCGGTGCCGATCAGCAGCACGCCCGCCGCACCCGCGGCCGCCGATCCCGCGATCAGCGTCGTGTTGCTGCCGCCGGAGCCGGGCAGGGCGTCACCGAGCGCGCTCTTCGTGGTGCTGCCGCTGCCGGTGCCCTTGGCGAGCGGGCCGCGCGACCCGGAGGTCGGCTCGGCCACGTACGGGAAGTACTTCTCGAAGTTCTTGTCGTTCTTGTCGACCGCGTCGCCCAGGTCGTTCTTGGAACCGACCAGTTCGCCCTCCATGACCTGGAGCGCCTCGTCGATGACGTCGTCGGTGAGCCGGCGCCCGTTCGGGAAGCCCGCGTTGTCACCGTCCAGCACACCGAGCCGCTTGGGCTTGGCGGTGGGCTTGATGGACGTGTTCAGGCGGAGCATCTCCGACGGCCTGGCGTACGGCTGCAGGGTGTTGAGGCCCTTGACGCCCGTGAGGAACACGCTGACGAGGTCGTTGCGGGGTTCCGACGGTGCCTTGATGTGGTAGATCGCCTCGATGAGCTTGGGCAGTTCCGGGTTGGTGACGTTCTTCAGGAACTGCGCGTCGTCCTTGGGCTGGGACGCGTTGAACTTGTCCTTGTCCTTCTGCGGGTTGACGACCTCGTTGACCAGCGGGTTGCCCAGGCGCGAGACCTGCGTGTAGTAGCCCTGGGCGTTCCGGCGCTGGGTCGTCGCGTAGATGCCGACGGTCGGACGTGACGCCGACTGCCGGATCAGGTCGTTCGGCACCTGGAGGGCGATCGTGTTGACGTTGTAGCCCTTGAGGGTGTCGTTGCCGACCTCGGAGAGGTTGCCGCCGTACAGCAGGTCGAAGACGCGCAGGTCGGCGAAGAACGGGTCGTCGGCCTGGCCGGCGAAGGTCGCGCCGCCGTTCGAGGTCTTGTAGACGGCCTGCGCGCGCAGCTTCGCGTAGTCGGGCATCGAGGCCTTGCCGACGTCCGACGGGGCCGCCGGGATGTCGCTGGCGATCCTCGTCGTGTACTGGTGCTTGCCGTTCTTGAACTTGAGCAGGTCGAGGTTGTACGACTGCGTGACGTTCAGGTCCGGGTCCGTCAGGTTGTCGACCACGCCCGTGTTGTAGAGGAACGTCTTCTTGTTCTTGATCTGGGTCTTGAAGGTGTAACGGAAGATCAGGTCGTCCTTCGCGTCACCGTTGTTGTCGATGTGGATGTCGTACTGGGCGTCGTCCGCGAACTGGTAGAAGTTCGGACCGCCCGCCGGCTCCTCGAAGGGGATGTAGTCCGACACGATCGTGGTGGTGTCGGGCTTGTCCGGGCTGACGAACGCGTACAGGTCCGTGTTGTCGTACTGGGGGGTCCCCGAGATGAGGGGGGCCTCCCGGTGGGAGGAGGCAGCGGCCACCCCCGGTTCCAGCGCGGCGACGCTGGCGGCTGTGATTCCGCCGGTGGCCAGTGCCCCACAGATGAGGGTGACAAGGCCCTTGCGCCCCGCACCGCTCCTGGAGATTTGAGGTGTCATGCCGTCCGTCCCTCGGTCCCAACTTGCTTGACGGACGGGTATACGGAGCTGGAGGGCCGTTTGGATTGGTCAGAAGAAAAAAATCTTTTCTTCCTGCTCGACCCGCGTTTTTGCCCCCCGCTTACGTACCTCTGCCGGAGGTGCGTCCAGGTGCGAATGCGTGATACGGGAGGACGGGCCGGGTGCGGCCACAGGAGGCGGGACGGGGTGGAGGCGGACGAACTGCTGGTGCTCGTCGCCGGTGGCGACCAGAAGGCGTTCGAGGACCTCTACGGTCTGGTCTCCGGTCCGGTGTTCGGACTCGTACGGCGCGTGGTCCGTGATCCCGCCCAGTCGGAGGAGGTGGCCCAGGAGGTGCTCCTCGAACTCTGGCGCTCCGCACCCAAGTTCGATCCCGGTCGGGGCAGCGCCCTCTCCTGGATCCTCACCCTCGCCCACCGCCGCGCCGTCGACCGGGTGCGCAGCGCCCGCGCGGCCGGCGAACGCGAACAGCGCGAGGCTTTGCGCGCCGGCGAAACCGCCTTCGACCAGGTCGCCGAAACGGTGGAGGCCGGTCTGGAACGCGAATGGGTGCGCCGCTGCCTGGACCGGCTCACCGCCCTGCAACGCCAGTCCGTCACCCTCGCCTACTACGACGGCTACACGTACCGTGAGGTCGCCGAGCGGCTCAAGCTGCCGCTGGGCACGGTCAAGACCCGGATGCGCGACGGACTCAGCCGGCTGCGCGACTGCCTGGGAGGTGTGGCGTGAGCGTGGTCGGCCGCCTGCTGCACCGCGAGGATCTGCACTCCCTGGCGGCTCCCTACGCCCTGGACGCCCTGGAGCCCGGCGAGCGGCGCCGCTTCGAGAAGCACCTCAAGGGCTGCGACCGGTGCGCCGAGGAGGTGCAGGCGCTGACCGAGGACGCGGTACGGCTCGCCTGGTCCACGGCCGCCCCGCCGCCCCTCGCGATGCGCGGCCGGGTGCTGGCCGCCGTCCGCGCCACCCCGCAGGAGCCGGCCCCGGGCCGGGAACGCGTCCCCAGTCTGCCGCCGCACGTCTGGGGCGTGCAGCCGCCGCCGAAGCGCCGGCGGCCGCGCCCCGTGTTCGTGCCGTTCGCCACCGCCACGGCCGCCGCCGCACTGGTCGTCGCCTCGCTGTTCGCGGTGCAGGCCGGCCGGACGCAGGACCGGCTCGACGCCGAGCGTGCCCAGTCGCGTGAGATCGCCCACGTTCTGAGCGCACCCGACGCCCGTGCGGTCGGCGCCCAGGACGCGCAGGGCCGAAGTATCGGAGCGGTCGCGTCCGTTTCGGAGGGGCAGGTGATCGTCACGCTCAGCGGATACGGCGCGCTGCCGAACGGGCGCGTGCATCAACTCTGGCTGATGCGCCCCCGTGCGCTACCGCGCTCCCTGGGCCTTTTCCGGGCCGACACGCCCCTGGTCGCCACGGGTCTGGTCAAATCCGCGACGTCACTCGCCGTGACCGTCGAACCTGCCGGTGGGTCACCGCAACCCACCAGCCAGCCAGTTGTCCAACTCGCCCTGAAATCGGTCGGATTCGGAGAGTGATCGAAGAGGGGTCGTCAACACCCTTGCGGGGAAGGTGAATCCTGTGACCGCGATACACGGGTGCCCCGACGGGGCGATAGGGTTACCCTGCCCGGGCCGGGTGGACTCGTACGGGTGGGGAGTGACATGGAGCAGATAACACGCAGCAGGGCGAGGGTCCCTGCGATCACCTGCGGGAGCAGCGCGACCAGTTCGCGCCTCGACCGCCATCTGTCGGTGCTGGCGGGTCCCGCCATACCGCAGCAGCAGGCGGTCGAGGCGACGTCTCTGATGCGTGAGCTGACCGCGCGCACGCCCGCACAGCGCAGTGACCGGGGTGCACGGGTCAGCCGTGTCTCGCTCTTCGCACCGCTGCGCAGGCTGCGCCGTTCGCTGTTCGGCGCCAACAGGCACTGACCGCAAGGCCCGCGCTCAGGCGACCACACCGTCCCGGCGCAACGCTGCTGACTCGGCGTCCGTCATCCCCACGGCACGCAGCAGTGCCTCGGTGTGCTGCCCGAGCGCGGGCACGTCACCCATCCGTGCCCCGTCCCCGCCGGGCAGCGTGATGGGCGGCAGCAGCGCGCGCAGCGGCCCGACGGGTGACCCCACTTCCCGCCACCGTTCCCGGGCCGCCAGTTGCGGATGCTCCGCCAGCTCCGTCAGGTCCCGCAGCCGCGCGCACGCGATGCCCGCCGCCGCCAGCCGCGCCAGCGCCTCCTCGGCGCCGAGGCCCCCGAGGGCCCTGCCCACCAGTTCGTCGGTGCGTGCCCGGTTCGCCACCCGTGCCGCGTTCGTCGCGAATGCCGGATCCGCCCCCAGCTCCGGGCGCCCCAGCACCCGCTCGGCCAGCCGCCGCCACTCCCGGTCGTTCTGCACCGACACCAGCACCCGGGCGCCGTCCGCGGTCGGATAGGCGTCGTACGGCGCGATCACCGCGTGCGCCAGGCCGGTGCGCTGCGGTGGTGTCCCGCCGTGGATCGTGTGGTGCAGCGGATGCCCCAGCCACTCGGCCAGCGCCTCCAGCATGGACACCTCCACCGGCCCGCCCCGCCCGGTCGTACCGCGCCGCACCAGTGCCGCGAGGACGCCCGAGAAGGCGTACATGGCCGCCGCGATGTCCGCCGCCGGGATCCCCGCCTTGACCGGCTGCTCCGGCGTCCCGGTCACCGACACCAGTCCCGCCTCGCACTGCACGAGCATGTCGTACGCGCGTCTGTCCGCGTACGGCCCCGACGCGCCGTACCCCGAGATGTCCACGGCGACCAGGCGGGGATGGGCGGCGCACAGGGTGGCCGCGTCCAGCCCCAGCCGGGCCGCGGCACCGTGCGCCAGGTTCTGCACGAACACGTCGGCGTCCGCGACGAGCCGGCGCACGACGTCCGCGCCGCGCGGGTCCTTCAGGTCCACCGCGATGGACTCCTTGCCCCGGTTGCACCACACGAAGTGCGAGGCGAGCCCGCGCGCGGCGGTGTCGTAGGCGCGCGCGAAGTCGCCGCCGTCGACGCGTTCCACCTTGATGACGCGGGCGCCGAGGTCGGCGAGCTGCCGGGTGGCGAACGGCGCGGCCACGGCCTGCTCGACGGCGACGACGGTGATGCCCTCCAGGGGCAGCGGGAGACGGTCCATGGCCCGGATCATGTCCCGCGACCGGCCGGTCTGTCAGCAGCGCCGGTACCGGTGAGGGAGAGGAAGGCCGGTCAGAGCAGCGTCAGCTGACCCGCCGGACCCTCCTCGGGGTGTTCCAGGACCGACGCCGGCCCCCGGGACGCGTCCGGGGGCGGCAGGACGCCCGCCGTCCTCAGCTCCGTCGCCGTGATCCGTGCGTCGGTCTCGAACTCGCCGCGTTGGGACCGCACGTCCGCCAGCAGGGCCAGGACCGTGATCAGCTCCAGGAGTTCCGACGTCCAGGACTGGGACCAGGCCGCCGGCACGATCGCCTCCAGCGTCCCGGGGGCGCCCGGCTCCGCCGTCCGCGCCGCGAACCAGGCCTCCAGGACACGTGTTTCGCCCGTCCGGAAGTCCCAGGCCTCCGGGGGGACCGGCGAGATGCGGCCCTCGTCGATGTGGAGGGCCTCCTCCTCGGGGTCGTAGCGGATCGTCAGGGGGCGGGACGGCAGCGGGGCCCGGACGTAGGGGCGGCGGCCTCCCGGGAGCTTGGGGCGCTCGCCGTGCCGGCGGAGCAGCCACAGGGCCCGGTGGCCCAGCTCCACGCCCTGGGACCAGAGGCCGGGGTCATCGGTGAGCGGGACGGTGTGGTCGGCGCGGACCGTCGCCAGGGTCCAGGCGAGGAGGTCCGGGGGAGTGGCGGTGCGGCCCAGCCGGCCGGTCAGATGGTCCAGCAGACCGGGGGCCACGTTGGGTTCCGCGCCGCCGGGGCGGCGGTAGAGCGGGCGGATGCGGCCCGCGCGCAGGGTCGGCAGCAGGGAGGTGGCCAGCAGGGGCAGTCCGTCCGCCGGTTCCGCCGACTCCACCGCGAAGACCTGGTGGTCGTCGGCCACCCGCCACAGCTCCGGACGGGCCGTGTCGAGCAGGCGGTGGTCCGGGATCAGCCACTGTTCGTCGAAGGGGGCGGACAGGACGCGGACCGGGTCCGGGAACGGGTCCGAGGCCTGTGCCAGCCGCTCCGTGCCGGTCGGCTGCCCGGGGAGCTGGGGCACCGCCGAGTGGACGGTCCGGGCGCGGGTCGGCCCGAACAGGGTCTCGCGGTCGGAGCGCCCGGCCTTGAGGAGGGCCTCCCAGCGGCTCTTCAGGGTCGCCGGGTCCGGGGCCGTCGGCCACCCCCGGCCGAGCCGTAGTGGTGCGACGGACCACGGCATGAGGTCCGCGAGCAGCGGAGCGTCGTCGCGCGTCACGCCCGGCATCGTACGACGACTTCAGGGGGCGTCGAGCGTGACCGTGAAGGAGAAACGGTCCCCCCGGTACTGGATGACCGCCAGATCCAGGACCCGGTCGGCGGTGTCGTAGATGACCCCCGTGTAGTGCAGGATCGGGCTGAGGAGCGGTACCCGGAGCAGCCGGGCCGTCTCCGGGTCGGCCAGCCGCGCCTCGACCGTGTCCGTGATGCGGCTGATCTCCGCGCCGACGACGTCCCGGAGCACCTTGGTCATCGGCCAACGGACCAGGTCCTCCGGGGCGATGCGCTCGGCGAGTTCGGGACGGACGTGGTTGCGGGCGTGGTTGGTGGGCTCGCCCGTCTGTTCGTCGCTGCGCAGCCGGTGGTACGTCGTCACCTCCGCGAGATCCGGGAAGAACTCGGCGAGTCCGCCGGTCACCGGCACCGTGCCGTGGTCCAGCAGCTCCGCCGTCATGCCCGACTGCTGGGCCACGATCGCGTCCACCGAGCCGAGGAGGCGGACCGGGGAGCCCCGCCGGGCGTCCGGTTCGATGAACGTGCCCCGGCGGCGGTGCCGGCTGATCAGGCCCTCGTCCTCCAGCTCCTTCAAGGCCTGCCGCATCGTCAGGACGCTCACGCCGTAGTGCTCCGCCAGCCTCTCCTCGGTGGGCAGCCGGAGCGGGTCCCGGGGCGAGCGGCCGAGTATCGAGGCGCGCAGCGACTGCGACACCTGGTACCAGAGCGGCAGCTTACGGTTCAGGACGATCGAGTCCGGGGCGAAGGAGGTCACGGGCCATCCGTACCGTCGGCGGATCTTCAGTGCAAGGGGCGGAAGTGGCGTTCCAGGCCCTGCCAGACGTCGTCGTAGCGCCGCTGGAGGTGCTCGGCGGTCGCCGCCTGCGGGGTGAGGGTCAGCGGCCAGCGGGTCTCGAACATGAACGCCAGGCCGTCCGCCACCTTCTGGGGCCGCAGCTCGGCCGTGCTCGCCCGGTCGAAGGTCTCCCGGTCCGGGCCGTGCGCCGACATCATGTTGTGCAGCGAGCCACCGCCCGGCACGAAGCCCTCCGCCTTCGCGTCGTAGGCGCCCTCGACCAGGCCCATGTACTCGCTCATCACGTTCCGGTGGAAGTACGGCGGCCGGAAGGTGTTCTCGCCCACCAGCCAGCGCGGGGCGAAGACCACGAAGTCGACGCCCGCCAGGCCGGGGGTGTCGGACGGGGAGGTCAGCACGGTGAAGATCGACGGGTCGGGGTGGTCGTACGAGATGCTGCCGAGCACGTTGAAACGGCGGAGGTCGTAGACGTAGGGCACATGGGTGCCGTGCCAGGCGACCACGTCCAGGGGGGAGTGGTCGTAGGTGGCGGTCCACAGGTTCCCGCAGAACTTGTTGACCACCTCCACCGGGCCCGGCACGTCCTCGTAGGCGGCGACGGGGGCCAGGAAGTCCCGGGCGTTGGCGAGGCCGTTGGCGCCGATCGGGCCGAGGTCGGGGAGACGGAAGGGCGCGCCGTAGTTCTCGCACACGTAGCCGCGGGCCGAAGCGTCCAGCAGCTCCACACGGAAGCGGACACCCCGGGGGATCAGCGCCACGTGTGCCGGTTCCACCCGCAGGAGACCGAACTCCGTGTGCAGCAGCAGGCCGCCGTGCTCCGGGACGATGAGCAGTTCGCCGTCCGCGTCGGAGAAGACCCGCTCCATCGAGGCGTCGGCGTGGTAGAGGTGCACGGCCATGCCGGTGCGCTGGGTCGCGTCGCCGTTGCCGCCCAGGGTCCACAGGCCGGCGAGGAAGTCCGTGCCCGCCGGGGGCGGGGGCAGGGGGTTCCAGCGCAGCCGGTTCGGGTCGGCCGCCAGGTCCGTGAAGGGGGCGGTGCGCACCGCCCCGTTGTCGGCGGCCCGGGTGAACACCGGGTGGGCGGCCGAGGGGCGGATCCGGTAGAGCCAGGAGCGGCGGTTGTGGGCCCGCGGCTCGGTGAAGGCCGTACCGCTGAGCTGTTCCGCGTACAGGCCGAGCGGGGCGCGCTGCGGGGAGTTGCGGCCCTCGGGCAGGGCGCCCGGCACGGCCTCCGAGGAGTGCTCGTTGCCGAACCCGGAGAGGTACGCCAGTTGCTCGGCGGTCTTCCGGGCCTCCGCACGCCCGGACCCGTCCGCGCCGGAGATGACCCCGTCGCCCATGCTCGCTCCCTCAACCTGCCGGCCGTCGATTCCTATGCATCACCGTAGGATTGCGCGGAGCTCCGTGCAAGGGGTCCGGGATCATCCCCGAGGAGGGCGGGGAACCCGACTTCAGGGGGATCCGGCCTGCGGCCCGCTGTTCTACGCTCCCCGGCATGGGGTGGAAGCGTGGACTGCCGGGCGGACTCGCGGTCCCCGCGTTGCTGCTGGTCGCGGCGGCGGGGTGCGGGACCGGGGAGGCGCACCAGCGGCCGGGGACGGGGTCGCCCGCACCGGTGGGCAAGATCCTCGGCGACACGGACGAGAGCGGGCGCCACTACCGGGAGATCGGCAGGAAGCAGGCGCCCGAGGTGGACACCGAGGTCACCCCGGACCCGGCCGGCGGCTGGGACGTCCGGCTCGACCTGCACCGCTTCCGGCTCTCGCCGGCCGGCGCCGGGGCGACCGCGGTGGCCGGGCGCGGCCTCGCCTACCTCTTCGTGGACGGCGGCCTGGTGACCCGGCTGCGCACCTCGGCGTACCACCTCCCGGCCGGACTCGTCCCGCACGGCACCCACCACGTCACCGCCCGGCTCTACGCGGACGACGGCACCGTGTGGGCGGTGCAGGGCAAGCCGGTGGAGAGCACGGCGGACGTCACGGCGTCCGGCGCCGAGACGACGACCCCGTCGGCGGGGACCCCCACCGCGCACGGCGCCCCCACCGGATGAGCGCCCCCGCGGTCCGCCGTCGTTCCGGGGGGGTGAGCTTCACCTGATTCTTACGGAAGGGCATCATGAAGCCGTGCCCCCAGCGACCCCGCTCCGTAAAGCGCCCGTCCAGCGCCGCAGCGCCGAACGGCTGACCAGGATCCTCGACGCCTGCGCCGACCTCCTCGACGAGGTGGGCTACGACGAGCTGAGCACCCGGGCCGTCGCGGTGCGGGCGGGGGTTCCCATCGGCTCGGTGTACCGCTTCTTCGGCAACAAGCGGCAGATGGCCGACGCCCTCGCGCAGCGCAACCTGGAGCGCTACACCGAGCGGGTCACCGAGCGGCTGAAGGACGCGCCGAGGGGCGACTGGCGCGCCGCGATGGACGCGGTGCTGGACGAGTACCTGGCGATGAAGCGCACCGCCCCGGGCTTCTCGCTCGTCGACTTCGGCAACCAGATCCCGGTCGGCGACCGCCACGCGGAACCGAACCACAGGGTCGCGGACCGCCTGACCGACCTGCTCGCCGCGTACCTGGGCCGCCTCCCGGACGACGTGCTGCGCCGCACGTTCCTGGTCGCGGTGGAGACGGCCGACACCCTGGTCCACCTGTCCTTCCGGATGGCTCCGGAGGGCGACGAGGCGATCATCGCGGAAACCCGCGAACTGCTGCGGGCCTACCTCGCCCGAGTGCTGGACTGACGGCCCCCCACGAACGCCCCGCGCCCGAAGCGCAACACCCCTCCCTCATCGGCATACCGCCCGGTATGCTCGCCCCGAGTACGGCCGCCCCCCCGTCGCCGCAGCCTCCCGGAGGCCCCGCATGCCCCGCACCGCCCTGCGTATCTGTCCCCTCTGCGAGGCGACCTGCGGCCTCACCCTCACCATCGAGGGCACCCGCGTCACCGGCGCCCGAGGCGACCGCGACGACGTCTTCAGCAAGGGCTTCATCTGCCCGAAGGGCGCCTCCTTCGGCGCCGTGGACGCCGACCCCGACCGCCTGCGCACCCCCCTCGTCCGCAGGGACGGCGAACTGCGCGAGGCCACCTGGGCGGAGGCCTTCGACGCGGTCGCCGCCGGAATCAGGCCCGTCGTCGAGCGGTACGGCGCCCACTCCGTCGGCGTCGTCCTCGGCAACCCCAACGTGCACACCGTGGCCGGCGCCCTCTACCCGCAGGTGCTGCTCGCCACCCTCGGCACCCGCAGCGTCTTCACCGCGTCCACGGTCGACCAGATGCCCAAGCACGTCTCCAGCGGCCTGCTCTTCGGCGACGCCAACGCGATACCGGTGCCCGACCTGGACCGCACCGACCACCTCCTCCTCATCGGCGCCAACCCCCTGGAGTCCAACGGGAGTCTGTGCACCGCTCCCGACTTCCCCGGCAGGCTGAAGGCGCTCCGAGCCCGCGGCGGCACCCTCACCGTCGTCGACCCGCGCCGCACCCGCACCGCCCGGCTCGCCGACCGGCACGTCGCCATCAGGCCCGGCGCGGACGCCCTGTTGCTCGCCGCGCTGGCCCAGGTCCTCTTCACGGAGGGCCTGGTGGACCTCGGCGACCTCGCCCCCCACACCGAGGGCCTCGACGAACTCCGCGCGGCGCTGGGCGACTTCACCCCCGAAGCGGTCGCCCCGGCCTGTGACGTGGACGCCGGCACGATCCGGGTCCTCGCCCGCGAACTCGCCGCCGCCCCCACCGCCGCCGTGTACGGCCGCATCGGCAGCTGCACCGTCCCGCACGGCACCCTCGCCAGCTGGCTGGTCGACGTCCTCAACATCCTCACCGGCAACCTCGACCGGCCCGGCGGGGCGCTCTTCCCGCAGGCCGCCACCGACCGCACCCCGCGCCCGGCGGGGCCCGGCCGCGGCTTCGCGCTCGGACGCTGGCGCTCCCGGGTGAGCGGGCACCCGGAAGCCAAGGGCGAGTTGCCGCTCTCCGCGCTCGCGGAGGAGATCGACACCGAGACCGCCGAAGGGCAGCCGATCCGGGCACTGATCGCCGTCGCGACCAACCCGGTGCTCTCCGCGCCCGACGGCATCCGCCTCGACAAGGCCCTGGACTCCCTCGACTTCATGGTCAGCGTCGACCCCTACCTCAACGAGACCGCGCGCCACGCCGACGTCGTGCTGCCCCCGCCGCCGCCCTCGCAGAGCCCGCACCACGACTTCGCCTTCAACACCCTCGCCGTCCGCAACCAGGTCCGCTACAGCCGCCCCGCCGTGCCGCTGGAACCCGGCCGGATGGCGGAGACCGAGATCCTGGCCCGGCTGATCCTGGCGGCCGGCGGCATGCACGGCGCCGAACCGTCCGCCGTCGACGACCTGGTCATCGGCCAGACCCTGGGGAAGGCGGTCACCGAGGCCCACTCACCCGCACACGGCCGCGACCCGCGGGAACTCGCCGCCCTGCTCACCGGGGACACCGGCCCCGAGCGCCGGCTGGACATGATGCTGCGCCTCGGCCCCTACGGCGACGGCTTCGGCGCCCGGCCCGACGGGCTCACCCTCCAGCGGCTGCTGGCCCACCCGCACGGCATCGACCTCGGTCCCCTCGCGCCCCGCCTGCCGCAGCCGCTGAAGACGAGGAGCGGCAGGATCGAACTGCTGCCGCGGCCCATCGCCGAGGACCTGCCCCGGCTGCGCGCGGCCCTCGGCGACCGCCCCGCCGGACTCGTCCTCGTCGGCCGCCGGCACCTGCGCTCCAACAACAGCTGGATGCACAACGTGCCCGCCCTCACCGGCGGCTCCAACCGCTGCACCCTCCAGATCCACCCCGAGGACGCCGAACGGCTCGGCGTGCGCGACGGGACCGAGGTGCGCGTCAAGGGCTCCGGGGGAGAGGTGGTCGCCCCCGCCGAGGTCACCGACGGCGTCCGCAGGGGCGTCGTCAGCCTCCCGCACGGCTGGGGCCACGACCGCCCCGGCACCCGGCTCAGCCACGCCGCGACCGTCCCCGGCGTCAACGTCAACCAGCTCCTCGACGGCAGCCTGCTCGACCCGCTCTCCGGCAACGCCGTGCTCAACGGCATCCCCGTCGAGGTGACCGCAACGCCGTGACCTGGAATTCTGCGCTTATTGCTCGCATGTCAACGTCTTGTTAACGACGTTTGACGCGACCTAACGTCGTCCGCACCGCCGGCCCTGGTGGGAGTTCAAGGGCGAACGTTAGGTGTTCCACTCATGCTGACCATCCTCGGCTTCGCCATGATCGCGACCTTCCTGGTCCTGATCATGCTGAAGAAGATGTCGCCGATCGCGGCGCTCGTGCTGATCCCCGCGCTGTTCTGCGTGTTCGTCGGCAAGGGGGCCAAGCTCGGCGACTACGTCATCGACGGCGTCACGAGCCTCGCCCCGACCGCGGCGATGCTCATGTTCGCGATCGTCTACTTCGGCGTGATGATCGACGTCGGCCTCTTCGACCCGGTCGTCAGGGGAATCCTGAGGTTCTGCAAGGCCGACCCGCTGCGGATCGTCGTCGGCACGGCCCTGCTCGCCGCGACCGTCTCCCTCGACGGCGACGGCTCCACCACCTTCATGATCACCGTCTCGGCGATGTACCCGCTGTACAAGCGGCTGAAGATGAGCCTGGTCGTGATGACCGGTGTCGCCGCCATGGCCAACGGCGTGATGAACACCCTGCCCTGGGGCGGCCCCACCGCCCGCGCCGCGACCGCGCTGAAGCTGGACGCGAGCGACATCTTCGTCCCGATGATCCCGGCGCTCGCCGTCGGCCTGCTCTTCGTCGTCGCCCTCGCCTACGTCCTCGGCCGCCGCGAGCGCAACCGGCTCGGCGTGCTGACCCTGGACGAGGCGCTGGTGGCGGAGCGGGAGACGGAGACCGTGCTGGTCGGCGCCGGGGCCGGCACCGGGAAGTCCCCGGCGCGCGGCGGCGGTTCGGGTTCCGGCACCGACGCGGAGCCGCCCGGGGAGGACGAGGCCTTCCAGGGCCTGGATCCGCACCGCGACACGCTGCGCCCCCGGCTGTACTGGTTCAACGCGGCGCTCACCGTCGTCCTGCTCACCGCCATGATCATGGAGTGGCTGCCGATCCCGGTGCTGTTCCTGCTCGGCGCCGCGCTGGCGCTGACCGTCAACTTCCCGCAGATGCCGGACCAGAAGGCCCGGATCGCCGCCCATGCCGAGAACGTCCTCAACGTCTCCGGCATGGTCTTCGCCGCCGCCGTCTTCACCGGCGTCCTCCAGGGCACCGGCATGGTCGACCACATGGCCGAGTGGCTGGTCGGCAACATCCCCGACGGCATGGGCCCGCACATGGCCCTCGTCACGGGCGTGCTGAGCATCCCGCTGACCTACTTCATGTCCAACGACGGCTTCTACTTCGGCATCCTCCCGGTCCTCGCCGAGGCCGGGCAGGCCCACGGGGTCCCCGCCGTGGAGATCGCCCGCGCCTCGATCGTCGGCCAGCCGCTGCACATGTCCAGCCCGCTCGTCCCCGCCGTCTACGTCCTGGTCGGCATGGCCAAGGTCGAGTTCGGGGACCACACCCGATTCGTCGTGAAGTGGGCCGCCCTGACATCCCTGGTGGTGCTGGGGGCAGGGATCCTGTTCGGAATCATCTGAGCCACGCGGGCAACCGAGCCCGGTGCGGAGGACTTCACCATGGTGCCCGGCAGGAACCGCGGCTGGCTGCTCCGTCTCGTCATCGCCTTCGGCTTCGCGCAGGGGGCGGTGTCGATGGCCCGGCCCGCCGTCTCCTACCGGGCCCTCGCGCTCGGCGCCGACGAGCGGGCGGTCGGCGTCGTCGCGGGCGTCTACGCCCTGCTCCCGCTGTTCGCCGCCGTGCCGCTCGGCCGCCGTACCGACCACGGCCGCTGCGCGCCCCTGCTGCCGGCCGGCGTGGTGCTGATATCCGGCGGCTGTGCGCTCAGCGGCCTCGCCGGCTCCCTGGGCGCGATGGCCCTGTGGAGCGGGGTGATGGGCCTCGGCCACCTCTGTTTCGTGATCGGCGCCCAGTCGCTGGTGGCCCGCCAGTCGGCCGCGCACGAACAGGACCGCAACTTCGGCCACTTCACCATCGGGGCGTCGCTCGGCCAGCTGGTCGGCCCGATCGCGGCCGGTGCGCTGATCGGCGCCCCCGACATGGCGGGCAGCAGCGCGCTCGCGCTCGTGGTGGCGGGCGCGGGGTCGGCCGTCGCGCTGACGTCGCTGTGGCGCATCGAGGACCGTACGGCGGTCACCTCCCGTACCGAGCGCGGCGAGCGCGTCGCGGTCGGCCGCATCCTGCGCGCCCGGGGGGTCCCGGCGGGCATGCTGATCAGCCTCTCGGTGCTGTCCGCGACCGACATCCTCACGGCGTACCTCCCGGTGGTCGGCGAGCACCGGGGGATCGCCCCGGCGGTGATCGGCGCCCTGCTGAGCGTGCGGGCCGGGGCCACGATCGCCTGCCGTCTGGTTCTCACGCCGCTGCTGAGGTGGCTGGGCCGACCGGTACTGCTGACCGTGACGTGTCTCCTGGCGGCGGTGCTGTGTGCGGGGATCGCGCTGCCGGTGCCGTTGTGGGGGCTGGGGCTGATGCTCGGCGTGCTCGGGTTCTGCCTGGGGGTCGGACAGCCGTTGTCGATGACGACGGTCGTGCAGGCGGCGCCGGACGGTGCCCGGTCCACGGCGCTGGCCCTGCGGCTGACCGGGAACCGGCTGGGACAGGTGGCGGCGCCGGCCGCGGCGGGTCTGGTGGCGGGGATCACGGGGGCGGCCGCGCCGTTCCTGATGCTGGGGGCGTTGCTGCTGTTGTCGGCGGGGGCGGCGGTGCGCTCTCCGGGAGCCGTGGGGCCGTCCGGGGGCGCGGGTGCGGTGCCGCGGACGCCGCGCAGGCGTTCGGCGTTGCGCCGCCCGGGCGATATCTGACGGCGCGTCGGGCCTCGATGGCGTGGGCCGCGGGGTGGGTGAGTGATAGTCCAGGCGAAAGGTCGATTTGTATGAAAATCGTCTAACTTGGAGGAGCTTGCATGCCCACCCTCACACTTCCACGCTCCGCCGGTTCCCGTGCGGGCGCCACCGTCGTCCTCACCGCCCTCGCCGCGGCGGGCGCGTCCTGGGTGGCGGCGCCGAACGCGGTGGCCCAGGGGGAGAACGGCGACATCAGGATCCACCGGGTGGGCGTGCCCTTCGGCGTCTCCAAGGACGACCCGGTGGTCTGCCGGTTCTACCTCGACGCCGTCAACTTCGACGTCCTGCCCGCCATCGCCTACACCATCACCCCGCAGCCGCCGCTGCCCACCGCCGCCACCGTCGCGGGCACCATCCAGCTCGCCGGGGGCGCCGGTCACACCGATCCGCTGGGGCTGGCGGACGGCCAGTACCGGCTCACCTGGGTGGTGGCGGGCGCGTTGAAGGAGAAGGTCTTCCGGCTCAACTGCCACGACGGCAAGGAGGACGGGGCACCGGGCCAGAACGGCCCCAACGGGCAGAACGGTCAGAACGATCAGAACGGCCACAACGGCCAGATCGAGGACAACCAGCACAACGACGCGAGCTGGGGCAAGGGCGACGACCACAACGGCCCGCAGGGCGGGGTGCACGCCGGCGGCGGCGGTCTCGTCGACACGGCGGCCGCGTTCTCGCCCCTGGCCGCGGCCGCGGCCGTGGGTCTGGTCGCGGCCAGTGGCGTGGCGTACGTCCGGCTGATCCGCCGCCGGCCCCATGGCGCCGCGTAGGCGCAGACGCAGGCCCTGGTACCGGACCCGCGCCTACCGCCTCGCCAGGACGGCCCTGCTGGTGATGGCCCTGGTGACGCTGGTCCGGTGCGGGGGGCACGACGACGGACCGGGTGGCCGGGACGCCGTGGCGGGCGCGGGGCCCGACGGGGCCCGCACGGCGGCCAGGCCGCTGCCGCCGCCCCGCCCGCTGCCCAGGTCCCGGCCGACGTCGATGCGCATCCCGTCCCTGGGCGTCGACGCACCGGTCACCGGCGTCGGGCTGGACCGGGGGCGGCAGCTGGAGACCCCGCCGGTCGACAAGCCGAAGCTGATCGGCTGGTACCAGGGCGGCGCCACGCCGGGCGAGTCCGGCCTCGCGGTCGCCGTCGGCCACCGCGACACGAGAACGGGACCCGCGGTCTTCGCGGCGCTCGCCCAGGTGCAGCCCGGCAAACGGATCGAGGCCAGGCGCGCGGACGGGCGGACCGCCGTCTACACGGTGGACCGGGTGAAGGTCTACGACAAGGCCGGGTTCCCCGACAAGGAGGTGTACGGACCGACCCGCCGCCCGGAACTCCGCGTGATCACCTGCGGTGGCCTCTTCAGCCGCCGGACCGGCTACACCAGCAACGTGGTGGTCTTCGCCCACCTGACCGCGACGGAATGACCACGCGGTACGGGCGCCCCCACGAGTCGGCCCTCGCCCTGGCCGGGCTGCTGCTCGCCGGCGCCCCCACCGCCTACACGGCACTGGCCGACGGCCGCCCCGCCGCCGCGCCCGCGCCCGCGCGCGGCGAGCCGTACCTGGAGACCCGGCTGTTCTTCGGCACCGCCCGTCCCGACGGCGGACCGGCCGTCACCGACCGGCAGTTCACCGCCTTCGTCGACAAGGAGGTCACCCCGGACTTCCCCGACGGCCTCACCGTGCAGAACGGACGCGGACAGTGGCGGGACGCGCACGGGACCATCGAGAAGGAGCGATCGTACGAACTGATCCTGCTGTATCCCGAGTCGGCGGCGAAGGACGGCGACCGGAAGATCGAGGAGATCCGGCGGGCCTACGAGAAGACCTTCGCGCAGGAGAGCGTGGGCAGGGTGGACACCCAAGCCCGCGTCGACTTCTGACACGGCCCGCACCGGTCCGGTGCGGGCCGTGTCGGGTGCGGGCCGTGTCTGGCGCGGATCATCTCTGGCGCGCTAAAACTATCGCCGCTAGTTTGTGAGGCGGAGATCCGGCGCCCGCCAGGAGGAAGCAGCATGAAGGCACACGACGGCCTGTACATCGACGGCGCCTGGCGCGCCCCCGAGAGCCAGGACGTGATCGAGGTCGTCAATCCGGCCGACGAGCAGGTCATCGGCCGGGTCCCGGCGGGTGGCGCACTCGACGTCGACACCGCGGTGCGCGCCGCCCGCGCCGCCCTGCCGGCCTGGGCCGCCACCCCGCCCGCCGACCGGGCCGCCCGGCTCGCAGCGCTGCGCGACGTCCTGGCGGCCCGCAAGGACGAGATCGCCGAGACGGTCGGCGCGGAGCTGGGCGCGCCGCCGAAGTTCGCCCGGGCCGTGCACGCGGCCGTGCCGATCGCGGTCGCCGGCTCCTACGCCGAACTGGCCGCCACCCACCCCTTCGAGGAGAAGGTCGGCAACTCGACCGTCTACCAGGAGCCGGTCGGGGTGGTCGGCGCGATCACCCCCTGGAACTACCCGCTGCACCAGATCGTCGCGAAGGCGGCCCCGGCGCTCGCCGCCGGCTGCACGGTCGTCCTCAAGCCCGCCGAGAACACCCCGCTCACCGCCCAGCTGTTCGCGGAGGCGGTGCACGAAGCGGGCTTCCCCGCCGGTGTGTTCAACCTGGTCACCGGCCTCGGCCCGGTCGCCGGTCAGGCGCTCGCCGAGCACCCCGGCGTCGACCTGGTCTCCTTCACCGGCTCCACGGCCGTCGGCAGGCGGATCGGCGCGGCCGCCGGGGCCGCGGTCAAGAAGGTGGCCCTGGAACTGGGCGGGAAGTCCGCGAACGTCATCCTTCCGAGCGCCGACCTGGCCAGGGCCGTCAACGTCGGGGTGGCCAACGTGATGTCCAACTCCGGCCAGACGTGCAGCGCCTGGACCCGGATGCTGGTGCACTCCGGACAGTACGACGAGGCGGTGGAGATGGCCGCGGCCGCGGCCGCCACCTACGGGGAGCGGATCGGTCCCGTGGTCAGCGCCGAGCAGCGGGCGCGGGTGCGCGGTTACATCGAGAAGGGCATCGCGGAGGGCGCCCGGCTGGTGGCGGGCGGCCCCGAATCCCCCCGCGAGCAGGGTTACTTCGTCCAACCGACGGTCTTCGCCGACGTCACGCCCGAGATGACGATCGCCCAGGAGGAGATCTTCGGCCCGGTCCTGTCGATCCTGCGCTACGAGGACGAAGAGGACGCCCTGCGCATCGCCAACGGCACGGTCTACGGCCTCGCGGGCGCGGTCTGGGCCGGGGACGAGGAGGAGGCGGTGGCCTTCGCCCGGCGGATGGAGACCGGGCAGGTCGACATCAACGGCGGGCGGTTCAACCCCCTCGCCCCGTTCGGCGGTTACAAGCAGTCGGGTGTCGGCCGCGAACTCGGCGCGCACGGTCTCGCCGAGTACCTCCAGACCAAGTCCCTGCAGTTCTGAGGAGATCGCCCCGATGGCTTCCCAGGTCCGCGCCGCCGTACTGCCCGCCGTGGGCGCCCCGCTGACGGTCACCGGGATCGAGCTCCCGGACCCCGGCCCCGGACAGGTCCGCGTCCGGCTCGCCGCCGCCGGTGTCTGCCACTCCGACCTCTCCCTCTCCGACGGCACCATGCGGGTGCCGGTCCCGGCGGTCCTCGGCCACGAGGGCGCGGGCACCGTGGCCGCCGTGGGGGAGGGCGTCACCCGGCTGGCACCCGGCGACCCCGTCGTCCTCAACTGGGCGCCCTCCTGCGGGCGCTGCCACGCCTGCGCGCTCGGCGAGATCTGGCTGTGCGCCGACGCGCTGGCCGGCTCCGCCGACGTGTACGCCCGTACGGCGGACGGCACCGACCTGCACCCCGGCCTGAACGTGGCGGCCTTCGCCGAGGAGACCGTGGTCGCCGAGTCCTGCGTCCTCCCGCTGCCGGCCGGCGTCCCGCTCACCGACGCGGCCCTCCTCGGCTGCGCGGTCCTCACGGGCTACGGCGCCGTCCACAACGCGGCGCGCGTCCGCGCGGGCGAGACCGTCGCCGTCTTCGGCGTCGGCGGGGTCGGCCTGGCCACCGTCCAGGCGGCCCGGATCGCGGGCGCGTCCAGGATCGTCGCCGTGGACGTGTCCGCGGCGAAGGAGGAGCTGGCGCGTGCGGCGGGCGCCACGGACTACGTGGTCGCCTCCGACACCACGCCCCGCGCGATCCGCGCCCTCACCGGGAAGCAGGGCGTCGACGTCGCCGTGGAGTGCGCGGGCCGCGCGGTCAGCATCCGCGCGGCCTGGGAGTCCACCCGCCGGGGCGGCCGTACGACCGTGGTCGGCATCGGCGGCAGGACGGAAGAGGTCACCTTCAACGCCCTGGAGCTCTTCCACTGGGGCCGCACCCTCTCCGGCTGCGTCTACGGCAACTCCGACCCCGCCCGCGACCTGCCGGTGCTCGCCGAGCACGTCCGGGCGGGCCGCCTGGACCTGGGCGCGCTGGTCACGGAACGGATCACCCTGGAGGACATCCCGGACGCCTTCGGGAACATGCTCGCGGGCAAGGGCGGCCGGGCGCTGGTGGTGTTCTGAGCGGCCGGTGCGGCGCCGGCCCGCAACCGGCGACGACCGGGCCGGACCGCCCCTATCCCGCCGTGCCCTTCCCCCGCGCGAACTGCTCGCCCAACCCGTCCAGCAGCGCCCGCAACCCCGTCTCGAACGCCCGCTCGTCGATCTTCTCCTGCTGATCCGCCAGCAGATGGGCCTGGCCCAGATGCGGATAGTCGGCCGGATCGTACGCGCTCGCGTCGTCCACGAACCCCCCGGCGAACGACCCCAGCGCCGAGCCCATGACGAAGTACCGCATCAGCGCCCCGATCGAGGTCGCCTGCGCCGCCGGCCACCCCGCGTCCACCATCGCGCCGTACACCGCGTCGGCGACCCGCAGTCCGGCCGGGCGCCGGCCCGGCCCGCGGGCCAGCACCGGGACGATGTTCGGGTGCTCGCGCAGCGCGGCCCGGTACGACACCGCCCAGTCGTGCAGGGCCGTGCGCCAGTCCCGGCCGTCGCCGGGCTCGAACATCGACAGGTCGACCTGCGCGCTGACCGAGTCCGCGACCGCCTCCAGGATCTCGTCCTTGGTGCGGAAGTGGTTGTAGAGCGAGGGCCCGCTCACTCCCAGTTCGGCGGCCAGCCGCCGGGTGGACACGGCCGCCAGCCCCTCCGCGTCCACGAGTTCCCGGGCCGCCCGGACGATCCGGTCGGTGCTGAGGAGGGGCTTGCGTGGTCGGGCCATGGCGCACATAGTAGGGCCGGGGGAATAAACTAGCAGTGCTAATTAAAGGCTGACTCAAAGGGTGGTCGCATGGTGAACCTGGGGCTCGGCGAGGAGCAGACCGCCGTACGGCGGCTCGCCCGGGACTTCGTCGAGCGCGAGATCGCCCCGCACGTGGTCGCCTGGGACCGGGCCGAGGAGGTCGACCGGGGCATCGTGAAGAAGCTCGGCGAGGTGGGCTTCCTCGGGCTGACGATCGACGAGGAGTACGGCGGCTCGGGCGGCGACCACCTGTCGTACTGCCTGGTGACGGAGGAGCTGGGCCGTGGCGACTCCTCGGTCCGCGGGATCGTCTCCGTCTCCCTCGGGCTCGTCGCCAAGTCGATCGCCGCCTGGGGCGACGAGGAGCAGAAGCGGCGCTGGCTGCCGGGGCTGACCTCCGGCGCGCACCTCGGCTGCTTCGGCCTCACCGAACCCGGTACCGGCTCCGACGCGGGCAACCTCACCACCCGCGCCGTTCGCGAAGGCGACCACTACGTGGTCAACGGCACCAAGATGTTCATCACCAACGGCACCTGGGCCGACGTCGTCCTGCTCTTCGCCCGCTCCACCGACGCCCCCGGACACCGGGGCGTCTCCGCCTTCCTGGTGCCGGCCGACACCCCCGGCCTCACCCGCCGCGCCGTCCACGGCAAGCTCGGCCTGCGCGGCCAGGCCACCGCCGAACTGGTCCTTGAAAACGTCCGGGTGCCCGCCGCCGCGATGCTCGGCCCGGAGGGCAAGGGTTTCTCGGTCGCCATGTCCGCGCTCGCCAAGGGGCGGATGTCGGTGGCCGCGGGCTGCGTCGGCATCGCGCAGGCCGCGCTCGAGGCCGCCGTGCGCTACGCGGGGGAGCGGGAGCAGTTCGGCACGCCGATCGCCGGGCACCAGCTGGTCCAGGAACTCATCAGCGACATCGCCGTCGACGTGGACGCGGCCCGGCTGCTGACCTGGCGCGTCGCCGACCTGGTCGACCGCGGGCTGCCGTTCGCCACCGAGTCCTCCAAGGCCAAGCTGTTCGCCTCGGAGGCCGCCGTGCGCGCCGCCAACAACGCCCTCCAGGTCTTCGGCGGCTACGGCTACATCGACGAGTACCCGGTCGGCAAACTCCTGCGCGACGCCCGGGTGATGACCCTCTACGAGGGCACCAGCCAGATCCAGAAGCTGCTCATCGGGCGGGCGCTGACGGGCGTCTCGGCGTTCTGAGTACGTCCTGAGTATCCCGGCGGATGTGGCGCGGTCCGCGTTCGCCGATGCTCGTCCCATGAGTGACACACCGGTCAGAAACCAGAACACGGCCGCCTTCTACGGCCAGGCCGTCGCCTCCTTCGGCATCGCCATGGCGGCGACCGTCATCGGCATCGTCAGGCTGCACGCCGACGCCTGGGTGCGCGGCTTCCTCGGCATCGCGGTCCTCTACCTCGTCACCTCCGCCTTCACGCTCGCGAAGGTCGTCCGGGACCGCCAGGAGGCCGGCCAGATCGTCAGCCGGGTCGACCAGGCACGGCTGGAGAAGCTGCTCGCCGAACACGACCCCTTCGAGAAGCTCTGACCTCCCCGAGGCGGCGCGCAGCTCTGAGCGGGCACACTAAGCGCCCGCTCAGCTTCGGCGGTATGGTGGAGCTCCGGTACCGAGAGGGGCGAGCGAGCGATGAGTACGGCGGAGGACACGACCGGCGGCGAGATCGAGCCGTGGGAAGAGGTCACCCCTGACGCGGCCCGGCGCCTGCTGGTCGCCGCCGTGGAGGCCTTCGCCGAGCGCGGCTACCACGCCACCACCACCCGTGACATCGCGGGCCGCGCCGGTATGAGCCCGGCCGCGCTCTACATCCACTACAAGACCAAGGAAGAGCTGCTCCACCGGATCAGCCGCATCGGTCACGACAAGGCCCTGGACATCCTGCGGACGGCCGCCCGGCGCGAGGGCACCGCCGCCGAGCGGCTCGCCGACGCCGTCAGCTCCTTCGTCCGCTGGCACGCCGGCCGGCGCACCACCGCCCGGGTCGTGCAGTACGAGCTGGACGCCCTCGGCCCCGACGCCCGCGCCGAGATCCTCGCGCTGCGCCGCCAGGTGGACGCGGAGGTGCGCGGGATCATCAAGGAGGGCGTCGCGGCCGGCGAGTTCGACGTGCTCGACGTCCACGGCACCACCCTCGCGGTGCTGTCGCTGTGCATCGACGTGGCCCGCTGGTTCAACGTGAACGGCCCCCGGACCCCCGAGGAGGTCGGCGCCCTCTACGCCGACCTCGTGCTGCGGATGGTCGGGGCGCGGTAGCCGCGGGGCCGCTCAGACGTAGTACCGGGACACCGACTCCGCGACGCAGACCGGCTTGTCGCCGCCCTCGCGCTCCACGGTGAACGCGACGGTCACCTGGACACCGCCGGTGACCTCCTCGGCGCCGGTGATTTTCGCGGTGGCGCGCAGGCGCGAGCCGACCGGCACGGGGGCGGGGAAACGGACCTTGTTGGTGCCGTAGTTGACGCCCATCGTGACGCCCTCGACCTTGATCAGCTGGGGACCGAAGAGCGGGAGCAGCGACAGGGTCAGGTAGCCGTGCGCGATGGTCGTGCCGAACGGGCCCGCGGCCGCCTTCTCCGGGTCGACGTGGATCCACTGGTGGTCGCCCGTCGCGTCCGCGAACAGGTCGATCCGCTTCTGGTCGACCTCCAGCCAGTCGGTGAAGCCCAGTTGCTCGCCCACGGCCGCCTTCAGCTCGTCGGGGGAAGCGAAGATCCTCGGTTCTGCCATGTTGTCGGCCCTCTCGCGCGCACGGGTCACACCCACTGTGTCTAAGCAACTGCTTAGCATGGTCGGCCGCGGGGCCGCTGTCAACGGACCGCGGCCGCGTCCGATGGGTAGTCTCTGCCGGATGCCGCAGATTCCCGAGGAGATCCACGAGCTGAGCGTCGGCCAGTTGTCCGCGCGCAGCGGCGCCGCCGTCTCGGCGCTGCACTTCTACGAGGCCAAGGGGCTCATCCGCAGCCGGCGGACCGTCGGAAACCAGCGCCGCTACACCCGCGACACGCTCCGCCGCGTGGCCTTCGTCAGGGCGGCGCAACGCGTCGGCATCCCGCTGGCCACCATCCGTGAGGCGCTCGCGGAACTCCCCGAGGAGCGCACCCCGACCAGGGAGGACTGGGCCCGTCTCTCGCAGGCGTGGCGCGCGGAACTCGACGAACGCATCCGGCAGCTCAACCGGCTGCGCGACCACCTGACCGACTGCATCGGCTGCGGCTGCCTGTCGCTGGCCACGTGCGTCCTGTCCAACCCGCACGACGCCTTCGGGGCACGGCGGGCGGGCTCCCGTCTGCTGCCGGAGGAGAGCGCGTAGTGCGGGAGGAGGCGCGGTAGGGGGGTGCGGCATCCCCGGCGCACCCCCGGTGGTCAGGCCGACATGAGCAGCCGCCCGCGCCTGGCGTAGGCCAGGGCCTCGGCGGTGAGCACCGGACGCGGCACCAGGATCCCGCAGTCCGCGCAGACCGGCCCGGCGGAGGGCTCGTGGTCCAGGTCGTACTTCCAGACCAGGCGCTCCCCTTCGCACACCGGGCAGACCGTGCCCGGTTCGCGCTCCAGGGCGGCGATCAGCCGTCGCAGCACCTCGGCGAGCGGTTCGTCGGGATGGACCCGCGGGTCGTCGCACCAGGCCACCCCGAATCCGCCCCAGGTGAGCCGGTGCCAGTCGTCCACGCTGCCCGGGCGGCGCAGTCCGTCGTGCTTCTCCTTCTTGCGGCGGGAGGCGAAGTCGACCTCGTAGGCGAGCCAGACCGCCCGCGCCTCCTCCAACTCGTCCAGCGCGCCCACGAGACGCACCGGATCGGGGGACCGGTCCTCAGGACCGAACCCGGCCCGCGCACACAGATGGTCCCAGGTCGCGCGGTGCCCGTACGGAGCGAACCGCTCCAGGCACTTGCGCAGTGAATAACGCCGCAGCGCCAGATCGCACCGTGGGTCTCGCACCTGTCTCGCCAGACTCCGGAAACCGGCCATCGCCCTGCACCTCCGTCACACCTGTACCTGCACTTCGGTCACTTCGGCGTCGCCGCACGGGCTTCGCGCGACGTTGCCGTATAGACGTATCGACACTCGAATCGGCTCCATCCGATTTCCGATGCCGCCCATAAGGCCGCCCGCCTTGACCGGCGGCCGGTGGCACCGCCGACGCGTGCGACCTCTTGAAAACTTGACGCATGTTCATCTTCAATCCCGGGGATACCGGCGGTAACGTCCGGCCCACCCCCGTCGTTGAGGAGCCGCCATGCCACGGCGCACCAGACATCACGCGTTGTTCGACAAACTGAGAACTCCCCACAGGCTCCCCGGGTTCCTGAAAGCCGCATCCGTATGCGCGCTGATCGCCGGGCTGCTCTCCCCGCTCGCCCAGACCCCCGCCGCCGCGGCGGCCTCCAACGACTACTGCGGCGGGCAGTGTTCCGACATCCTGCCGCCCGGCGAGAACGGCAACGCCACTCTTGCCCAGATCCTGCTCAACCAGGCCTTCGGCACCCAGCCGAGCCACGCCGAGGACCAGCTCGGCCCCTACGCCAACCTGGCCACCGGCTACTCCACCCTCACCGACGCGAAGATCAACACGTTCTTCAACGACGCGTCGTTCGGGGTCGCGTCGGGTCAAGTCGCCTCCACCGAGAGCCCGGCCGGCCGCAGCGACGTCACCATCGTCCGCGACAAGGCGACCGGGGTGCCCCACATCACCGGTACCACCAGATACGGCACCGAGTTCGGTGCCGGTTACGCCGCCGCTGAGGACCGGCTGTGGCTCATGGACGTGTTCCGGCACGTCGGGCGCGGTCAGCTCACCTCCTTCGCCGGCGGTGTCGCCTCCAACCAGGGCCTGGAGCAGGAGTTCTACCGCAACGCGCCCTACACCGAGGCCGACCTCCAGGCGCAGATAGACAACGCCGTCGCGACCAACGGCGCCCGCGGCCAGCAGGCCCTCGCGGACGCCAACGCCTACCTCGACGGCATCAACTCCTACATCGACGCGTCCGACAAGGGCCGTTACTTCCCCGGCGAGTACGTGCTGACCGGCCACAAGGACTCGATCACCAACGCCGGCACGATCGACCACTTCAAGATCACCGACCTGGTGGCGCTGGCCTCCGTGATCGGCACGCTGTTCGGCTCCGGCGGCGGTGGCGAGGTCAACAACGCCATCTCCCTGCTGGCCGCCCAGGAGCAGTACGGGGTGACCGAGGGCACCAAGGTCTGGGAGTCGTTCCGCGAGCGCAACGACCCCGAGGCCGTGCTCACCGTCCACGACGGCAAGAGCTTCCCGTACGGCACCAAGCCCGCGAGCCCGCAGGGCGAGGCGCTGCCGGACACCGGATCGGTGACCACCGAACCGCTGGTCTACAACGCCACCGGCACCGGCGCCGACCAGAGCGCCAGCGCCGCCTCCGCCGCGGCGACCGCGACCGCGCTCAGCTCGGCCAAGCGCGGGATGTCCAACGCGCTGGTGGTCAGCGGCAAGTACACCGCGAGCGGCCACCCGATCGCCGTCTTCGGACCGCAGACCGGCTACTTCGCACCGCAGCTGCTCATGCTCCAGGAGATCCAGGGGCCGGGCATCAGCGCCCGCGGCGCCTCGTTCGCCGGCCTGAGCATGTACGTCGAACTCGGCCGGGGCCAGGACTACTCGTGGTCCGCCACGACCTCCGGCCAGGACATCATCGACAGCTTCGCCGTCGAACTCTGCCAGGACGACTACCACTACCTGTACCACGGCACCTGCACGGCCATGGACAAGGTCGAGCAGACGAACTCCTGGAAGCCGACCACGGCCGACGGCACGGCGGCCGGCTCGTACACCATGCGGGTCTGGAAGACGAAGTACGGGCCCGTCGAGTACCGGGCCACCGTCGGCGGGAAGAAGGTCGCCTACACCACCCTGCGCTCCTCCTACATGCACGAGGCCGACTCGATCATCGGCTTCCAGATGCTCAACGACCCCGGCTACGTGAACAGCCCCGGGACCTTCCAGAGCGCGGTGCAGCACATCAACTACACCTTCAACTGGTTCTACGCCGACTCCTCGCACACCGCGTACTACAACAGCGGCAACAACCCGGTGCGCGCGAGCGGTGTCGACCCGGAGTTCCCGGTCTGGGGCCAGGCCGCCTACGAGTGGCAGAACTGGGACCCGACCACCAACACGGCTGACTACACCCCGGCCTCGCAGCACCCCCAGTCCATCGACCAGGACTACTACATCTCCTGGAACAACAAGCAGGCGCTCGACTACACGACCGCCAGCTGGGGCGACGGCTCGGTCCACCGGGGCAACCTCCTCGACGACCGGGTGAAGAAACTCGTGGCCGCCGGCGGCGTCACCCGCTCCTCGCTTGTCAAGGCCATGGCAGACGCGTCGCTCACGGACCTGCGGGCCGAGGACGTGGTGCCGGATCTGCTGAAGGTGATCAACAGCAGTACGGTCACCGACTCCACGGCCGCCGCGGCCGTCGGCAAGATCCAGACCTGGCTCGCCGCGGGCGGCAAGCGCACCGAGACGTCGGCGGGCTCCAAGACCTACGCCAACTCCGACGCCATCCGGATCCTGGACGCCTGGTGGCCGCTGCTGGTGAAGGCCGAGTTCCAGCCCGGCCTCGGTTCCGGCCTGTACACCGCGTTCACCGCCAACCTGCCCGTCGACGAAGCCCCGTGGGCCGCACACGGACCCACCGGCTCACACGCCGGCAGCTCCTACCAGTACGGCTGGTGGAGCTATGTCGACAAGGACATCCGCTCGGTGCTCGGGCAGAGCGTGTCCGGGCCGCTGGCCGAGCAGTACTGCGGCGGCGGCAGCCTCAGCTCCTGCCGGGACATCCTGATCAGCACCCTGAAGACGGCGGCCGGCACCAGCGCGTCCACCGTCTATCCCGGGGACTCGCTGTGCTCGGCGGGCGACCAGTGGTGTGCCGACTCGATCGTCCAGCGCACCCTGGGCGGCATCAAGCACTACAACATCAGCTGGCAGAACCGGCCCACCTTCCAGCAGGTGGTGGAGTACACCTCGCACCGGTGACACCCGCACGGCGGCGGGGTCACCCGATGCGCCCCGCCGCCAGCACCAACCGCGCCAGCTCGGGGTGCACGATGTCACTGTGCGCCCCGGCCGGCGGACCACCCCGGTTCACCACCGCCGCCGCGTCGACGTTCACGCAACCCGACGCGGCGAGCGGTCCGCGCAGCGCCGCCGCCAGGTCCAGCGAACCGGTGCCCGGCACCGCCTGGACGCCGTCGTGGCCCATCGCGCCCCAGCGCTCGCCCAGCAGCCGCGCCACGTCCGCGCCCAGGGCCGACTCGCAGTCGTCCGCCATCCGGGAGGCCAGCGGGTACAGCGTGCCGAGCGCCTCGTCGAAGTGGGAGTAGCAGCACACCAGCGGGCCGTCGATCCGGTCCTGCCGGCCGTGCAGCACCCCGCTCGCCCGCGGGTCCTGGGGCAGCCGGGCGGCGAACGCGTAGTGCGAGAAGGCGCCTTGCAGCAGGGTCACGGACTTCACCGTGCGCACCCCGTCCGGCAGCCCGCGCAGCGCGAAGGACACCAGCCGGCCGCCGAAGCTGTGCCCGACCAGATGCACCCGCACACCGGGCGCCGCCTGCGCCAACTGCCCGACCACCGGTCCGAGTCCACGCTCCCCGACGGTGCCCGCCCGCCGCTTCATCGCATAGTACGTGGCCTGCCGCAGCAACTCCTTCGCCCCGTCCCACGGGTTCGGCAGCGCGAAGCCGGCCGCGCTCCCGCCCTGCCGCAGGGACGCGACGGCCCCCGCGAACTCGTCGCACAGCCGCGTCGCCGCCCCGCTGAACAGCACCGGCTCGCCCTGCGGGGCACCCTCCGCGATCGTGTCCGCCGCGTGCCGCGGCTGCGGGCCGCCGGGCAGGACCTCGACCAGCAGCCGCACCAGGCGCCCGAACTCCTCCAGCTCGCCGGCCGGCCGCTGGTCCAGCATCCGGGCGAGCTGGTCGACCACCGTGGCCCGCCCCGGGAACGTCTCCAGGAGCGCGCGCCGGGTGTCCTTGTCGAGGACCGGGGCCGGGGACTCCTCGGCCTCCGTGGCCACCACCGACTTCGGGAAGTCGGGGATCGGCTCGTCGCAGAACCGCATCGACGGCCAGATGACCCCGACGTATCCGATGCGCGCCCTGGGGGCGAGCCTCGGCACCAGGGCGAAGAAGTGCCGGTACAGGGCGGTCGCGCCGGACCGGTCGTTGTTCCAGCCGTGCGCGAAGACGATCAGGTCACGGACGCCGTGGCCGGTGACCTCGGCCAGCAGCCGGTCGCGTTCGGCGCCGTCCGGATCCCCGTCCGCGTCGAAGGTCAGCTCCCAGTAGGGAGCCACACTCGTCCCAGGGTCAGCCATGGCAGGCTCCTCGCCGCCCGAACCGGTGCGATGTGCGCGCATCGTCCCGCTCCCGGGCACCGTTGGCCATACGCCGCGCCTCACCTGTAGAGGAGAAAATCCTTTCGCACCCGGCGGAAGGCGGCCAGTTCGTCCTGCCAGGCCCCGACGATCTCGTCGGGACCCGCACCCGCGTCGACCATCGTGCGGACCGTCGTCGATCCGGTGAGCGTGTCGATCCAGTGGTCGGCGCGCCAGGCGAAGCCGCTCCACACCTTCCTGGCGGTGACCAGCAGCGCGACACCGGTGCGTACGGGGTCGTAGGCGGCCCGGTCGTGCACGTGGATCTGCACCCCGCCGACGGTCCTGCCCTGGAACTTCGAGAACGTCGGCGCGAAGTACGCCTCCCTGAACCGCACGCCCGGCAGCCCGAGTTCGCCCGCCGCGGCGGCCCAGCGGGCGTCGAGGCCCTCGGCGCCGAGGAGTTCGAAGGGGCGGGTGGTGCCCCGTCCCTCGGAGAGGTTCGTGCCCTCGAAGAGACAGGTCCCGGAGTACACCAGCGCCGTGTCGGGGGTCGGCATGTTGGGGCTGGGCGGCACCCAGGGCAGGCCGCAGGCGTCGTAGAAGCGGTCGCGGTGCCAGCCGGTCATCGGTACCACGTCCAGGGCGACCGGCTGGTCCAGGAACCGCGCGTTGAACAGCCGCGCGAGCTCGCCGACCGTCATGCCGTGCGCCTGCGCGATCGGCTTCCTGCCGACGAAACTGGCGAACTCCTCGTGCAGCACCGGGCCCTGTGCGGTGCGGCCGGTCACCGGGTTCGGCCGGTCGAGCACGACGAAGCGCTTGCCCGCCAGCCGGGCCGCCGCCATGCAGTCGTACAGCGTCCAGACGTACGTGTAGAAGCGGGCGCCGACGTCCTGGATGTCGAAGACGACCGTGTCCACGCCGGAGGCGGTGAAGACGTCGGCGAGGGGCTGTCCGCTCTTGAGGTACGTGTCGTAGACGGGCAGGCCGGTCGCCGGGTCGTCGTGGCGGCCCTCGGAGCCGCCGGCCTGGGCGGTGCCCCGGAAGCCGTGCTCGGGGCCGAAGACCGCGGTCAGGGCGACGCGGGGGTCGGCGTGCAGGACGTCGACGATGTGGCGGACGTCCCGGGTGACTCCGGTCGGGTTGGTGACGACGCCGACCTTCTGGCCGTCGAGGAGGGCGTAGCCGTCGGCGGAGAGGCGATCGAAGCCGGTACTGAGGTGACCGTGGGCGTCGGCTGTCGTTGCCGTGGGCAGTGCTGTCACGGCCGCTGCGGACACCGTGGCCGCGGTGAGCAGGCCTCTTCTGGACAGGCGCATCGGGTCGCCTCCGTGGTCGTCAGGGTGCGGGTCGTGGGGGCCGGTCGCGCAGTTCCCCGCGCCCCTAGGTTGGACCGGTCACCCTTCCCTTTACACATACCGACTGGTTAGTCTGGCCGATGCTGAGCCGTGTCGTGTCGCGTCGTGTCGAAGGAGACCGATGGTGGGAGCCGTGCAAGATGCCCGAGTCGTCGTCACCGGGGCGGGAGGTGGCATCGGGGCCGCCCTCGCCCGGCGGTTCGCCGCCGAGGGCGCCCGGGTCGTCGTGAACGACCTGGACGGGGACAAGGCGGCCGCGGTCGCCGAGGAGATCGGCGGGATCGCTCTTCCGGGGGACGCGTCCGGCATCGTCGGCCCGGCCCGGGACGCGCTCGGCGGGACCGTGGACGTCTACTGCGCCAACGCCGGGCTCGCGTCCGGCGGGTCCGAGGCGGCCGACCCGGCGGTGTGGGCCGCGGCCTGGGACGTCAACGTCATGGCGCATGTGCGGGCCGCCCAGGAGCTGGTGCCGCACTGGCTGGAGCTGGGCGCAGGGCGGTTCGTGTCCACCGTGTCGGCCGCCGGACTGCTCACCATGATCGGTGCGGCTCCCTACAGCGTGACCAAGCACGGCGCGTACGCCTTCGCCGAGTGGCTGTCGCTGACGTACCGGCACCGCGGCCTGAAGGTGCACGCCATCTGCCCGCAGGGCGTCCGTACCGACATGCTCGCCGCCACCGGCAGCGCGGGCGACATCGTGCTCCAGCCGACCGCCATCGAGCCGGAGGCCGTCGCGGACGCGCTGTTCAAGGGGATGGCGGAGGACCGCTTCCTGATCCTGCCGCACCCCGAGGTCGCCGGGTACTACCAGGCCCGGGCCGCCGACCCGGACCGCTGGCTGACCAGCATGAACCACATCCAGCAGAAGTGGGAGGCCACCCGGTGACCCGGCCGCACGCAGAGTCCCGCTACTCCGCCCGTCCCTGGGTGGCCCTGCTCGACGAGGCCCAGCGGGGCCCGGTCGACCCGCCGGCCTCGCTGGTGCACGCCCTGCGGGCCGCCGTCGCCGAGGCACCGGACCGCACCTGCCTCGCCTACTTCGACGCCCGCCTCAGCTTCCGCGAGGTCGACGAGCTGAGCGACTCCGTCGCCGCCCACCTCGCCGAGCGCGGCGTGGCCCGCGGCGACCGGGTCGCCGTGATCCTGCAGAACTCCCCGCACTTCGTGCTCGCGCTGCTCGGCGCCTGGAAGGCGGGTGCGACCGTGGTGCCGGTCAACCCCATGTACAAGTCGGGGGAGGTCTCCCACGTCCTGCGGGACGCCGAGGTGGCCGCGCTGGTCTGCTCGCAGCGGGCCTGGGAGTCGTACCTGCGCGAGACGGCAGCCGGCTCACCGGTGCGGATCGTGCTCACCACCAGCGAGCTGGACTTCCAGACCCGCGACGACGCCCGCGTGCTGCCCTTCGCACGGCTGCCGCAGGCCGCCGACGCCGAGGACCTGGTGGAGGTCGCCCGCAAGGGCGGCGAGGCCCCGGAAGGGCGGGACCCGGCGTCCGCCGACATCGCCCTGATCAGCTACACCTCGGGGACGAGCGGTGCCCCCAAGGGCGCCACCAACCTGCACGGCAACATCATGTACAACGCGGAGCGGCAGCGCACCGGACTCGCGCTGCCCGACGCGCCGGTCTACTACGCCCTCGCGCCCCTCTTCCACATCACCGGCATGGTCTGCCAGCTCGCCGCCTGCGTCACCAGCGCCGGCACGCTCGTGCTGACCTACCGCTTCGAGCCGGGCGTGGTCCTGGAGGCGTTCGCCGAGCACCGCCCGCAGTACACGGTGGGCCCCTCCACCGCCTTCATGGCCCTGGCCGCCCACCCCGACGTCACCCCGGAGCACTTCGCCTCCTTCGTCAACATCTCCTCCGGCGGCGCGCCGCTGCCGCCGGCCCTGGTGGAGAAGTTCCGCGCCGGGTTCGGGCCGTACATCAGGAACGGCTACGGGCTGACCGAGTGCACCGCGCCCTGCGCCTCCGTGCCGCCGGGCCTGGAGGCGCCCGTCGACCCGGTCTCCGGGACCCTCGCCGTCGGGCTGCCGGGACCCGACACCGTCGTACGCATCCTCGACGACCAGGGCGCGGAGGTGCCCTTCGGCGAGCAGGGCGAGATCGCCGTCCGCGGGCCGCAGGTGGTGCCCGGGTACTGGCGGCGGCCCGAGGCCACCGCCGACACCTTCCCGGACGGCGAACTGCGCACCGGTGACATCGGCTTCATGGACCCACAGGGGTGGCTGTACGTCGTCGACCGCAAGAAGGACATGATCAACGCGTCCGGCTTCAAGGTCTGGCCGCGCGAGGTCGAGGACGTGCTGTACACCCATCCGGCGGTACGCGAGGCCGCCGTCGTCGGGGTCCCGGACGGGTACCGGGGGGAGACCGTCAAGGCCTACATCAGTCTGCGCCCGGGTGCCGCAACCGAACCGGACGATCTCGCCCTCTATTGCAAGGAGAGACTGGCGGCCTACAAATATCCGCGCCAGGTGGAGATCCTGCCCGACCTGCCGAAGACGGCAAGTGGGAAGATCCTCCGACGGGAACTGCGTTCCCGACCGCAACAGGGTTAGTGGACCCACGAGAAAGGCAGGTGGCGGCAGTGCCCAGGACGACGGACGGGGACGGGACTCCCGTTCCGCAGCGGCTTCTCGCCGCCGCCACCCGGCTCTTCGCGGAGCAGGGCTACGACCGCACCTCCGTGCAGGAGATCGTGGAGGCGGCCGGCGTCACCAAGGGGGCGCTCTACCACTACTTCGGCTCCAAGGACGACCTGCTCCACGAGGTGTACGCGCGCGTGCTGCGCGTCCAGCAGGAGCGGCTCGACGCCTTCGCGAACGCGGACGAGCCGATCGAGAAGCGGCTGCGGGGCGCGGCCGCGGACGTGGTCGTCACGACCATCGAGAACCTCGACGACGCGATGATCTTCTTCCGGTCCATGCACCATCTGAGCCCGGAGAAGAACAAGCAGGTGCGCGCGGAACGCCGGCGCTACCACGAACGCTTCCGCGCGCTGGTCGAGGAGGGCCAGCGCGCAGGCGTCTTCTCCACCGCGACCCCGGCCGACCTGGTCGTGGACTACCACTTCGGTTCGGTCCACCACCTGTCGACCTGGTACCGCCCGGATGGACCCATGACCCCCCAGGAGGTCGCCGACCACCTCGCCGACCTGCTGCTGCGCGCACTGCGCCCCTGAACCGCACAGGACCGGCGGCCCCGCCCCCGGGGCCGCCGGTCCTTGTCCCTCCCCGCAGGCGCTGCCTACAGGTACTTCTTCAGCTCCCGGCGGGCCAGCGACCGCTGGTGCACCTCGTCGGGACCGTCGGCGATCATCAGCGTCCGGGCGCTCGCGTACAGCTCGGCCAGCGGGAAGTCCTGGCTGACCCCGCCCGCCCCGTGCAGCTGGATCGCGCGGTCGATGATGTCCACGACCGCGCGCGGCGTGGCGATCTTGATGGCCTGGATCTCGCTGTGGGCGCCTCGGTTGCCGACGGTGTCCATCAGCCAGGCGGTCTTCAGGACCAGCAGCCGCAGCTGCTCGACCGTCACCCGGGCGTCCGCGATCCAGTTGTGCACCACGCCCTGCTGCGCCAGCGCCTTGCCGAAGGCGGTCCGGGACACGGCCCGCCGGCACATCAGCTCGATGGCCCGCTCGGCCATGCCGATCAGCCGCATGCAGTGGTGGATCCGGCCCGGACCGAGCCGCGCCTGGGCGATGGCGAAGCCGCCGCCCTCCTCGCCCACCAGGTTCGACACCGGCACGCGCGCGTGGTCGAAGACGACCTCGGCGTGGCCGCCGTGCGAGTGGTCCTCGTACCCGAAGACCTGCATCGCCCGCTTGACGGTGACACCCGGGGTGTCCCGCGGGACCAGCACCATGGACTGCTGGCGCCGGATGTCCGGGCCGTCCGGGTCGGTCTTGCCCATCACGATGAAGATCTTGCAGTCCGGGTTCATCGCCCCGGAGATGTACCACTTGCGGCCGGTGATGACGTAGTCGTCGCCGTCCCGTTCGATGTGGGTGGTGATGTTGGTGGCGTCGGAGGAGGCCACCTCCGGCTCGGTCATGGCGAACGCCGAGCGGATCTCGCCGGCGAGCAGCGGCTCCAGCCACTGCTTGCGCTGCGCCTCGTCGGCGAACTGGGCCAGCACCTCCATGTTGCCGGTGTCCGGGGCCGCGCAGTTCAGCGCGGTGGGCGCCAGGTGCGGGGAGCGGCCGGTGATCTCGGCGAGCGGCGCGTACTGGAGGTTGGTGAGACCCGCGCCGTACTCGGCGTCGGGCAGGAACAGGTTCCACAGGCCCTGCCTGCGGGCCTCGGCCTTCAGCTCCTCGACCACGGCCGGGGTGTCCCACGGCGAGGCGAGCGCGGCCCGCTGCTCCTCGGCCACCGCCTCCGCCGGGTAGACGTACTCGTCCATGAAGGCGAGCAGCTTGGCGCGCAGTTCCTCGGTGCGCGCGTCGAACGCGAAGTCCATGGCCGGTCAGCCTTCCTGAAGAGTGGTCAGTCCGTGGTCGATGAAGACGGGCACGAGGTCGCCGATCCGGTCGAAGCCCCGCCCGAGCGTCTGGCCCTGCGTGTACCGGTAGTGGATGCCCTCCAGGATCACGGCCAGCTTGAACCAGGCGAACGCCGTGTACCAGGAGATGTTCGAGACGTCCCGCCCCGAGCGGGCGGCGTACCGCTCGACCAGTTCCCGCGGCTCCGGGTGGCCCGGCGCCTCGGCGGTCGTCGACACCGGCGAGTCCGGCGCGCCCAGCGGCCGGCTGTACATCACCAGCAGGCCCAGGTCGGTCAGCGGGTCGCCGAGCGTGGACATCTCCCAGTCGAGGATGGCCTTGATCGTGTCGTCGTCGCCGATCAGCACGTTGTCCAGGCGGTAGTCGCCGTGGATGACGGCGGGCGCGGGGGAGTCGGGCAGCCGGCGGCCGAGGGTGGCGTGCAACTCGTCGATGCCGGCCAGGTCCCGGTTGCGGGAGGCGTCCAGCTGCTTGCCCCAGCGCCGCAGCTGCCGGTCGAGGAAGCCCTCGGGCCGGCCGAAGTCGGCGAGCCCGACCTCCGCGGGGTCGACGGCGTGCAGTTCCACCAGGGTGTCGACGAGGGAGAGCACCGCGTTGCGGGTGCGCTCCGCGCCGAGCGGGGCGAGCTGACCGGCGGTGCGGTACGGGGTGCCCTCGACGAACTCCATCACGTAGAACGGCGCGCCGAGGACCTCCTCGTCCTCGCACAGCAGCACCGGCCGCGGCACCGGCACCTCGGTCGGGTGCAGCGCGCTGATCACCCGGTGCTCGCGCCTCATGTCGTGCGCGGTGGCCAGGACGTGACCGAGCGGCGGCCGCCGCACCACCCACGTGGCGGCGCCGTCGGAGACCGCGTAGGTGAGGTTCGACCGTCCGCCCTCGATCAGCCTTCCGGTCAGGGGCCCGGCGACCAGGCCGGGCCGCTCGCGTTCGAGCAGGCCGCGCAGCCGGTCGAGATCCAGTCCGGGCGGGTGGTCGGGGCTCATGCATCGCTCCTACGAACGAACGAACAGGACCCGACTCATGATGCCGACCGGTCGGTATGCCGTCCAGTGCGTGAGCCAAACGTGACCGGGACCACCCTGTGGCCCGGGCGGGGCGAGGCGGCTCCCCGTGCGCGCAGGACGGGGAGTCGCCGATCGGGGCCGGGCCGGATCAGTGGTCGTCCCAGTGACCTTCGTGCTCGGCGTGCCGGTGGCCGTCGTGAAGATAGTCGACATGGTCGCCGTGCAGGACCCCGGTGTGCCCGCAGCCGTCGCCGTGCCGGTGCTCGTGGCCGTCGTGGGTGACGTGCGCCTCGGGCTCGCACTCGTCCCAGTGGCCGCCGTGCTCGCGGTGCAGGTGCCCGTTGTGCGCGTAGTCGACGTGGTCGCCGTGCGGCACCTGGTCGTGCCCGCAGTCCGGTCCGTGGCTGTGACCGTGCGCGGTGTGTTCCTGGTGAAGGGTGGTCATGGTGCTCACCTTCAGGGGTCCGGAAGTCGGGATACGGCGGGACGCCGACGGACAGGCTGTCACGCGCCGGACGCATATCCGGTCATTCCGGTTGCGTGGCGTCCGAGTACCCCCGGGCGTCCTATACGACCAGTGCCGTGGCGCAGACCGCGACGGCGACCGTGCACAGCACAGCGGCGGTCGCCTGTCGCGGGGCCAGCGCAGAAGGGCGATCGCCCGCCGCGAGGGCGCGGATGCGGCGGTTGGCGACGAGCAGGAACCCCAGCCACAGCAGGCAGACCGCCGCGCAGGCCACGACCCCGACGGCCGAGGCGCTGTCGTGCAGCGCCGCCTTCGCGGCGAGTGTCGCGGCCACGGTCGCGGAGAGCGTCGTGCGGCGCCAGGCCAGCCGGGTCCGCTCCGGCTGGAGTCCGGGGTCCCGGGCCGGCCCGGTCACCCCTCCCACCCCACGAGCACGACGAGCACCATCGCCACGGCGACCACGGCGACGACCACGCTGAGCAGGGCCGGGAACCGGGACACCGGCAGGTCCTCGCCGCGCCGCATCGCCCGCTCGCAGCGCATCCAGTGGTTCACGGCGCGCAGGGAGCACAGCACGCCCGAGGCGAGCAGGGCGAGCGCGAGGCCGACGCGCCAGCCCCAGCGGAGATCCGGCAGGAACTGGTCCACGGCGAAGCCGCCGCCGATGAGCGCGAGGGCGGTGCGCAGCCAGGCCAGGAACGTCCGCTCGTTGGCGAGGGAGAAGCGGTAGTCCGGGGTCGTGCCCTCCTGCCGTACCACCTCGGGGGCGAACCACAAACGGACGTTCCGCGCGAATTCGATCACGTGTAGCAAGACTACCCGGGGGCGCGGAGCCGTGGTCGTTCGCCCGCGGCTCCGTGGGGACTGCTCGCGCAGTTCCCCGCGCCCCTTACGGGGCGCCTCAGCCCCGATGTGCCCGCAACCGGTCCCACGCCGCCATTCCGTCCGGCACCCACTCCCACTCGCCGAGCCGGGGCACCAGTTCCTCCTCGCTGAGGAAGTCGTGCCAGGCGACCTCCTCCACCTGCGGCCGTACCGGCAGCTCGCAGCGGACCTCGTACACCGCCGACCACCAGCTCTGCCCGGCCCCGTTTTCGTACAGGAACTTGAACAGGAACGCCGGCCGGGGCAGACCGGTCACGCCCAGTTCCTCCTCCGCCTCCCGCAGCGCCGCGTCGTCGTAGGACTCGCCCGCGCCCACCACACCCCCGACGAACATGTCGTACAGGGACGGGAAGACCAGCTTGGTGGCGGTGCGGCGGTGGACGAAGATCCGGCCGGACGCGTCCCTGGCCTGGATGAAGACGCAGCGGTGCCGCAGGCCCCGGGCGTACGCCTCGCCGCGCGGGGCCTGCCCGGTCACCCGGTCGTTCTCGTCGACGATGTCGAGGATTTCGTCAGCAGCGTTCATGCCGCCATCCAAGCAGGACCGCGGCGGAGGGCGTCAGCGCGGCTGGAGGTCGAGGGACGGCTCCCGCGGCGCCGCACCCCGCGGCATGGCCGGATGCAGCCCGAGCAGCACGATGCCCGCCACGACCGCCGCAAGCCCCGCCGCCTCCCAGGCCAGCGCCCCGGTGTCGGTACGCAGCCGGTCCCCGAGGAAGCCCACCCCGCACAGGATCCCGGTGAGCGGCTGGGCCGCGGTGAGCGCAGGCAGCGACATGCGCAGCTCCGCCGTCTCGAACGCGCTCTGTACGAGGATCAGCCCGGTCACCCCGAGCACCAGGACGCCGTACGGCTGCCAGCCGGTCAGCACCTCCGTGATGCCGCCCTCGGAGAAGCGGGTGCTGGTGACCCGGGTCAGCGCGTCCTGGACGCCGTAGAGCAGACCGGCGGCGAGGGCGAGCAGGGTGGGTCCGGCGCTGAGCCTGGACCGCTTGGCGCAGGTGGTGAGCGCCAGGGCGATGCCCACGACCACGCCGATGATCAGCCAGTGGCGCAGCGGGTCGGCGATCGCGTGACCGCCGCGCGGCTCGCCCGCCAGGATGAACGCGGTGACACCGCCGGCGAGCAGCAGCAGACCCGCCCAGCCCTGGTGGCTGAGGGGGTGCTTGGTCTGGTGTCTGGACAGCGCGAGGGCGAACAGCAGGTTCGTGGCGAGCAGCGGCTCGACGAGGGAGATCTCGCCCTTGCCGAGGGCGACCGCCCCGAGGACCATCCCGGCCACCATCAGGCCGATCCCGCCCAGCCAGCGCGGCACCTTCATCAGGTCCAGCAGCAGCCGGGGCGAGAGGAAGTCGCTGAGCGGAGCCTGCTGCGCGACGTTCTGCTGGAGCACGAACCCGAAGCCCAGGCAACAGGCCGCGCTCACGGCGAGAACCAGAACCAGTACGGACACGCTGCGTACCTCGATCATGCGGCCGGGCTACGGGGTGCGTAGTGGCCGACTGTAGCGCTGCCGGATGGGTGGTGCTCCGGGAGTACCCGGAACCGGGCGACGGACTCGGGCGACGGACTCGGTCACGGTGCCCGGGCCGATCGCGGAGGGTGGCGCTGGGCTTCGGACCGTACTGCCATGGTCCGACGCCCGGGCGGCCCGCGCCATGGCGTACGCCACAGCCGGCACCCGAAGCCCTGCGGTCACGGTACGCCAACCGGGGAGCCGTTCGCGTCAAGTTCCGGCCGTTCCAGGGTAGTTGAACAGAGGACCAGTAACGCTCGGCTTGACGCAAAGTCTTGGCGGAGGGTTTGCTGTGCGTGATCGGCCGATGGCAGCCCGACAACCAGGAAGTTCCGCGGTGCCCTCAACCCCGCCCCTCGCAGGCCCAGGCCGGGCCGTCGCCGAAGGTCCCCGCGCGAGCGCGCGCCCCGGGTGCGCCCACTGTCCGGACGAAGCCCTCGACGACGCCGAACTCATCTCCGCGCGGGCCGCGTTGGCCCAGGGCCGCTGGCAGTCCGCCCGCTCCCTGTTGCTCCACACGGGTGAGGACTGGGACCGCCGGGGCCATCGGGTCGCCGTCCTCGCCGGCGAGCCCTACGCCGTCGCCTGGGCCCGCGAGTGGCTGCTGGCCGAGCCCGGCACGGCCGGCGCCGCCACCCTGTACGCGCTGACCCTGGTCCGGCGGGCGCTGCGCGGCAAGGAGCCGCCCGAGCGGGCCCGCGAGGCCTGCGGCGGCGCCGCCGCGCTCGCCCCCGCCGACCCCACCCCGTGGCTCGGCCTGCTCCTGCTGGCCCGGCACCTCGGCACCGACGAGGAGGTCCGGCGTGCCTTCGCCGAGGTGCGCCGCCGCCACCCCGAGCACCATCACGCCCACCACCTGATGGCCGCCCGGATCGCGGAGACCGAGTCGCAGGGGTCGTACGAGCTGTGCGCCTTCGCGGAGCGCTCGGCCGCCGAGGCCCCGGCGGACTCCCCGCTCGCCGTCCTCCCGGTCGTCGCGTACAACGAACGGCACCGGGTGCTGGCCGCCGCCGGCAGGGCGCCCGCCGATCCGGCCGCCGCCGGGCACTGGGCCGAGCCGTCCGCCCGGCGCGCCCTGAACGCGGCCTTCGACTGGTGGCTGGAGTGGGGCATCGAGGAGCACCCCCGCCGCCACATCGACCTCAACCACCTCGCCCACGCCACCTCCGGCGCCGGCCGGTACGCCGAGGCCGCCGCCCTCTTCCAGCGCATCGGCCGGCACCACACCGAAGTGCCCTGGTCGTACCCGGACCGCGACCCCTGCGCGGCGTTCCGGGCGGCCCGGGCCCGCGCGCTCGGAGCTTCATGAGAAGAGGTTGTGGATTTCTTACGGCCGCCGGTTTCCGGGACCATGGCCGCCCCGGCGGTGTTCGAATGGGTACGTGAACTCTGAACTGTCCGGGGAGCCGCGCCACACCGAGGAGGGCAGCCCGGTCGGCCGCCGGGTCTTCCTCGGCACCCTCGGTCTCGGCGCGCTCGGCGTGGTGACCGCGCCCGTGCTGCAACGGATCACCGAGTCGGTACTCGGCACCTTCTCCGGCAAGGACCCCACCGGCCTGACCGGGCTGCTCCCGAACGGCGGCGGGTTCCGCTACTACTCGGTGACCGGCTCGGTACCGGACAAGAACGCCGCGAACTACCGGTTGCGGATCGGCGGGCTGGTCGACGAGCCGCGCACCTACAGCCTCGCCGACCTGCGGGCGCTGCCGCAGACCCGGCTGGTCAAGGACGTGCAGTGCGTGACCGGCTGGCGGGTGCCCGACACGCCCTTCGAGGGCGTGCGCCTCTCGCACCTCCTCGACCTGGCCGGCGTCAAGGACACCGCCAGGGCGGTCCGCTTCACCTGCTTCGACGGCGCGTACACCGAGAGCCTCACCCTCGACCAGGCGCGCCGGGCGGACGTCCTGGTCGCGCTGCGGATGCAGGACAAACCCATCGGCCACGACCACGGCGGTCCGGTCCGCCTCTACGTCGCCCCGATGTACTTCTACAAGTCCGCCAAGTGGCTCTCCGGCATCACCGTCACCGACACGGTGGAACCGGGCTACTGGGAGAAGCTGGGCTACGACGTGGACGCCTGGGTCGGCAAGTCGAACGGACGCGACGATGAGCCTACGAGCTGAGGCGCCGCCGGTCGCGGACCGGCTGCACCGCTTCACCGCCGCCGAGCGCTGGGTGCACCGCACGACGGCCGCCCTGATGGGCGTCTGCGTGGTGACGGCCGCCTGCCTCTACATCCCGCAGCTCGCGGTCCTCGTCGGCCGCCGCGAACTGGTGGTCAGGATCCACGAGTGCGCGGGCCTCGCGCTCCCGGTCCCGGTCCTCCTCGGCCTGGCCTCCCGCGCCTTCCGCAGGGACCTCGGCTTCCTGAACCGCTTCGGCCCCCACGACCGGCTCTGGCTGCACGCCGCCCTGGCCCGCGACCGCCGGCCGTCCTCCCGCCCGGCGGGCAAGTTCAACGCCGGGCAGAAGATCTACGCGAACTGGATCGCCGGCGCGAGCCTGGTCATGCTCGTCACCGGCCTGATGATGTGGTTCACCCATCTCACCCCGCTGATGTGGCGCACCTCGGCCACCTTCGTCCACGACTGGCTGGCCCTGACGATCGGCGTCGTCCTGGGCGGCCACATCGGGATGGCCCTCGCCGACCCGGAGGCGAGACGGGGTCTGCGCACCGGGTCGGTGAGCCGCGACTGGGCCGCACGCGAGCATCCGCTGTGGCGCCCGTAGCGGAGGCCCCGCCGCCCGCTAGATCACCAGGGACAGCAGCAGGACCAGGGCGCCCGCCACCACGGAGATGATCGTCTCCATCACCGACCAGGTCTTGATCGTCTGGCCGACGCTCAGGCCGAAGTACTCCTTCACCAGCCAGAACCCGGCGTCGTTGACATGGCTGAAGAACAGCGAGCCCGCGCCGATGGCCAGCACCAGGAGCGCCGTGTGGGCGGTCGACATGTCGGCCGCCAGCGGGGCCACCAGACCGGCCGCCGAGACCGTGGCCACCGTCGCCGAGCCCGTCGCGAGCCGGATCGCCACCGCGATCAGCCAGGCCAGCAGCAGCGCCGGGATCGACCAGTCCTTGGATATCTCCAGGACCATCTGGCCCACACCGCAGTCGATCAGCGTCTGCTTGAAACCGCCGCCCGCGCCGACGATGAGGAGGATGCCCGCGATGGGCATCAGGCCCTTCTCGACGGTCGCCGAGACCCGTTCCCTGGAGAACCCGGCGGCGCGGCCCAGCGTGAAGATGCCCACGATCACCGCCGCGAGCAGGGCGATCAGCGGGGAGCCGACGACGTCGAAGACGCGCTGGACGGTGTGCGACGGGTCGTCGACGACGACGTCGACCAGGGCCTTGGACAGCATCAGCACGACCGGGAGCAGGATCGTGGCGAGCGTGGCGCCGAAGCCGGGGCGCCGCTCCAGCTCCTCCGAGGGACGGGCGGCGATCATGCGGTCGGGCACCGGCACGTCCACCCAGCGGGCGGCGACCTTCGAGAAGAGCGGACCGGCGACGATCACGGTCGGGACGGCGACCAGGACGCCGAGGGCCAGGGTCACGCCCAGGTTCGCGTGCACCGCGTCGATCGCGACCAGCGGGCCGGGGTGCGGCGGCACCAGGCCGTGCATCACGGACAGACCCGCGAGGGCCGGGATGCCGATGCGCATCAGGGAGTAGTTGCCGCGCTTGGCCACCATCAGCACCACCGGGATCAGCAGCACGATGCCGACCTCGAAGAACAGCGGCAGCCCGATCACGGAGGCGATCAGCACCATCGCCCAGGGCATCGCCCGGCCGGACGCCTTCGCGAGGATCGTGTCGACGATCTGGTCCGCGCCGCCGGAGTCGGCGAGCAGCTTGCCCAGGATCGCCCCGAGCGCGATCAGGACACCCACTCCGGCGACGGTGGTACCGAGCCCGGTGGTGAAACTGGTGATCACCTTGTCCAGCGGTGCCCCGGCGAACGCGCCCAGCGCGAGCGAGCCGATGGTCAGCGCCAGGAAGGCGTGGAGCTTGAACTTGGTGATGAGCAGGACGATGACGGCGATGCCCGCGAGCACCGCGATGCCCAGGCGGGCGTGTCCGGCCGAGGTGATGGGCGCGACGGTGTCCGCTGCCAGCATCTCGACGCTGAGTCTGGTCACGGGGGTTCCTTGGGGTTGTGTGGCCGACTTGGGGTGGTGACGCGGGTTACCGCGCGGAAAGGTCGGGAAGCGTGTCCAGCGCGCGCACGGCGCGGTCGGTGATCTCCTCGGGGGTGCCCGAGACGTCCACCGCGACACCGCGCTCGTCCGCCGCCAGCGGTTCGAGCGTGGCGAACTGGGAGTCCAGCAGCGCGGTCGGCATGAAGTGACCCTGCCGGTGCGACATCCGGTCCGCGATGAGCTCCCGGTCCCCGGTGAGGTGCACGAACACCACCCCGGGGGCGGCGGCGCGCAGCCGGTCGCGGTACGACCGCTTCAGCGCGGAGCTGCTGACGACCCCGCCGAGCCCTTCCCGCCCGTGCGCCCAGGCGCCGATGGCGTCCAGCCACGGCCACCGGTCGGCGTCCTCCAGCGGGTGTCCGGCCGACATCTTGGCGATGTTGGCCGGCGGGTGGAAGTCGTCGCCCTCGGCGTACGGGACGCCGAGCCGGGCGGCGAGCAGAGGACCGATCGTGGTCTTGCCCGTGCCGGCGACGCCCATCACCACGACGACGTGGGGGGTCCGCATCACTGCCTCGCTGTCTTCCTCGACATGGGACACCGGCAGACGACATCCGGTGTCGGCCTCACTGAAACCCATTAGGTACGACGAATTCAAGAGTGTGTGACATATAAGTCTGACTTTTTGGCTCTGTGATCCACTCTGTACGCTGAGTGCATGAGCACACCGGGCAGGGGGCTGCACGGTCGCGTACTGGACACCCTCGGCCCCGAGATCACCGCGGGCGAGTACCCGCCGGGCAGCGTCCTGCGCACGGACGAACTGGCCCAGCACTTCGAGGTGTCGCGGTCGGTGATGCGCGAGGCGGTCCGGGTCCTGGAGTCCATGCACCTGGTCGAGTCCCGCCGCCGGGTGGGCGTCACCGTCCGGCCCAAGGCCGAGTGGAACGTCTACGACCCGCAGGTGATCCGCTGGCGGCTGGCCGGCGCCGACCGCCCGCACCAACTGCGCTCGCTCACCGTGCTGCGCTCCGCGATCGAGCCGGTGGCCGCCCGCCTGGCCGCGCGGCACGCCACGGCCGAGCAGTGCGCCGCACTCACCGAGTGCGCCCTCGGCATGGTGGCCAACTCCCGCGGCCACCGACTGGAGCAGTACCTCGTCCACGACATGGCGTTCCACCGGGTGATCCTCACCGCGTCCGGCAACGAGATGTTCGCCCGGCTCGGCGACGTCGTGGCCGAGGTCCTCGCGGGCCGCACCCACCACGAGGTGATGTTCGAGGACCCGGCCCCGGGCGCCGTCACCCTCCACGTGCAGCTCGCGGAAGCGGTACGGGAGGGCGACGCGGACCGCGCGGAACGGCTGACCCGTGAGATCACCGTGGGCGCCCTGGAGGAACTGGACATCCTCGCGCCCTGACCGGGACTACTCGTCCGGGAAGTCGCCGTCCACGTACACCCACGCCCCGTCCACCCGCTCGAACCGGCTGCGCTCCAGCAGCGAACCGCCCCGGTAGGACGCGCGGAAGGTCACCGTGCCGGTGGTGTGGAAGGCCGAGCCGTCGGTCGTCCCGAGGATCTCGAGACCCGTCCAGCGCATCGCCGGGTCGAGCTCCAGCCCCGGCGGACGCGTCCGCGGATGCCAGGTCCGCAGCAGGTAACCCGCGTCCCGCTCGACGAAGGCGCTGTACCGCGAGCGCATCAGCCGCTCCGCCGTGGGCGCCGCCGCCTCGCCCCGGTGGAAGCGGCCGCAGCAGCGCTCGTACGGCTCCGGGAGGCCGCAGGGACAGGGGGTGCCGTGAGCCGGTGCGGGGGCGGGCTGCCGCCGGGGCTGCGGGGTGCGTCGGGCCATGGACCTATGGTCGCCTACGCCGACTCGGCACTGGTGGGCGGCTGCGCGGGACGTGCCGGGACCGGCTGGGTCGGCAGCGCGGGCAGCGCCGTGCGGTGCACCCAGGCGTCGAACAGCCCGTCGAGCGGCTCGTCCGCGAAACGGTTCACGTGCGCCGTGAACGTCGCCGTCGTCACCGCCCCGCCCCGGTGCAGCCCCGTCCAGGCCCGCAGCATGTGGAAGAACCGGTCGTCGCCGAGCGCGCAGCGGATCGCGTGGACGGTGACCCCGCCGCGCTCGTAGAGCCGGTCGTCGAACATGGCCTTCTTGCCGGGGGCGGCGATCCGGATGTCCTGGGGCAGCCCGGACAGCAACCGGTGGGCGACGGACGCCAGTTGCTGGGCGCTACGGCCGCCGGACCGCTCCGACCACAGCCACTCCGCGTACTTCGCGAGCCCCTCGTTCAGCCAGATGTGCCGCCAGTCCGCGATGGACACGCTGTTCCCGAACCACTGGTGCGCCAGCTCGTGCGCCACCAGCCGCTCCGAACCCCGCGCCCCGTCCACGTGGTTGGCGCCGAACAGCGACAACCCCTGCGCCTCGACGGGCACGTCGAACTCCTCGTCGGCGACGAGGACCGCGTACTCGTCGAAGGGGTACGGCCCGAACAGCCGCTGGAACAGGTCCATCATGGCGGGCTGGCGGGCGAAGTCCCGGGAGAACTGGGGCAGCAGCTGGGCCGGTATGTGCCCGTGCATCGGCACCCCGCCGAGCCCCGGGTCCCCGAGCAGCACGGTCTGGAACTTGCCGATCGCGAGGCTCACCAGGTAGCTCGACGTCGGCGCGGCCTGCTCGTACACCCAGGTCGTCGTGGACGCCTTGGTGGTCCGGGTGAGCAGCCGGCCGCCGGCCACCACCGAGTACGCCGACGGGCAGGTGACCGAGATCAGGTAGGACGCCTTGTCGGCCGGCCGGTCGTTGCACGGGAACCAGGAGGGCGCGCCGACCGGCTGGCTCGCCACCAGCGCGCCGTCCGTCAGCTCCTCCCAGCCGATCCCGCCCCAGGGGCTGTTCACCGGCCGCGGATTGCCCGACCAGTGGATCTCCACGGTGAACGCGGCACCGGCGCGCAGCGGCTTCGCGGGCTTGATCCGCAGCTTGCCGCCCCGGTGCGTCCAGTGCGGCTGGCGGCCGTCCACCCGGATCCGGCCGATCTTGAAGTCGGCCAGGTTCAGCTGGAACTCGGGCAGCGCGGCGCGGCCCGCGATCGCGTTGATCCGGGCCATGCCGGACAGGCGGTTGGGTCCGGGCCGGTAGTCCAGCGTGAGCTCATAGCGATGCACCCGGTAGCGGGGATCGCCGTTGTCCGGGAAGTACGGGTCCGGACCCGCCGACTGCTGCACTGCCACTTCCGCGTTCGCTCCCTGCGCTGTGCTCGAACCGTCTCTCGGTGCGCCGACGCCCGCGGCCACCGTCGGACGGCCCGCGCTCAGGGACGCCATGCCTCGATCGGGTTGCCGAGCCAGCGGGTGTCGTCGGGGACCGACTCCGCCGCCATGACGAGCGACGCGGGACCCAGGGTGGTGCGGGCCCCGATCGTGCTGCCGGGCAGCACGATCCCGCCAGGGCCCAGCGTGGCGCCCTCACGGAGAACCACAGTATCCGTCCGCAAGATCCGGTCGTGGAAGAGGTGAGTCTGCAGGACACAACCGCGGTTCACGGTGGCCGCGTCCTCCAGGGTCACCAGATCGGTCTCCGGCAGCCAGTAACTCTCCACCCAGACACCCTCGCCGATGCGCGCACCGAGCCCGCGCAGCCAGGCCGTCATCACCGGAGTACCCGGAACCGAGCCCGCCAGCCACGGCACCGCCAGCACCTCCACGAAGGTGTCCGCCAGCTCGTTGCGCCACACGAACGCACTCCACAGCGGGTGCTCCCCGCTGCGGTGCCGCCCCACCAGCGCCCACTTGGCCACCACGGAGACCAGGCCCGCCACCGCACCGGCACCCAGGAGCACCAGCCCCGACAGCAGCGGCGCCCACCCGCCCAGCGCGCACAGCGCGGCCACCGTCAGGCCCGCCAGCGCCACCGAGCACAGCACCGGCACGATCCGGCACGCCTCCACCAGCGCCCGCGCCCACAGCAGCCGCGCCGGCGGCTCGTAGGTACGGCTCTGGTCGCCGTCGGCCGCGCTGCGCGGCAGCTTCACCGGCGGCAGCCCGAGGTACGACGTGCCCTTCTTGGCCTTCTTCGGCGTCGCCGACAGCACGCCCACCAGACCGCCGTCCGGCACACTGCGCCCCGGCGCGGTCATCCCGGAGTTCCCGAGGAACGCCCGCCGGCCGATCTCCGCACGGCCGATCCGCACATAGCCGCCGCCGAGCTCGTACGGCGCGGTCAGCGTGTCGTCGGCCAGGAACGCGCCCTCGCCGACCGTCGTCAGGCTCGGCAGCGCGAGCACGGTCGACACCTCGGCACCCCGGCCGATCCGCATCCCGAGCAGCCGCAGCCACACCGGGGTGACCAGACCGGCGTACAGCGGGAACAGCGTCTCGCGGGAGCGGTCCATCAGCTGGGACACCGTCCACGCCTGCCAGCCGACCCGGCTGTGCGTGGCGTGCGTACCGACGCGCAGCCCCAGACTGAGCAGCCGGACGGCGACCAGGATCAGCAGCGCGTACGCCAGCCCGAACGCGAGGGTGGCCGGGACCAGGGCGGCCGCCGCGCCCCGCAGGGCCTCGCCCAGACCGTCCCCGGGAGCCACGAAACGCCCGGCGACCAGCAGCGCGGCGGCGCCGGACAGCACCGGAAGCGCGCTCAGACCGAGACCGGTCAGGCCGTACATCACCCGCCAGTGGGTACCGCGCCGCGGCCGCTGCTTCGGCCAGTTCCGCTTGGCCTTGCCCAGCTTGACCGCCGGGGCGCCGGCCCAGCGCTGGCCCGTCGGGACCTGCCCGGTGACCGCCGAACCCGGGGCCACCTCGGCGCGCTTGCCGACCCGGGCGCCGGGGAAGAGCATGCTGCGCGTCCCGACGACCGCGTGGGCGCCGATCCGGACCGCGCCGATCACCAGCCGGTCGCCGTCCAGCCAGGAGCCGGACAGGTCCACCTCGGACTCCACGGCCGCGCCGCGGCCCACCCTGAGCAGCCCGGTGACCGGCGGCAGCGAGTGCAGGTCCACCTCGGGACCGATCCTGGCGCCCAGCGCCCGCGCGTACCGCTCCAGCCAGGACCCGGTCAGCGCGGTCGCTCCGGCGCACTCCGCGAGCCGTTCGGCCGTCCACAACCGCAGGTGCACCGAGCCGCCGCGCGGGTACCGGCCGGGCTGCACGCCCCGCAGCAGCAGCCGCGCGCCACCGGCCGCGATCGCGATCCGGCCGGGCGGCGTGAACAGGGCCACGGCCCCGGCACCGACCAGCCACCAGGGCGCGGTGGGCAGCCAGCCGTAGCCGGGCAGCAGGTTGCCGAGCGCGGCCAGCACCAGCGTCCAGCGCAGCCCGAGCAGCGTGAACAGCGGCAGCAGCACCATCAGCTGCACGAACTGGGCGCGGCGCGGCACCGGCGCGATCGTCCGCCGCGCGCCGTCGTCCTGCGCGGACGCCTCCAGCCGGCGGGCCAGCTTGCGCAGCACCGGCTGCTGGTAGATGTCGAGGACGGCCGCGCTCGGGTAGCGGGTGCGCAGCCGCGTGGTGAGCTGGGCGGCGGACAGGCTGCCGCCGCCGATCGCGAAGAAGTCGTCCGAGGCGCTGCTCACCGGGGCGCCGAGGACCTCGGCCCACTGCTCGGCGAGCCACGCCTCGGTGCCGTACAGCTGCTCGGCCGGACCGCCGCTCTCCAGGCCCTCCAGGGGCCACGGCAGCGCGTTGCGGTCGACCTTGCCCGAGATACGGGTGGGCAGCTCCGCCACGGGCGCCAGCAGCGGCACCAGGGCCGCGGGCAGCTCGGCGCGCAGCTTCTCCACGGCCGCCGCCCGGTCCCAGCCGTCCTGGGTGACGACATAGCCGACCAGCAGCTGGTTGCCGCCGCGCGCGGTCCGCACGGCCGCCGCGGCACCCGCGACGCCGGGCAGCGCCTGGAGGGCCGCGTCGACCTCGCCGAGCTCGATCCGGCGGCCGCCGAGCTTGATCTGCTCGTCGGCCCGGCCGAGGAACACCAGCCCTTCGCGGTCGGCCCGCACCAGGTCACCGCTGCGGTACGCCCGCTGCCAGCCCAGCGACTCCAGGGGCGCGTACTTCTCCGCGTCCTTCTCGGCGTCGAGGTACCGGGCCAGACCGACCCCGCCGATCACCAGCTGGCCGCTCTCGCCCATCGCCACCGGCTCGCCCGCGTCGTCCACGACGGCCAGTTCCCAGCCGTTGAGCGGCAGCCCGATGCGGATCGGCTCGGCACCCGTCATCAGGGCGGCACAGGCGACCACGGTGGCCTCGGTGGGGCCGTAGGTGTTCCAGACCTCGCGGCCCTCGGTGACCAGCCGCTGCGCCAGCTCCGGCGGACAGGCCTCGCCGCCGAAGATCAGCAGGCGGACGTCGTTGAGCGTCTCGGGCTCCCAGAGCGCGGCCAGCGTCGGCACGGTCGAGACGACGGTGATCTCCTGCTCGACCAGCCAGGGCCCGAGGTCGGCGCCGCTGCGGACCTGGGAACGCGGGACGGGCACCAGACAGGCGCCGTAGCGCCAGGCGAGCCACATCTCCTCGCAGGAGGCGTCGAAGGCCACGGACAGTCCCGCCATGACCCGGTCGCCGGGGCCGATCGGCTCCTCGGTGAGGAACAGCGCGGCCTCGGCGTCCACGAAGGCGGCGGCACTGCGGTGGGTGACGGCGACGCCCTTGGGCCTGCCGGTGGAGCCGGAGGTGAAGATGATCCAGGCGTCGTGCTCGGTGCCGGGGCGGCCGGCGGCACGCGCGTCCGCGCGGCGCACCTCGATCTCCAGACCCGCGCCGAGCACGGCGGCGACCTCCGCCTCGCCGAACACCAGGGCGGCCCGCTCGTCCGGGTCCTCGGCGTCCACGGGGACGTAGGCGGCACCGGCCGCGAGAACCCCGAGGACGGCGACGTACAGGTCGTTGGTGCCCGACGGCACCCGCACGCCCACCCGGTCGCCGAGTCCGATCCCGGCCCCGGCCAGCCGTCGCCGCAGCCGCTCCACCTCCACCGCGAGCGCGCGGTAGGAGAGCTGGGCGGTGCCGTCGTCCAGCGCGGGCTCGTCGGGATGGGCCCGTACACTCGCCTCGAACACGTCCACGAGCGTGCGCGGCGACGCCGCCGCCCCGGCCGAGAACCGTGCCGTGTTCCCGAACTCCTCGCGGATCTCTTCGTCGAGCAGGCCGAGAGCACTGCCCTCGTCTATCGCTGCCATCCGGTCCTCGCGTCTCGTTCCCGGAACCCTCCGGGGTGCCGGCGGGCCCTCAGGTCTGCCTGGGGTTGTCCGGCTCCGGCTGGGTACAAGCCGGAAATTTTAGTACGACGCTAGGCACGCGGTCCTGCCGCGGCCACCGGAGAGCGGCCGTTCGTGGCACTCGCTTGAATCTTGGAAGACCTCTGACCAGGTGTTCTTCGCCCACGACGAGAGATGGCCCACAGAGCGTGATGCAGGCCAACTCCGTGTGTCCGGCGGCGGGTACGGCGACGGCCGGTGCCGTGGCGGGGAGGGGATCGCCGCGGAACCGGCCGTCGTCGTGGGGCGGGCGGGTGGTCACACGGCGCTGACCTCGGCCCAGATGGACTTGCCCCAGGGCAGGTTGCCCACGCCCCAGCGGCCCGAGCACAGCGCGTCCAGGATGAGCAGACCGCGCCCGCGGTCCCGCTCCACGGAGATGGGCCGCAGCCGCGGGTGGCGGCCCAGCGGGTCGTGCACCTCCACCCGGGTCCGGGAGCCGTCGCTGTCGATGACGAGCCGCACCGGATCGTCCGGGTCGGTCTCGTAGCGCAAGGAGTTGGTGACCAGCTCGCAGGTGACCAGCGCGACGGCGTCGATGTGGTCACGGGAGGCGTCCGGTAGGTGGTGCGTGATGAAGTCACTCACGTACCGCCGTGCCGCCCCGGCCGACTGGGGTTCGCTCGCCAGTAACAGGACCGGCGGCGGGGCGACTTGCAGTGCACGGGGTTCGGTCGTGGTGCTCCGCTGGCGTTCGATCATGTGGATCCCCTCACGGGCATGTCCCAACGCAGGCACGGTGGTTCGCCATGCGAGTGCGGTCACTTTCGTATTTCCCGGATTCATGGTGCCTTCCCGGCACAGTCGATCGCAATACGTACCGCGTGATGTGAAAAATTGCGCACCGGGTCGAGAGAGTTGCGGCACAAGTCGTCAGCCGGTGGCGACGGTTGGGGCGGCACGGCAGACTGTCGGGCAGTTCACCGCAGAGAAGGGGGAACCCGTGAGCACGCCCACGGTGCGCCGGCGTCGGCTCGGTGCGAAGTTGCGCGACCTGCGCGGCGAACTCACCCTCGACGAGGTCGCGGAGCACTCCGACGGCGCGTTCGTCTCCTCGAAGCTGTCCCGGATGGAGACCGGCAAGACCGCTCCCAAGGCGGCTGACATCCAGGCGCTGCTCGACCTGTACGCCGAACTCGGCCGTGACGTCAGCGACGAGCTGCGCGCGGCCCTGATCACGCTCACCAAGGAGGGTGGCAGACGCGGCTGGTGGCACTCCTACCGGGGTGTCCTCACCCCGGTGTACGAGGACCTGATCAGCCTGGAGGCCGAGGCGGAGACGGTCTCCACCTGGCAGCTGGGCATGATCCCCGGACTGCTCCAGACCGCGGAGTACGCCCGCGAGATCATCCGGGCGACCGCCATGTCCGAGGCGGTCGAGGCACGGGTCGACGCGCTGGTCGAGGTACGGCTCGCACGCCAGGCCGTCCTCACCCGCGACAGCGACCCGCTGGCGCTCTGGGCGATCATCTCCGAACAGGCCCTGCGTTCCACCACCGAGGATCCCGCCCTGATGTACGAGCAGTTGGGGCGCCTGCTTACGATGGGGCGGCGTCCGAACATCAACATCCAGGTGTTGCGCTCGGACGCTCCCCTCCACGCCGGGCTGACCGGCACCTTCAGCATCCTGGGCTTCGGTCCGCACACGGACCTGGACGTCGTCCACCAGGAAGGGCTGACCTCCGCCCTGTACATCGAGGAACGTGATCGGGTCTCCACGCACCGGGCCGCGTGGCAACGCCTCACGTCTGCCGCCGAGTCCGTCGAGGCGTCGGTGGAACTGATCACCCAGATAAGGAAGAACGAATAAGGAATGAAGCACGCTGACGACGCGTCGACTCTGCCGGTGACCTGGTGGAAGTCCTCGGCGTCCGCATCACAGTCCGACTGCGTGGAATGCGGGATCGTCGACGAGGCGACGGTCGCCGTCCGCGACAGCAAGCGGCCGTACGGGCCCGCGCTGCTGCTCGGCCGACCGGCACTCTCCGCGTTCACCACGACGCTGGCCCTCGGCGACGGCCGAATAGGCCGCCGCGGCTGAGCAGACCCCCTGGACCTCACGAGCGGGTGCGGCCGGAGCCACCGGGAGGTGGTCACCCGCACGCACCCCGGAAAACCAAGGAACCCCTGCTCAGCAGGGGTTCCTTGGTTTTCTCGCAGTGTCCGAGGGGGGACTTGAACCCCCACGCCCGATAAAGGGCACTAGCACCTCAAGCTAGCGCGTCTGCCATTCCGCCACCCGGACAAGGTGTCTGTCGTGCGGGGTTTCCCCCGCGGCGACGAAGGAAACACTACCAGGCTTTCCGGGGTGGCCGATCACACCCCGTTCCGGGCGCGGCCGGGCGTGAACGGCGTGTGACGGGCCGGGACCGGCCTTGGGGCGGAGCCGGAAGGGAGAGAGGATGGCAGGGACCGGCCGGCAGTGACAGCAGGAGGAATCAGCGTGAGCGAGACGGACACGGCCAGGGGCGTCACCGGCGAGGACGAGGTCGTGGACCTCTGCCGCGAGCTGATCCGGTTCGACACCAGCAACTACGGCGACCACTCCGGTCCGGGCGAGCGCAAGGCCGCCGAGTGGGTCGCGGAGAAGCTGGCCGAGGTCGGGCTGGAGCCGAGGATCTTCGAGTCGCACCCGGGCCGCGCCTCCACGGTGGCCCGCATCGAGGGAGCGGACCCGTCCCGCCCCGCGCTGCTGATCCACGGACACCTCGACGTCGTACCGGCCAACGCCGACGACTGGACCCACCACCCCTTCTCCGGTGAGGTCGCGGACGGCTGCGTGTGGGGCCGGGGCGCCGTCGACATGAAGGACATGGACGCCATGACCCTGGCGGTCGTCCGCGACCGGCTCAGGAGCGGCCGCAAGCCGCCCCGCGACATCGTGCTGGCCTTCCTCGCCGACGAGGAGGCCGGCGGCACCTACGGCGCCCGGTTCCTGGTCGACCGCCACCCGGACCTCTTCGAGGGCGTCACCGAGGCGATCAGCGAGGTGGGCGGCTTCTCCTTCACGGTGAACGACCAGCGGCGGCTCTACCTGATCCAGACGGCCGAGAAGGGCATGCACTGGATGAAGCTCAAGGTGGCGGGGACCGCCGGACACGGCTCGATGATCCACCGCGACAACGCGATCACCGAGCTGTCCGAGGCCGTCGCCCGCGTCGGCCGGCACAGGTTCCCGGTGCGGGTCACCAAGACCACCCGGGCCTTCCTCGACGAACTGGGCGACGCGCTCGGCACCGAGCTGGACCCGGAGGACATGGAGTCGACGCTGGCCCGGCTGGGCGGCATCGCCAAGCTCATCGGCGCGACGCTCAGCAACACCGCCAACCCCACCCAGCTCAACGCCGGCTACAAGGTCAACGTCATCCCGGGCGAGGCCACCGCGCACGTGGACGGACGGTTCCTGCCCGGCCACGAGGAGGAGTTCCTCGCCGACCTCGACCGGCTCCTCGGCCCGCACGTGGTCCGCACGGACGTGCACTCCGACAAGGCGCTGGAGACGTCCTTCGACGGGGCCCTGGTGGAGGCCATGCAGTCCTCGCTGCTCGCCGAGGACCCCACGGCCAAGGCGGTCCCCTACATGCTCTCCGGCGGCACCGACGCGAAGTCCTTCGACGCCCTCGGCATCCGCGGCTTCGGCTTCGCCCCGCTGAAGCTGCCGCCGGAGCTGGACTTCGCCGGCATGTTCCACGGCGTGGACGAGCGGGTGCCCGTGGACGGGCTCCAGTTCGGCGTGCGCGTGCTCGACCGCTTCATCGACGCCTCGTGAGGCAATGGCTCGGGCCAATCGGGCGACTGTGCGAGTCCGACTGAGAAGAGTGAATGCGACGATAAGCTCGTAGCTCCATTACTTCCTCCTCGTTACACATCATGCGATCCGCTACTTGGGACCGCATTGCCAACAAGGAGGAATAATGCTCAAGAAGGTCGTCGCTGCTGCGGCTGCCACTGGTGGTCTGGTTCTCGCGGGTGCGGGCCTGGCCGTCGCCGACTCGGGTGCTCAGGGTGCCGCCGTGGGTTCCCCGGGTGTCATCTCCGGCAACGTGATCCAGGTTCCCGTGCACGTCCCGGTGAACGTCTGCGGCAACACGATCTCCGTGATCGGGCTGCTGAACCCCGCCTTCGGCAACACCTGCATCAACAAGTGACGCCGACTCTCTGAGGGGCGTCTTTCCGTCGGCCCCGGAGCGCGCGCCACGCGCTCCGGGGCCGACCGGTTTTCCGCGGTTGTTTCCGCGAGGAATGCACGGTCAGGATCCAAGGCAGGGGGGAATTCAGAAATGCGACAGGGTACCCGCAAGGGCCTTATGACAGTGGCCGCGGCGACCGGCGTGATCGCCGCGGCGAGCGGTTACGCCCACGCCGACTCGGGGGCCGTCGGCTCCGCCGGCGACTCACCGGGCGTGCTGTCCGGCAACACGGTGCAGGCGCCGGTGCACGTGCCGGTGAACGTCTGCGGCAACACGGTCAACGTCGTCGGCGTCCTCAACCCGGCGATGGGCAACAAGTGCGCCAACCACGGCGGCGGGGGCGGCGCGACCGGGGGCTACGGCGACTCGGGCGGTTACGGCGGTGGGCACGGTGGCGGCCATGGCGGCCACGGCGGTTCGCACGCCGGCGGCCACACCGGCGGCTCGCCCGGGGTCGGGTCGGGCAACACGGTCCAGGCACCGATCGACGTACCGGTCAACGTGTGCGGCAACAGCGTCAACGTGATCGGCATCGGCAACACGGCGCTGGGCAACGCCTGCGACAACGGCGGGGGTTACGGCGACGACGACGGCTCAGGTGGGCACGGGGGCCACGGGGGCCACGGTGGGCATGGAGGTCATGGCGGCCACGGTGGTCATGGGGGCCATGGAGGTCACGGAGGCCAGGGCGGCTCTGGTGGGCATGGAGGTCACGGTGGTCATGGGGGCCATGGAGGTCATGGTGGCGGTGGCCACTCTGGCAACCCGGGTACCCCGGGCCAGCCGGGTACGCCCGGCACTCCTGGAACCCCCGGTACTCCTGGGCACCCGGGCACTCCCGGAACCCCCGGTACTCCGGGCCAGCCGGGCACTCCCGGAGCCCCCGGTCACCCGGGCGCTCCCGGTCACCCCGGCGGCGGGGCCGTCCCGGCCGGTGGTCACGGCTCCTCCGTCGTCAGCCCGGTGGGCAGCAGCTCGGTGATCCAGCCGGGCAACGGCGCCGCGCAGCTCGCGCACACGGGCAGTGACCTCCCGGTGGGCCTCGCGCTTCCGGCGGGCGCCGGCGCGCTGCTCGCGGGCACGGTGCTCTACCGCAAGGCGCGCGCCAGGGCGTAGCACACGCACGGTGACGCACCCTCGCGGTGCGTGACACGGAGGGCGGCCCCGCCGACGCGGGGCCCCTTCCGTCAGTCGGCCAGTCTCACCATGTGGCACGCACCTGGCGGATGATCCGCCGGCGCAACCGCACCCTGCGGCTGCCGTCGCGCATGAGGCTCAGTCGGTCCAACTCCCAGTGTCCGTACTCGGCATGGTCCGTCAGCAGACGTGTGGCCTCCTTGCGGGACACCCCGCGAGGTACGTACACGTCGACAAATTCGTATTCCGGCATCGCATCTATTGTGCGGGCTGGGGCCCGGTACGGATAGCGTCTGCACTATGTCTGATGCTGCGCAGCCCACCGCTGCCGAGGTACGCGCCGCCGCCGAGGCGGTCAAGACCGCGCTCGACCGCCATCTGGCCGCGGTCGAACGCAGGTCGGGGGAGGACGACCCGGCTGTCTACGAGGCGTTCAACCAGCTGGCCGCGGCCGCCGAGGTCTACGACGAGCTCCTGTACGACCGCTACGACGAGGTCACACCCTTCGAGATCCCCGGCACCGAGGACTCGCTGCCACCGTACGCGGGTCCCGGCGAACCGAACGCGATCAGTGTGCTGATCCGCCGCGACTACGCCGTGGCGGAACCACAGCGGCTGCTGGCACAGGCCCAGCGGGTCCGGGCCGTGGAGTACGACGAGGGTCCCGCCGTCGGCGAGGAGGCCGCCGGCACCGTCCACGGGGCGCTCGGGGTCCTGTTCGGCGAGTTCGAACCGGACGAGATCGCCTCCCGGCACAAGGAGTTCGGCCTGGAGGAGGGCGACTCCACGCTGTGGGTGACCGCGGCGGAGGACCCGGCCGAGCCCGGCGAGTGGCTGGACGCGCCGTTCGAGGGCGTCGATCCGCAGCTGGTGGTGTGCCGCTTCGACGTCAGCGCGGTGTTCGACGACGAGGACCCGGAGGACGCCGAGGCCGGGGAACTGGAGGACGACCTCGACCTCGACGAGGACCTGGAGCCACTGGACGCCGAACGCTGACCCGGCCCGACCGGTGGTGCCCCTCCGGCCTCCCCGGGCCGGTCGGGCACCACCGGTCGGCGTCGCTGTGCGGACCGTGTCTCAGCCGACTGCCGGCACCTGAGTCCTGAGCAGCAGCGGCAGACGGGTCGTCCTGGGCTTCGGCAGGATCTCGGCCACCGCCTTCGGCAGGGCCTGTTCCACGCCGTGCACCACCGAAAGATGCCGCTCCGCCCGACTGAACGCCGTGTACACCCAGGGGCGGCTGAGGGACCCGGCCGCGTCACCGGGCAGCACCACGACCGCCGCCGGCCACCGGCCGCCCGCCGCCTGGTGGGCGGTCAGCGCCCAGCCGTGCCGCACCGACTGCTCCACCCGCTCCTTCGCCACGACGACCTCGGTGTCGCCGCACGACAGATGCAGCCCTTCGGCGTCGGCCCTCACCACCTGCCCCGGCTCCGTACGGCCCGGAGCGGGGGAGTAGGCGACCCGGTCGCCGGGGTCGAAGCCGCCGAACCGGCCGGGGCCCGGGTTGAGCCGTTCCTTCAGGGCGGCGTTCAGGGCACGGGTGCCCGCCGCGCCACCGTGGCCCGGGGTGATCACCACCGTCTGCCCGGCGGGGACGCCGATGGCGCGCGGCACGGAGTCGGCGACCAACTGCACCGTCCGGTGCACCGCCTCGCCCGCGTCCCGCACCGGCACGATCACGACCTCCTTGCCGGGCGCCTCGACCTGGAGGAGTTCGCCCACGCCGATCCCGGAGACCAGCTCGCCGAGCGGTCCGGGGTCGGGCGTGCGGGAGGCGACCACCGGGCAGACGCGGGCCGCGAGCAGGTCGGCGAAGACCCGCCCAGGGCCCGCCGACCACAGCACCGCCGGATCCCCGCTGAGCACCAGCCGGGCTCCGTCGGGCAGCGCCTCCACGATCATCGCCGCGCTCTCCACGTCCAGCTGGGGCGCGTCCAGGACGATCAGCAGGTCGAGGTCCAGGGCGCCCTCCGCGTCCCGGCCGGGGCCGTGGGCGCCGGAGAGCAGACCGGCGACCGTGCCGACCGCGTCCGCTCCGTCCCCCAGCGCCGCCGCCACTCGCCGGCGGCCGTCGGGGGTGTGGGCGGCGGCGAAGGCACGCAGTCCCGCCGCGCGGGCGGCGGCCAGCAGTGCCGCCGGTTCGGACCGGGCGGCCTCGCCGCCGGTGTGCAGCACGAGTCCGTGTCCGGCGACCGCCCTCGCCAGCTCGGCCGCGCCTCCGGAGGCCGCCGCCGCGGCCGCCTCCCAGTGCTGCGGGGCGTCCTTGCCGGGGGAGTTGACCAGCCGGGCCAGTCCGTCGGCGAGGCTCTCCTCGGCCAGCGCGTACCGCTCCAGGCCGACCAGGACCCGGACCGGCCGCTCCTCCTCGTCGTCCTCGGGTTCCGGGGCGCCCGGTTCGAGGGCGTCCTGGAAGACCAGGGCCTCGCCCTCGGCGAGCGTGCTCTGCACGGCGGCCTCCGGATCGGGCACCGCCCGCTGGGTCAGCGCCGCCGTCAGCGTCGGCATCTCCAGCGCGGTGTGTCCGGCGACGGCCGCCTGTTCGAGGAGCCACCCGGTCAACGCCCGGCCGCGCCGCTCGTCGTCCGGGCCGCACTCCGCGCCGAGCAGCGCCCGCGCGAAGCCGTCGGCCTGGTCCGGGCGTACACCGCCGACCCGGAGCAGCTGCCAGGGGTCGTCGCGCAGCAGCGCGTCCGCGCCCTCGCCGAGGGCGGCCGCGACCGCGGGCGCCAGCGACTCCGGCGCACCGCCGTCGGCCAGGACCCGTCGTACCGCCGCGATCGTGTCCGCGGTGGGTCCGGCCGGTCCGGCGGTCCTCGCGGGCGGGGCGGCGGGAGCCGGCGCCGGCCGGCGGGCCGCTTCGGCCACGGGTGCCGGGCGCGCGGCGGGTTCCGGAGCGGCGAAGACCGTTGCCGCCCGCTTCTCCCCGCTCTCCACCGCCCGGATCGCCGCGAGCAGATCGGCCGCCGTACCGCTGAGGCCGCTCCCGCTCTCGATCGGACCCCTCTTCTCGGCCTTCCGCCGCGCGATCCGCTCCCGCTCGACCCGCTGGGCGGCCAGCTCCGCCGCGGCCTCGGAAACCTGCCCCCCACCCCCCTCGGCCACCGCACCGGCCGCGGCGGCCGACCCGTCCACCTCCGAACCGTCACCACCGCCCCCGACCGCGGCTTCCGCCACTGCACCGGCCGCGCCCTGCGCCGCCGAGTCGCCGTCGTCGTCCACGCCACCGGCCGCACCGCCCCCGGCCGGCCCTCCGGTCGGCGAACCGTCGCCGCGTCCCGCCCCTTCCGCCCCCGAACCGGCACCGCGCCCCGCACCGTCTCCCGTCGGCACGCCACCGCCTCCCGCGGCGTCCCCCGTCGTCCCCCCGGCCGTCGTCCCCTCGTCGTCGGCCTCGGGCGTGGCGCCCAGCCCCGGCTCCGTGCTCACAGCGTGCTCCAGTCGTGATCGGGATAGCGGTGCACGGGCGCCGACACGTCGTCGAGCGCCCGGCAGATCTCGTCAGGAAGCGTAAGTGCCTCCACTGACAGTGCCGCCGTGAGCTGCTGCGCGTTGCGTGCGCCGACGATCGGCGCGGCCACGCCCGGCCGGTCCCGCACCCAGGCCAGCGCCACCTGGAGCGGTGTCACCGCCAGGCCGTCGGCCGCGGTCTGCACCGCGTCCACGATCCGCGTCGCGGTGTCGTCGAGGTACGGCGCGACGAACGGCGCCAGATGCTCGGAGGCACCCCGCGAGTCCGGGGGAGTGGCGTCGCGGTACTTCGCGGTCAGCACGCCCCGGCCGAGCGGCGAGGACGGCAGCAGGCCGATGCCCAGGTCCAGCGCCGCCGGCAGCACCTCGCGCTCCACGCCCCGCTGGAGCAGCGAGTACTCCAGCTGGGTGCTGGCCAGCCGGGTGCGGGTACCGGGCGCCGCGAGCTGCCAGGTGGCCGCCTTCGCCAGCTGCCAGCCGCAGAAGTTGGAGACCCCGGCGTAGCGGGCCCGGCCGCTGCTGACGGCCAGGTCGAGGGCCTGGAGCGTCTCCTCCAAGGGGGTGTCCGGATCGTAGGCGTGCACGTGCCAGACGTCGACGTGGTCGGTGCCGAGGCGGGCCAGGGAGGCGTCCAGCGCGGCGAGCAGATGGCCGCGCGAGCCGTCGAAGCGGCGGTCCGGGTCCGGGACGCTGCCCGCCTTCGTCGAGATGACCAGGTCCCGGCGGGGCACCAGCCCTTCCATGAGCTGCCCGAGCAGGTACTCGGCCTCTCCGTCGCCGTACACGTCCGCGGTGTCGACGAGGGTGCCGCCGGCCTCCCAGAACGCCTTCAGCATGTCCGCGGCGTCGTGCTCGTCGACGTCCCGGCCCCAGGTGAGGGTGCCGAGTCCGATTCTGGACACACGCAGGCCGGTACGGCCGAGATGCCTCTGCTCCATGTCCGCGAGATTACTGGCCAGAGCTGGTGCGTTGGGTTGCCTGTGGATAACCGATTTCCCAGCGGTGGAGGGGTGGCCGGCCGCGGGGCGCCGCACGCTAAGGTCTCTCGCGACAGCGACGTTACTGATCGGTAAGGGGATCGGCCATGCAGCTCGGGATCAACCTCGGCTACTGGGGTGCCGGGATGGACGGGGACAATCTGGCCGTGGCGCAGGAGGCCGAGCGCCTCGGGTACGCCGTCTGCTGGGCCGCCGAGGCCTACGGCTCCGACGCCGCCACCGTGCTCAGCTGGGTCGCGGCCAAGACCGAGCGCATCGACGTCGGCTCGGCCATCTTCCAGATCCCGGCCCGGCAGCCCGCCATGACCGCGATGACGGCCGCCACCCTCGACTCCCTCTCCGGCGGCCGTTTCCGGCTCGGCCTCGGCGTCTCGGGACCGCAGGTCTCCGAGGGCTGGTACGGCGTCAAGTTCGACAAGCCGCTCTCCCGCACCCGCGAGTACGTGGAGATCGTGCGCAGGGCGATGACCCGCGAGCGGCTGTCGTACGAGGGCGAGCACTGGACCCTGCCGCTGCCCGGCGGCCCCGGCAAGCCGATCAAACTGACCGTGCACCCCGAGCGCGAGCACATCCCGGTCTACATCGCCGCCATCGGGCCGAAGAACCTGGAGCAGACCGGCGAGATCGCCGACGGCGCCCTGCTGATCTTCCCCTCGGCCGAGCACCTGGAGGAGACGGCCGTGAAGTACCTGCGCGCGGGCCGCGAGAAGGCCGGGAAGACCCTCGACGGGTTCGACGTCTGCCCGACGCTGCCCCTCGCCGTCGGCGACGACAACGACGTGCGGGCACTCGCCGACACCTTCCGGCCGTACACCGCGCTGTACGTCGGCGGCATGGGCAGCCGCAAGCAGAACTTCTACAACCAGCTCGCCCGGCGCATGGGTTACGAGCAGGAGGCCGCCGAGATCCAGGACAAGTACCTGTCCGGGGACAAGAACGGCGCGGCGGCCGCCGTACCGCACGACCTGATCGACCGGACCACGCTGCTCGGGTCCGTGGCGCGGATCGCCGACCGGATGAAGGCCTACGCGGCCGCCGGGGTGACCACCCTGTCCCTCGCCCCCGCCGGCTTCACCCTGGACGAGCGGCTCGCCTCGCTCCGCGCCGGTGCCGAGGCCCTGGAGCGTGCCGGGCTCGCGTGAGCGACGCGGCGGGAGAGTTCAGCGGCCGTGGTGGGGGCTCGGGGGGTCTTCCCCGCCACGGCCGTCACGGAGAACAACGCGCCGCCGCCCGCGCGGTTACGCCCCTGGAGTGACCCCGGTCGTCGCTCACATCCATCCCCGCCGCTTGAACAGCCGGTACAGCACCGTCTCCAGCACCGCCATGACCATGATCACCGCGGGATACGACCAGAACCAGTGCAGCTCGGGCATGTGGTCGAAGTTCATGCCGTAGACACCGGCGATCATCGTGGGCACCGCCGCCATGGCCGCCCACGCGGAGATCTTCCGCATGTCGTCGTTCTGCCGCACGCTCATCTGCGCGAGGTGGGCGCTGAGGACGTCGGACACCAGCCGGTCGAGGGCCTCCACCCCCTCGTTCACCCGCAGCAGATGGTCGTTAACGTCCCGGAAGAACGGCCGCGCCTCCTCGTGCACGAACGGCACCGAGGCGCCGCCGTGTGCACCCGTCCCCGCCAGCTTCGTCATCGGCACGGCCAGCGGCACGGTCGCGCGGCGGAACTCCAGGATCTGCCGCTTGAAGGAGTAGATCCGGGACGCGGTGTGCCGGGAACCGCCGCCGCCCGGCGAGAACACCTCGGCCTCCACCTCCTCCAGGTCGTTCTGCAACTCGGTCGCGACCTCCAGGTAGTGGTCGACGACCGCGTCGGAGATCGAGTACAGCACCCCCGTGGGACCGTGCTTGAGCAGCTCGTGCTGCTCCTCCAGATGCCGCCGGATGTCCCCGAGCGGCGACGGCGTCCCGTGGCGCACGGTCACCACGAAGGAGTCCCCGACGAAGATCATCAGCTCGCCGGAGGTCACCGTGTCGGTCTTCGTCTCGTACGTCACCGGCTTCAGGACGACGAACAGCGAGTCGTCGTACACCTCCAGTTTGGGCCGCTGGTGCGCGGTCAGGGCGTCCTCCACCGCCAGCGGATGCAGCCCGAACTCGTCGGTGACCAGGGCGAACTCGCGCTCGGTGGGCTCGTACAGGCCGATCCACAGAAAGCTGTCGCCACGCGCGCGTGCCTCCGCGAGGGCGTCCGAGAAGTCCTGCGGGGTCTCCATCCGCTCCCCGCCCCGGTAGATGGCGCAGTCGACGATCACGGAGCGTATTCTCCCGCCGCCCGCCCGCCTGCACACGCCGGCTTGCGCCTACCCTGGGCCGCATGCCCACGCTGATCCTCGTAAGGCACGGACGGTCCACCGCCAACACCTCCGGGCTGCTCGCCGGCTGGACGCCCGGTGTCGCCCTCGACGAGCGCGGCGCCGCCCAGGCCGCCGCACTGCCCGGCCGGCTGGCCGGCCTGCCGATCTCCGAGGTCGTCACCAGCCCGCTGCAGCGCTGCCAGGAGACGGTACGGCCGCTCCTCGACGCCCGGCCCGACCTCGCCGTCCACACGGACGAGCGGATCGGGGAGGCCCACTACGGCGACTGGTCCGGACGCAAACTGACCGAACTCAAGGACGAGCCGCTCATGGACGTCGTCCAGGCGCACCCGTCGGCGGCCGCGTTCCCCGGCGGCGAGTCGATGCGGGCCATGGCGACCCGCGCGGCCGAGGCGGTGCGCGAGTGGAACGCGCGCGTGGAGCGCGACCACGGCTCCGACGCCGTCTATCTCATGTGCTCGCACGGTGACATCATCAAATCCCTCGTCGCGGACGCACTCGGTCTCCATCTCGACCTCTTCCAGAGGATCTCCGTCGAACCGTGTTCCATCACGGCGATCCGTTACACCCGCCTCAGGCCGTTTCTCGTTCGCCTCGGGGACACCGGCGATTTCGCCTCCCTCGCCCCCCGCGAGGAACCTCCCGGCGAAGACGCACCGGTCGGGGGCGGTGCCGGCGCGCCGTGATCGCCGACCGCAGTAGGGTGAAGCGATCCACGCAGGCGGTCCAGTAGCCGCCGTCCGTTCCCACGCACCCCCGATTCCCATGGAGACAGGACGTGTCCCGTCAGGTGTTCCTCTACGATCCGCCGGACCGCTTCATCGCGGGCACGGTCGGACTGCCCGGACGCCGTACGTTCTTCCTCCAGGCCACGGCCGGCACCCGGACGACCAGCGTGGCCCTGGAGAAGACCCAGGTCGCCGCGCTCGCCGAGCGCATGGAAGAACTCCTCGACGAGGTCGTACGCCGCAGCGGCGGCAGCGCGGCCGTCCCCGCCGTCGCACCCAACGAGATCACCGACACCGCCCCGCTGGACACCCCCATCGAGGAGGAGTTCCGCGTCGGCACCATGGCGCTCGCCTGGGACGGCGAGGAAGAGCGCATGATCGTCGAGGCCCAGGCCCTGGTGGAGCTGGACGCCGAATCCGAGGAGGACCTGGCCGAGGCCGAGGAGCGGCTCCTCCAGGACGAGGAGAACGGGCCCCCCATGCTGCGGGTCCGGCTGAGCGGCGCGCAGGCCAGGGCCTTCGCCAAGCGCGCCCTGGACGTCGTCAACGCCGGGCGGCCGCCGTGCCCGCTGTGCAGCCTCCCGCTCGACCCGGAAGGACACGTATGTCCGCGCCAGAACGGATACCGCCGCGGAGCGTGACCGCCGCCGGCCTGCTCGCCCACGGTGAGCTGAAGGTACGCGGCCGGATCCGCGACGCCTCCAACGCGGCGCTGTTCTGCACGGTCGCGCACGACGGTGCGGAGACGTCCTGCGTCTACAAGCCGGTCGCCGGGGAACGCCCCCTGTGGGACTTCCCCGACGGCACCCTGGCCCAGCGCGAGGTGGCCGCCTACGAGGTCTCCGAGGCCCTGGGCTGGGACCTGGTCCCGCCGACCGTGCTGCGCGACGGGCCGTACGGCGAGGGCATGTGCCAGCTGTGGATCGACGTCGACCCGGAAGGCGCCGAACTGCTGGCCCTGGTGGACGCCGAGGAGCCGGAGCCCGGCTGGAAGGCCATCGGGCTCGCCGAGGTCGGCGACGGGAAGACCGCGCTGCTGGTGCACGCCGACGACGCCAGGCTGCGCCGGCTCGCCGTCCTCGACGCCGTGATCAACAACGCCGACCGCAAGGGCGGCCACCTGCTGCCCACCGCCGACGGCCGGCTCTACGGAATCGACCACGGCGTCACCTTCAACGTCGACAACAAGCTGCGCACCCTGCTGTGGGGCTGGGCGGGCGAGCCTCTCACCGGGGAGGCCGTCGAGGCCCTCACGGCGCTCCGGGAGGCCCTCGACGGGGCCCTGGGGGCCCGGCTGGCCGAGCTGATCACCGCCGCCGAACTCGACGCCACACGCGCGCGTGTCGACGCGCTGCTCAACGCCGGGACGCACCCGGAGCCCAGCGGCGAGTGGCCCGCCATTCCCTGGCCGCCCGTCTAGGAACGCCACGCCCGCGCGCCCCACGCCCGGACAGCACACCCAGACCGCAAGATCAAGAGTGCCTTCTTCGTCATCCGGCCCGGTCCGGTTCGTATACCGAACTCGGGTCCGGTTACGCTCATGTACATGCATGCCTGGCCCGCTTCCGAGGTCCCCGCCCTGCCTGGTCAGGGCCGCGACCTGAGGATCCACGACACCGCGACCGGCGGACCCGTCACCCTCGACCCCGGTCCTGTCGCCCGTATCTACGTCTGCGGCATCACGCCGTACGACGCGACCCACATGGGGCACGCGGCGACCTACAACGCGTTCGACCTGGTCCAGCGCGTGTGGCTGGACACCAAGCGGCAGGTGCACTACGTCCAGAACGTGACGGACGTCGACGACCCGCTGCTCGAACGCGCGCAGCGCGACGGTGTCGACTGGGTCGCCCTCGCCGAGCAGGAGACGACCCTCTTCCGCGAGGACATGACCGCCCTCAGGATGCTGCCGCCGCAGCACTACATAGGCGCGGTCGAGGCGATACCCGGCATCGTGCCGCTCGTCGAGCGACTGCGCGACCTCGGCGCCGCCTACGAACTCGAAGGCGACATCTACTTCTCGGTCGGCTCCGACCCCCACTTCGGCAAGGTCTCCGGCCTCGACGCGGCCGCGATGCGGCTGCTGTCCGCCGAGCGCGGCGGCGACCCGGACCGCCCCGGCAAGAAGAACCCCCTCGACCCGATGCTGTGGATGGCCGCCCGCGAGGGCGAACCCAGCTGGGACGGCGGCTCCCTCGGCCGTGGCCGGCCGGGCTGGCACATCGAGTGCGTGGCCATCGCCCTCGACCACCTCGGGATGACCTTCGACGTCCAGGGCGGCGGCTCCGACCTGGCCTTCCCGCACCACGAGATGGGCGCCTCGCACGCCCAGGTGCTCACCGGCGAGTTCCCGATGGCCAAGGCCTACGTGCACGCCGGCATGGTCGGGCTCGACGGCGAGAAGATGTCCAAGTCCAAGGGCAACCTGGTCTTCGTCTCCCGGCTCCGCCAGGACGGCGTCGACCCGGCCGCGATCCGGCTGGCGCTGCACTCCCACCACTACCGCACCGACTGGGAGTGGACCGACCAGGTGCTGCGGGACGCCGAGGAGCGCCTCGCCCGCTGGCGCGCGGCGGTCTCCCGCCCCGACGGCCCGCCCGCCGAGGCCCTGGTGGAGGAGATCCGCGAGGCCCTCAGCAACGACCTGGACGCGCCCGCCGCACTGGCGGCGGTGGACCGCTGGGCGGCACTCCAGCAGGAGCAGGGCGGCACGGACCCGGGCGCACCGGGCGTCGTGTCCCGAGCGGTGGACGCCCTGCTGGGCGTGGCCCTGTAAGGCAGACGCCGACAGCCCCGCGCCCTGAAGGGAGCGGGGCTGTCGCACCATGCGGCTCCGCCGCGTGGGCGCACTCAGTCCTCGGAAGAATCCTCGCCGTCCGGCCCGGCGTCCCTGCCGTCCGGCCCGGCGTCCCTGCCGTCCCCGGTGTTCCCGGGCGCATCGGGCTTCGGCGCCCGGGGCGGGCGCCCCTTGCCGCCCGGACCCGCCGGACTGTCCCGCAGGTACGACCCGCTGTCGGTGCCGTCCGCCGTGGCGTGGCCGCCGGGCGGGCTCACGTCCCGGCGCCTCAGATAGCGCTCGAACTCCCGGGCGATCGCCTCACCGGACGCCTCCGGCAGCTCCGCGGTGTCCCGGGCCTCCTCCAGCGTCTGCACGTACTCGGCGACCTCGCTGTCCTCCGCGGCCAGCTGGTCCACGCCCACCTGCCAGGCGCGCGCGTCCTCGGCCAGCTCACCCAGCGGGATCCGCAGGTCGAGCAGGTCCTCCAGACGGTTCAGGAGGGCCAGCGTGGCCTTCGGGTTGGGCGGCTGCGAGACGTAGTGCGGCACCGCCGCCCACAGCGAGACCGCCGGGACGCCCGCGTGCGTGCACGCCTCCTGGAGAACCCCGACGATGCCCGTCGGACCCTCGTACTTGGTCTCCTCCAGGTCCATCCGCTGAGCCAGGTCGGAGTCGGACGTGACCCCGCTGACCGGCACCGGACGCGTGTGCGGGGTGTCGCCGAGCAGCGCGCCCAGCACGACCACCAGCTCCACGCCCAGCTCGTGGGCGAAGCCGAGCAGCTCGTTGCAGAACGACCGCCAGCGCATGGACGGCTCGATGCCTCTGACCAGCACCAGGTCCCGCGGCTTGTCCCCGCCGACCCGGACCACCGACAACCGCGTCGTCGGCCAGGTGATCTTGCGCACGCCGGCGTCCATCCACACCGTGGGGCGGTTCACCTGGAAGTCGTAGTAGTCCTCGGCGTCGAGCGCCGCGAACACCTCGCCCTTCCACTCCCGCTCCAGGTGCGCGACCGCGGTGGAGGCGGCGTCACCGGCATCGTTCCAGCCTTCGAACGCGGCCACCATGACTGGGTCGATCAGCTCGGGAACCCCCTCCAGCTCGATCACCCAGTGCCTCCTTCCGACGTGCCCTCGCGTACGCCCCAACCTTACGGCGTCGAGCGGGGGCGCCCGCAGCCCCCTTGCACGGGGGAGTGAACGGATCACTGCCCCGTTCGCCCGCCTCGAACACTTCGTTTCGGCGAGCAACCGGCCCCGCGCAGCAAGCGCTTCACAGGCTGCTGCGCAGCCACTGCTCCACGCTCGCGATGTGCACGGTCGCCCAGGAACGGGCCGCCTCCGCGTCCCGGTCGCGCAGCGCGGCCAGGATCGCGCGATGCTCGTGCAGGGTGCGCGCCACCGCGTCCTCCTGGGTCAGCCCGCGCCAGATCCGGGCCCTGGTGGTCGGCCCGGACAGGCCGTCAAGAAGCGAGCAGAGCACCGAGTTTCCCGAGCTCTGCACGATGCCCCGGTGGAACTCCAGATCGCTGGCGACCAGCTCCTCCACCGAGGGCGCGCCGCCGAGCGCGTCCAACTGGGATGCCAGCGCGTCCAGTTGCTGCTCACTGATCCGGGAGGCGGCCATCGCGGTCGCGGCCGGCTCCAGGATCCGGCGCACCGCGAGGAACTCCAGGACCGTGTCGTCGCGGTGGAAGTCGACGACGAAGCTCATCGCCTCCAGGAGCAGCTGCGGGTCGAGGCTGGTGACGTAGGTGCCGTCGCCCTGCCGCACGTCGAGGATCCGGATCAGCGACAGGGCGCGCACCGCCTCCCGGAGCGAGTTGCGGGACAGGCCGAGCTCGGCGGCGAGTTCGCTCTCCTTGGGCAACCGGTCACCGGGGCGCAGCGCACCCGAGACGATCATGTCCTTGATCTTCTCGATCGCCTCGTCGGTGACTGCCATACCGGCCTCCCTGTAGTTGAGACATCCGATGTCTCTGGCCACATTATGCGGCCCGGCCAGGGGCGCACGCCCGGGCCGGTCGGGGTCCGGTCCTACGGAAGGGGACGCGAAAGGGCGGCTCCCGGGGAGGGGAGCCGCCCAGCGCAGGACCGGCTACGTCTGAGGACCGGCTACTTCTTGTCGAGCAGGTCCTGGACCTTGGCCCTGACGTCGTCCGTGGCCAGGCCGCGGATCGTCAGGGTGGTGCGGCGGCGCAGCACGTCGTCGGCGGTCTCGGCCCACTCGTGGTCGCGGGCCCAGACGACCTGCGCCCAGATCTCCGGCGCGTCCGGGTGGACGCGCTCGGCCAGCTCCGGGTGCTCGTTGGCGATGCGGGCGATGTCGAAGGCCAGCGAACCGTAGTGGGTGGCCAGGTGCTTGGCCGTGTCGGCGGCCATCCGGGGACCGGGCGCCGGGTGGTCCACCAGGAGCCGGTGGGCGACGGCACGGGGGTTGGCGACTCCGGGCAGCGGCAGCTTCTTCGGCAGCGAGGAGATCGGCTCGAAGTCGTCGCCGAGCGGGTGGCCCGGCAGCGCCTCCAGCTTCTGCATCACGGTGCGGCCGATGTGCCGGAAGGTGGTCCACTTGCCGCCCGCGACGGACAGCATGCCGCCCCTGCCCTCGGTGACCACGGTCTCGCGCTTCGCCTTCGCGGTGCTGCCGGGGCCGCCGGGCAGCACCCGCAGGCCGGCGAAGGAGTAGGTGATCAGGTCACGCCGCAGCTGCTGGTCCCGGACCGAGAACGCGGCCTCGTCCAGGATCTGGGCTATGTCCTTCTCGGTGACGGCGACGTCCGCCGGGTCGCCCTCGTACTCCTCGTCGGTGGTGCCGAGCAGCAGCATGTCCTCCCAGGGGAGGGCGAAGGTGATCCGGTACTTGTCGATGGGGGTGGCGAGCGCGGCCTTCCAGGGGGAGGTCCGCTTCAGCACCAGGTGCGCGCCCTTGGACAGACGGATGGACGGGGCCGCGTTCGGGTCCTCCATCCGGCGCAGGTGGTCGACCCAGGGGCCGGTCGCGTTCAGCACCAGGCGGGCGTTGACGCCGAACTCCTCGCCGGAGACGGCGTCCTTGAGGTCGGCGCCCGTGACCCGGCCCTTGGTGAAGCGCAGGCCGGTGACCTGGGCGTGGTTGAGGACGACCGCGCCCGCCTCGACGGCCGCGCGGACCGTCATCAGCGCCATGCGGGCGTCGTTCATCTGGTCGTCGCCGTACACGGCCACGGCCTTCAGGTTCTCGGTGCGCAGCTCCGGCACGTCCTGCTGGGCCCGGGCGGGGGAGAGCAGGTGACCGACGCCGTCACCGAAGGCGGAGAGCGCGGAGTAGGCGAACACGCCCGCTCCGAGCTTCGCCGCGCCGTGCGGACCGCCCTTGTACACGGGGAGGTAGAACGTGAGCGGGTTCGCCAGGTGGGGGGCCACCTGGCGGGAGACCGCACGGCGCTCGAAGTGGTTCTCCGCGACCAGCTTCACCGCGCCGGTCTGCAGGTAGCGCAGACCGCCGTGGAGGAGCTTGGAGGAGGCGGAGGAGGTGGCGCCGGCGAAGTCGCCGGCGTCGACCAGTGCCACCCTGAGCCCGGACTGCGCGGCGTGCCAGGCGGTGGAGATGCCCAGGATGCCGCCGCCGATCACAAGAAGGTCGTACGACGCCTTGGAGAGCTGCTCCCTGGTCTCGGCCCGGCTCGGAAGCGAGCCGGAGGCCGGGTGCGTCCCCAGGGCAGGCACGGACTGCAGGGTGGACTGACTGGTCATGTCGGGTTCTTACTCCTCGTCAGAGCTGGTGGGCTCTCGTCGGCTCAGCTCTCGTCGTCGTCGATCCAGCCCATGGTCCGGTCGACGGCCTTGAGCCAGTTCTTGTACTCACGGTCGCGGGTCGCCGCGTCCATGCGGGGGGTCCATTCGGCGGCCCGGCGCCAGTTGGCGCGCAGTTCGTCGGTGCTGGACCAGAAGCCGACGGCGAGGCCGGCGGCGTAGGCGGCGCCGAGGCAGGTGGTCTCCGCGACCATCGGGCGCACCACGGGCGCGTCCAGGACGTCGGCGAGCTGCTGCATCAGCAGGTTGTTGGCGGTCATGCCACCGTCGACCTTCAGGGTCACCAGCTCGTCGCCGGAGTCCTTGGTCATGGCGTCCGCGATCTCGCGGGTCTGCCAGGCGGTGGCCTCCAGGACCGCACGGGCCAGGTGCGCCTTGGTGACGTACCGGGTCAGGCCGGCGATCACACCGCGGGCGTCGGAACGCCAGTGCGGGGCGAACAGACCGGAGAAGGCCGGCACGAAGTAGGCGCCGCCGTTGTCCTCGACCGAGAGCGCCAGCGTCTCGATCTCGGCCGCGGTGGAGATCAGGCCCATCTGGTCGCGCATCCACTGCACCAGCGAGCCGGTGACGGCGATCGAGCCCTCCAGCGCGTACACGGTCGGCTGGTCGCCGATCTTGTAGCCGACCGTGGTCAGCAGGCCCGCGTAGGAGTTGATGATCTTGTCACCGGTGTTCATCACCATGAAGGTGCCGGTGCCGTAGGTGGACTTGGTCTCGCCCTCGGAGAAGCAGGTCTGGCCGAACAGGGCCGCCTGCTGGTCGCCGAGCGCGGAGGCGACCGGGATGCCGCCGAGCAGGTCGCCGAGCTTGCCGCCGGTCACCTCGCCGTAGACCTCGGCGGAGGAGCGGATCTCGGGGAGGATCTGCAGCGGCACGCCGATGGATTCGGCGATCTTCTCGTCCCACTGCGTGGTGTGCAGGTTCATGAGAAGGGTGCGGGAGGCGTTGGTCACGTCGGTGACGTGCTTGCCGCCGTTGACACCACCGGTCAGGTTCCAGATGACCCAGGTGTCCATGGTGCCGAAGAGGATGTCGCCCGCCTCGGCGCGCTCCTTGAGGCCGTCGACGTGGTCGAGCAGCCAGCGGGCCTTCGGGCCGGCGAAGTAGGACGCCAGCGGGAGGCCGGTCTCGCGGCGGAAGCGGTCCTGGCCGACGTTGCGGCCCAGCTCGCGGCAGAGGGCGTCGGTGCGGGTGTCCTGCCAGACGATGGCGTTGTGGACGGGCTCACCGGTGTTCTTGTCCCACAGCACGGTGGTCTCGCGCTGGTTGGTGATGCCGATGGCCTTGATGTCGTCGCGGGTGATGCCGGCCTTCTGGATGGCCCCGGCGACGACTTCCTGGACGTTGGTCCAGATTTCGTTGGCGTTGTGTTCGACCCAGCCCGGCTTGGGGAAGATCTGCTCGTGCTCCTTCTGGTCGACCGAGACGATACGGCCGTCCTTGTCGAAGACGATGCAGCGGCTGGAGGTCGTGCCCTGGTCGATCGCGGCGATGAAGGGGCCTGCGGTGTGGGCGTCGGTCACTGTGTGCTCCTCGAAGATCCGTGGTGGGCTGGCGGTACGGCGCGAGCCTGTGTCTTAAGCGAAGGCGACGTTGTAGATGCCTGCCGCGATGGCTCCGCCGATCAGCGGACCGACCACCGGGATCCAGGCGTAGCTCCAGTCGGAACCGCCCTTGTTGGGCAGCGGAAGGAGCGCGTGCACGATACGCGGGCCGAGGTCACGGGCGGGGTTGATGGCGTACCCCGTCGGGCCGCCGAGCGACAGACCGATCGAGACGACCACCAGGGCGGTGATCAGGCCGCCGAGCACGCCGAGGCCGTTGCCCTTGTCGTTGAGGCCCTGGGTGAGGACCGCGAGGATCAGCACGACGGTGCCGATGATCTCCGTCGCGAGGTTCTGCACCGCGTTCCGGATCTCGGGACCGGTGGAGAAGACGCCGAGGACCGGTCCCGCGCCCTTCTCCTGGGCCTCGACGGCCTTGGCCGAGGTGGTCTGCGCGCCCGGGCCGCCGACGATCTCCTTGTCGGTGAGGTGCGCCTGGAACTGGCCGTAGTAGGCGACCCACACCAGGGCGGCGCCGATCATCGCGCCGAGCAGCTGGCCGGCGAAGTAGACCGGGACGTTGCTCCAGTCACTGTTCTTGATCGCGAGAGCGACCGTGACGGCCGGGTTGAGGTGGGCACCGGACAGCGGTCCGGAGATGTAGACGGCCGTCAGGACGGCGAAGCCCCAACCGAAGGCGATGGCGAGCCAGCCGGCGTTACGGGCCTTGGAGGCCTTGAGCGTGACGGCGGCGCACACGCCGCCGCCGAGCAGGATGAGTATGGCGGTACCGATGGTCTCGCCGATGAAGATGTCGGAGCTGGACACCCGCGACTCCTTTGTCCTTCGTCCAGGGAAGCCGAACCCCGAGTCCCTTCGGGGTGTTGGCGCCCTCGGGGGTGAGAGCGAATCCGGCCCTTGGCGTTGTCACACTCTAGCGCGTATTGCCGGTAGGTGTTCGACAATGCCGACCGATGGACGGGAGTCTCGCCCCGGCGTCACATGTGCGTCAAGGGTTCTGTTATCGAAAGCACGATCGTTATTGACTGCCGTGAGTTATCGATCTTTGTCGGGCTTACGGGGCCGGAAATGCCACGGAAGGCTCACTGAACTGCGGTTATGCCCTGCTTTGTCCACTTCAGGGTACGACCGAGGCCGGTCCACCGACAGGCGAACCGGCCTCGAACGACGATCAGCGGCGGACGGTCAGAACCGCCCCGCCCCCAGGTCCCGCGACACCGCGCGGGCGCAGTCCCGCACCGCGGCGATCAGCTCCGGTGTCAACTCCCCGTCCCGGCACAGCCGTTCCACCGCCCCCGTGATGCCCACCGCGCCCACCGGCATCCGCCGCCGGTCGTGGATCGGTGCCGCCACCGACGCCACGCCCTCCCAGGTCTCCTCCACGTCGGCCGCGTACCCACGCGCGCGCGTGATGTCGAGGATGTGCTCGAACGCGTCCAGCTCGCACGTCGTACGGTCCGTGAAGGGTTTGCGGTCGGCCTCCAGGGCCTCGCTGTGCGCGACGGGGTCGTAGGCCGACAGCACCTTGCCCAGGGCCGTGGAGTGCAGCGGCTGCATCGCCCCGATCTCCAGCACCTGCCGGCTGTCGTCCGGCCGGAACACGTGGTGCACGATCAGCACGCCCTGCTGGTGGAGAACGCCCAGATAGACGCTCTCCCCGCTGGAGCGGGCCAGGTCGTCCGTCCACACCAGCGCCCGCGCGCGCAGTTCGTGCACGTCCAGGTAGGTGGTGCCGAGCCGGAGCAGTTCCGCGCCCAGCTGGTAGCGCCCCGACGCCTCGTCCTGCTCCACGAACCCCTCCAGCTGGAGGGTGCGCAGTATCCCGTGGGCGGTGCCCTTGGCGAGACCCAGTGACGAGGCGATGTCCGACAGGCCGAGCCGCCGCTCGCCGCCCGCGAGCAGCCGCAGCATCGCGGCCGCCCGTTCGAGCGACTGGATGTTCCGTGCCATCGCCGTCCTGCCTCCGTCCCCTGTGGAACTCTCCGTCACGACCGCCGTAAACCGGTGTTCGGCAATGTCGAACACTACCGGTCCATGTCGACTCCCCGCCAATGGTCGGTCGACACCTGTTACATCACAGGTGGCGGACCGGCCACCTCGGCCGGGCACCCGTGACCACTCCGTGACGGGTCCGGACGGATCGCCCGGACCGTCGCATGATCCGCCATCACCAGGCCATACGTCCCTGACGGGCCCCCGCCTCACTCGTCCGCCACATGGACGCCCTGCCCATCCGGGCCCACTCCCGGTTACGCTGGCGCCGTGCGTCCGTACCCGGGTGAGCCCGGGGAAACCGCATAGCCGACAGCCGTCGCATCCAAGGGAGCCCCTTCATGGCCTCGTCGCCACCGTCCCCTTCCGCCGACAGCCGGACCCGGGTGTCCGCGCTCCGAGAGGCGCTCGCCAGCCGTGTGGTGGTCGCCGACGGCGCCATGGGCACCATGCTCCAGGCGCAGGACCCCACCCTCGAGGACTTCCAGCAGCTCGAAGGCTGCAACGAGATCCTGAACCTGACCCGCCCCGACATCGTCCGCTCGGTCCACGAGGCGTACTTCTCCGTGGGCGTCGACTGCGTCGAGACCAACACCTTCGGGGCCAACCACTCGGCCATGGCCGAGTACGACATCCCCGAGCGCGTCCACGAGCTGTCCGAGGCCGGTGCCCGCATCGCCCGCGAGACCGCCGACGACTTCACCGCCCGGGACGGCCGCCCCCGCTGGGTCCTCGGCTCCATCGGCCCCGGCACCAAGCTGCCCACCCTCGGCCACGTCCCCTACGTCACCCTCCGCGACGGCTTCCAGCAGAACGCCGAGGGCCTGCTCACCGGCGGCGCCGACGCGCTGATCGTCGAGACCACCCAGGACCTGCTGCAGACCAAGTCCTCCGTGCTCGGCGCCCGCCGCGCCATGGACGCGCTCGGCGTGGAGGTCCCGCTCCTGGTCTCGATGGCCTTCGAGACCACCGGCACCATGCTGCTCGGCTCCGAGATCGGCGCCGCGCTGACCGCGCTGGAGCCGCTCGGCATCGACATGATCGGCCTGAACTGCTCGACCGGCCCCGCCGAGATGAGCGAACACCTGCGCTACCTCACCCGGCACTCCCGCATCCCGCTGCTGTGCATGCCGAACGCCGGTCTGCCGGTCCTCACCAAGGACGGCGCGCACTTCCCGCTCGGACCCGAGGGCCTGGCCGACGCCCAGGAGAACTTCGTCCGCGACTACGGCCTGTCGCTCATCGGCGGCTGCTGCGGCACCACCCCCGAGCACCTGCGCCAGGTCGTCGAACGCGTCCGGGGCGTCACCCCGCCCGAGCGCAGCCCGCGCCCCGAGCCCGGCGCCGCCTCCCTGTACCAGACCGTGCCGTTCCGCCAGGACACCTCCTACCTGGCCATCGGCGAGCGCACCAACGCCAACGGCTCCAAGAAGTTCCGCGAGGCCATGCTCGCGGCCCGCTGGGACGACTGTGTGGAGATGGCCCGCGAGCAGATCCGCGAGGGCGCCCACATGCTGGACCTCTGCGTGGACTACGTCGGCCGGGACGGCGTCGCCGACATGGAGGAGCTGGCCGGCCGCTTCGCCACCGCCTCCACCCTCCCGATCGTCCTCGACTCCACCGAGGTCGACGTCATCCAGGCCGGCCTGGAGAAGCTCGGCGGCCGCGCGGTCATCAACTCCGTCAACTACGAGGACGGCGACGGCCCCGACTCCCGGTTCGCGAAGGTCACCAGGCTGGCGCGCGAGCACGGCGCCGCCCTGATCGCGCTGACCATCGACGAGGAGGGCCAGGCCCGCACCCCCGAGAAGAAGGTCGAGATCGCCGAACGGCTGATCGAGGACCTGACCGGCAACTGGGGCATCCACGAGTCCGACATCCTCATCGACACCCTGACCTTCACCATCTGCACCGGTCAGGAGGAGTCCCGCAAGGACGGCATCGCCACCATCGAGGCGATCCGCGAACTCAAGCGTCGCCACCCCGACGTCCAGACCACCCTGGGCCTGTCCAACATCTCCTTCGGCCTCAACCCGGCCGCCCGCATCCTGCTGAACTCCGTCTTCCTCGACGAGTGCGTCAAGGCGGGCCTGGACTCGGCGATCGTGCACGCCAGCAAGATCCTCCCGATCGCCCGCTTCAGCGAGGAGGAGGTGGGGACCGCCCTCGACCTCATCCACGACCGCCGCACCGAGGGCTACGACCCCCTGCAGAAGCTGATGCAGCTCTTCGAGGGCGCCACCGCCAAGTCCCTCAAGGCGGGCAAGGCCGAGGAACTGGCCGCCCTCCCGCTGGAGGAGCGCCTCAAGCGCCGGATCATCGACGGCGAGCGCAACGGCCTGGAGGCCGACCTCGACGAGGCCCTGGAGACCCGCGCCGCCCTCGACATCGTCAACGAGACCCTGCTCGACGGCATGAAGGTCGTCGGCGAGCTGTTCGGCTCCGGCCAGATGCAGCTGCCGTTCGTCCTGCAGTCCGCCGAGGTCATGAAGGCCGCCGTCGCCCACCTCGAACCGCACATGGAGAAGTCGGACACCGAGGGCAAGGGCACCATCGTGCTGGCCACCGTCCGCGGCGACGTCCACGACATCGGCAAGAACCTCGTCGACATCATCCTCTCCAACAACGGCTACAACGTCGTCAACCTCGGCATCAAGCAGCCCGTCTCCGCGATCCTGGAGGCCGCCGACGAGCACCGCGCCGACGTCATCGGCATGTCCGGCCTGCTGGTCAAGTCCACGGTGATCATGAAGGAGAACCTGGAGGAGCTGAACCAGCGCGGCCTCGCCGCCACCTACCCGGTCATCCTCGGCGGCGCCGCCCTCACCCGTGCCTATGTCGAACAGGACCTGCACGAGCTCTACGAGGGCGAGGTCCGCTACGCCCGCGACGCCTTCGAGGGCCTGCGCCTGATGGACGCCCTCATCGGCGTCAAGCGCGGTGTGCCCGGCGCCGTCCTGCCGGAGCTGAAGCAGCGCCGGGTCCGGCAGGCCGCCACCGTCGAGGTCGAGGAGCGGCCCGAGGAGGGCCATGTCCGCTCCGACGTCGCCGTCGACAACCCGGTGCCCACCCCGCCGTTCTGGGACAGCCGCGTCATCAAGGGCATCCAGCTCAAGGAGTACGCCGGCTGGCTCGACGAGGGCGCCCTGTTCAAGGGCCAGTGGGGCCTCAAGCAGGCGCGCACCGGCGAGGGACCGTCGTACGAGGAACTCGTCGAGACGGAGGGACGGCCCCGGCTGCGCGGGCTCCTCGACCGGCTCCAGACGGAGAACCTGCTGGAGGCGGCCGTGGTCTACGGCTACTTCCCGTGCGTCTCCAAGGACGACGACCTGATCATCCTGGACGACCGCGGCAACGAACGCACCCGGTTCACCTTCCCCCGCCAGCGCCGCGGCCGCCGCCTGTGCCTCGCCGACTTCTTCCGCCCGGAGGAGTCGGGGGAGACGGACGTGGTCGGCCTCCAGGTCGTCACCGTCGGCTCCCGCATCGGCGAGCAGACCGCCAAGCTGTTCGAGGCCAACGCCTACCGCGACTACCTCGAGCTGCACGGCCTGTCCGTCCAGCTCGCCGAGGCCCTCGCCGAGTACTGGCACGCGCGCGTGCGCTCCGAACTCGGCTTCGCCGGCGAGGACCCGGCCGACGTCGAGGACATGTTCGCCCTGAAGTACCGGGGCGCCCGCTTCTCCCTCGGCTACGGCGCCTGCCCCGACCTGGAGGACCGCGCCAAGATCGCCGACCTGCTCCAGCCGGAGCGCATCGGCGTCCACCTGTCCGAGGAGTTCCAGCTGCACCCCGAGCAGTCCACGGACGCGATCGTGATCCACCACCCGGAGGCGAAGTACTTCAACGCACGCTGAGCGGTACGCCGACACCGAGACGTGTCACACACAGCACACTGATCGGATAAGTCGTACACTGGTCGGTCCACAGCAGGCCGGTTCCCCGCGCGGGAGCCGGCCTGCTCGTCCCTCAAGGAGGTGCGCCCGGATGACCAGCACGGTCCCCGCGCTCGGAACCCGTACGGCCGAAGGGTCGGCCCTGCAAGCGGTTCTCCTCGACATGGACGGCACCCTGGTGGACACCGAGGGCTTCTGGTGGGACGTCGAGGTGGAGGTCTTCGCCCGCCTCGGTCACGCCCTCGACGACTCCTGGCGCCATGTCGTGGTCGGCGGTCCCATGACCCGCAGTGCCGGGTTCCTCATCGAGGCCACCGGCGCGGCCATCACGCTCGCCGAGCTCAGCGTGCTGCTCAACGACGGCTTCGAGGAGCGCATCGGTGCCGCCCTGCCGCTGATGCCGGGCGCCCGGCGACTCCTCGCCGAACTGTACGAACAGCAGATCCCGACCGCCCTGGTCTCCGCCTCGCACCGGCGCATCATCGACCGCGTCCTGACCGTCCTCGGCCCGCAGCACTTCACCCTGTCCATCGCCGGAGACGAGGTCTCGCGCACCAAGCCGTACCCGGACCCCTACCTCCTCGCCGCCGCCGGCCTCGGGGTGGATCCCGCCAGGTGCGCGGTCGTCGAGGACACCGCGACCGGCGTCGCCGCCGCCGAGGCCGCCGGCTGCCAGGTGGTCGCCGTACCGTCCGTCGCGCCGATCACCCCCGCCGAACGACGCACCGTGGTCACCTCCCTGGAAGAGGTCGACCTGGCATTTCTGCACGGACTGATGACTCAAGTGCCCTAGCCGTTCACCCAGCGTGCAATGACCATTGCGGAAAACTCCGCAGAGATCACTCAACGGAATTCGCAACTGTTCGACGGGCTGAATTCCGATACCCGGCCGCCCCGTTTCATGTGTGACGTTCCCCACGTGCACGAGGGTCGACAACGTTGCCGACGTGTGCCGTCCACCCCCGAACGGGGGGAAAACCGGTGCCCTTGTGTCCCGATTGGGGAGAGGCTGCACTAATCCTGCCGCTGTCGGGTTTTCGGTCTGTCCGCGCCCGGTTCCACTGCGTGATGAGGCCTCAACTCACGCTCCTGCCAACCCCCCTGCGGCCGCCGACTAATCTCATCGCGAGAACATCGCCGCTATCCCCGTGATCTTGCGTCGACACCCCATGGATGCCGGATACACGGACACGAACAGCTCTGGAGAACTTCGAGCATGAACCGCAAGACTTTGGTGCTGCCGGCCGTGGTCGGCCTGCTCACTCCGGTTCTCGCCGCGTGCGGGGGATCCGGCAGTGGGAGCAATAGTGGCGACGCGATCGTCGTCGGCACCACGGACAGGTTCACCGCCACGAAGGACGCCCCGGCGCCCCTGGACCCCGCCTACTCCTACGACGTCGGCGGCTGGAACATCCTGCGGCAGACCGTGCAGACCCTCATGTCCCAGCCCAAGGGCGAGGGCGACCCGGTCCCCGACGCGGCCGAGAGCTGCTCCTTCACCGACAGCGGCAGCGAGCGCTACGCCTGCAAGCTGCGCGAGGGCCTGAAGTTCTCCGACGGCACCCCCGTCACCGCCAAGGACGTCAAGTGGTCCATCGAACGGGCCCTGCGCATCAAGGCCGTCGGTGGTCCCTACGGACTGCTCACGAACATCGACACCATCGAGACGCAGGGTGACCGCGAGGTCGTCTTCCACCTCAGGTCGGCCGACGCCACCTTCCCGTACAAGCTGTCCACCCCGGTCGCGGGCATCGTGAACCCGAAGGACTACGACGAGAACAAGCTCCGCGACGGCTTCGGCATCGACGGCTCCGGCCCGTACACCTTCAAGGCCGACGTCAAGGACGACGCGATCGTCTCCGCCACCTTCACCAAGAACCCCAACTACAAGGGCAGCGTGAAGGTCAACAACCAGCAGGTCGTCCTGCGCTCCTACGACGACGCCGACGCCATGGGCAAGGCGATCGACAAGGGCGACATCGACGTCATGACCCGCACCATGTCGCCCGCGCAGATCAACAAGCTCGACGCCGGCGACGACTCCAACGTCGACCTCGTCGAGATGCCCGGCCTGGAGATCCGCTACCTCGGCTTCAACACCGACGCCCCCACGGTCAAGTCCAAGGCCGTCCGCGAGGCGATGGCCCAGATCATCGACCGCGCCTCCCTCGTCGCCAAGGTCTACGGCTCCCAGGCCGAACCGCTGTACTCGCTGGTCCCGGCCTCCGTGACCGGGCACTCGAACTCCTTCTTCAACAAGTACGGCGACCCCAGCGTCTCCAAGGCCAGGAACACGCTCGCCGCCGCGAACATCACCACCCCGGTGAAGCTCACCCTGCACTACACGACCGACCACTACGGCTCGGCCACCAAGCAGGAGTTCGAGGTTCTCCAGAAGCAGCTCAACGACAGCGGCCTGTTCGACGTCAGCATCCAGGGCACCCTGTGGAAGACGTACCAGGTCGCCGAGCGCAAGGGCGAGTACGACGTCTACGGCATGGGCTGGTTCCCCGACTTCCCGGACGCCGACAACTTCCTGGCGCCGTTCCTCGACAAGGACAACTTCCTCCAGTCGCCGTACGTCAACAACAAGATCATCAAGACGCTGCTCCCCGAGTCCCGCCGCGAGGCCGACCGGGCCAGCGCCTCCGGCAGCCTGACCCAGATCCAGGACGCCGTCGCCGACGACGTCCCGCTGCTCCCGCTGTGGCAGGGCAAGCAGTACGTCGCCGCCCGCGACGACATCACGGGCGTCGCCTACGCCCTCAACTCCTCCGCCAGCCTCCAGCTGTGGGAGCTCGGCCGCGGCTCCAGCAGCTGACGCCGGGTCCGGTACGACGCGAAGGGCGCCCCTCTCCACTCGGAGAGGGGCGCCCTTCGCGTCGTACGCCCGGTGCCTTCTGCTGCTGAGCCTCTGCTACTGGGCGCCGGGGCGCACCAGCCCGCTCTCGTACGCGTACACCGCGGCCTGCACGCGGTCCCGCAGCCCCAGCTTGGTCAGCACATGCCCGACATGCGTCTTCACCGTCGTCTCGCTGACGAACAGGTCCGCGGCGATCTCCGCGTTCGACAACCCCCGCGCCACCAGCTTCAGCACCTCCACCTCACGGTCGGTGAGCGTGTGCAGGGTGTCCGGCACCGGCTCCTCACCGGACGGCAGATGTGTCGCGTACTTGTCCAGCAGCCGGCGGGTGATGCTCGGCGCCAGCATCGCCTCACCGTTGGCCACCACCCGGATCGCCTGCACCAGCTCGTTCGCCGGGGCGTCCTTCAGCAGGAAGCCACTGGCGCCCGCACGCAGCGCCTCCACGACGTACTCGTCCAGATCGAACGTGGTCAGCACCAGCACCTTCGCCGGACCGTCCCGCCCCGGCCCGGTGATCTGCCGGGTCGCCTCCACCCCGTCCATCCGCGGCATCCGGATGTCCATCAGCACGACGTCCGGCTGGAGGGCCCGCACCTGGTCGAGGGCCTGCAGGCCGTCCCCGGCCTCGCCCACGACCGCGATGTCCTGCTCCGCCTCCAGGATCATCCGGAACCCGGTACGCAGCAGCGGCTGGTCGTCGACCAGTAGGACACGGATGGCCACGGTGAGTCTCCTTCTGCTAGTCCGCGCCCATTCTGCCCTGCGCCACGTCCCCGGATCCCGCCGACCTCACCGGCAGCGGATACGGCGGGGGAGTGCCCCCGAACTCCGGGCAGTGCGCCTGGTGGTCGCACCAGCCGCACAGCTTCGTCGGCCGCGGCCGCCACTCACCCGACTCGGTCGCCTGCCGGATCGCCTCCCACAACGCCAGCAGCTTGCGCTCGACCCGCTCCAGGTCGGCGCGGACCGGGTCGTACGTCAGCACGTCACCGCTGCCCAGATAGACCAGCTGCAGCCGCCTCGGCACCACGTTCTTCAGCCGCCACACCACCAGCGCGTAGAACTTCATCTGGAACAGCGCGCCCTCCGCGTACTCCGGCCTGGGCGCCTTGCCGGTCTTGTAGTCGACGATCCGCACCTCGCCCGTCGCCGCCACATCGACCCGGTCGATGATCCCGCGCAGCCGCAGCCCCGACTCCAGCTCGGTCTCCACGAACAGCTCCCGCTCCACCGGCTCCAGCCGGGACGGGTCCTCCAGCGTGAACCAGCGCTCCACGAGCCGCTCGGCCTCACCCAGCCAGCGCGCCAGCCGCTCGCCCTCCGGATCCTCCGCGAACAGCTCACCCACCTCCGGACGGCTCTCCCGCAGCCGGTCCCACTGCCCGGGGATCAGCGACTTGGCCCGCGGCGCCGTCCGCTCCGCCGCCGGCGCGTCGAAGAGCCGCTCCAGGACCGCGTGCACCAGCGTCCCCCGGGTCGCCGCCTCGCTCGGCTTCTCCGGCAGCCGGTCGATCACCCGGAACCGGTACAGCAACGGGCACTGCATGAAGTCACTGGCCCGCGACGGCGAGAGCGAGGCGGGCGGGACCGCGACCGGCACCTCCGCGACCGGCACCGCGGCGACCGGCACTTCGGCACCCGTCGCCTCCGCGACCGTCACCTCCCCGACCGTCACCTCGGCCGCCGAGACCGGCTCTTCCCCCCGCGTGACGTCCCCGCCCCGTGCCCGCGCGGCGTCCTCCATGCTGCTGTCCATGACCACAGACCCTACGGCCCGCCACTGACAGTCACCCAACCCGCGCGACGGCCGGGCCAACACAGGGGGTGCCGGGGCGGAACGCGTCACGACGGCCGCATACCATCGAGCCAGAGACGGACCGCATCTAACGAGGGGACACCGTGGACGTGAGCGGCGGAAGCGGGCAGCCCCGGTCGGACGACGCCGAACCGGCCGAGCACCCCGCAGGCCCTACGGCCCCGACCGACGACGGAGGCCCGGCCCCCACCGACGCCCCCACGATCCCCACCGGTGCCGAACCGCCCGCCGTCCGGCCGGCGTCCGACAGCGCGGACGAAAGAGGGGACGACAGCGCGGACGGCAGAGAGCACGGCAGCGCGGAGGGGGCTCCCCGGCCCGCCACCGAGCCCCCTGCCGCCGACACCGCCGAACCCGCCCCCGCCGCCCGGGCCTCCGTCGGTCCCGAGGCCCCCGAGTCGGACCCGGCACCGACCGCCCGGCCCGCCCCAACCTCCGTCGGTCCCGAGGCCCCCGAGTCCGGCTCGGCTACGACCGCCCGGCCCGCCCCGGCCTCCGCGATCCGCGCGGACTCTCCCGGCGGCGACCCCGGTCACACCGCTCGGCAGGGCGGCGAGCACCGCGGCGGGAAGTCCGACGACGAGTCCGACGAGCGGAGCCACGCGCACTCCGGTCCGGCAGCCCAAGGACAGCCGCCCAAGCGCCCCAAGGAACCCGGCGGCGGACTCCTCATGGGCCGTCCCTTCGGCGTCCCCGTCTACGTCGCCCCCAGCTGGTTCCTCGTCGCCGCCCTGATCACCTGGGTCTTCGGCGGCCAGCTCGACCGCGTCCTGCCCGAACTCGGCGCCGCCCGCTACCTCGTCTCCCTCTTCTTCGCGGTCGCCTTCTACGCCTCCGTCCTGATCCACGAACTCGCCCACACCGTCGCCGCGATCCGCTTCAAACTCCCCGTCCGCCGCATCCAGCTCCAGTTCTTCGGCGGGGTCTCCGAGATCGAGAAGGAAGCCGAGACCCCCGGGCGCGAGTTCGTCCTCGCCTTCGTCGGCCCGCTGCTCTCCCTCGTCCTCGCCGGCGTCTTCTACCTCGCCATGCAGCCCGTCGAACCCGGCACCGTCCCCGGCGTCCTGCTGGCCGGCCTCATGGTCTCCAACCTCATCGTCGCCGCCTTCAACCTGCTGCCCGGCCTTCCCCTGGACGGCGGCCGGATGCTCCGCGCCGTCGTCTGGAAGATCACCGGCAGGCCCATGAGCGGCACCGTCGCCGCCGCCTGGGTCGGCCGTGCCCTCGCCGTCTCCGTCCTCATCGGCCTCCCCCTGCTCAACTACTTCGGCGCCTTCGGAGGCGGCGGCGAGGACACCGGCGGCATGGACTCCCTCACCGACGCCCTGCTCGCCGCCATCCTCGCCGCCATCATCTGGACCGGCGCCGGCAACAGCCTGCGCATGGCCCGGCTGCGCGAACACCTCCCGGAACTACGCGCCCGCACCCTCACCCGGCGCGCCGTACCCGTCGAGACCGACACCCCCCTCTCCGAGGCCCTGCGCCGCGCCAACGCCGCCGGCGCCCGCGCCCTGGTGGTCGTCGACGCCGACGGCACCCCCCTGTCCCTGGTCCGCGAGGCCGCCATCGTCGGCGTACCCGAGCACCGCCGCCCCTGGGTCGCCGTCAGCGGCGTCGCCCAGGAGCTCACCGACGGCATGCGCGTCTCCGCGGAACTGGCCGGCGAGGACCTCCTCGACGTCCTGCGTGCCACCCCGGCCACCGAATACCTGGTGGTGGAGGAGACCGGCGAGATCTACGGCGTCCTGTCGGCGGCGGACGTCGAGCGCGCCTTCGTCAAGGCCATGGCACGGCCGTCCTGACCGAGGACCCCCTCCGCTGGTCCGCACCGCCCGCGGGGCCCGGTACGCTGTTCACATGTCCGAACCGACCGGTGCCGCCCGCAGGCGCGGGCCCTTCAAGGTCGGGGACCAGGTTCAGCTGACCGACCCCAAGGGTCGCCACTACACGTTCACGCTCGAAGCCGGGAAGAACTTCCACACCCACAAGGGCTCCTTCCCGCACGACGAACTGATCGGCGCTCCCGAGGGCAGCGTTGTCCGCACCACCGGCAACGTCGCCTACCTCGCGCTGCGCCCCCTGCTCCCCGACTACGTCCTGTCCATGCCCCGCGGGGCAGCCGTCGTCTACCCGAAGGACGCGGGGCAGATCCTCTCCTTCGCCGACATCTTCCCCGGCGCCCGCGTCGTCGAAGCGGGTGTCGGCTCCGGATCGCTCAGCAGCTTCCTGCTGCGCGCCATCGGCGACCAGGGCATGCTGCACAGCTACGAACGCCGCGCGGACTTCGCCGAGATCGCCCAGCAGAACGTGGAGCGCTACTTCGGCGGCCCGCACCCCGCCTGGCAGCTCACCGTGGGGGACCTCCAGGACAACCTGTCGGACACCGACGTCGACCGCGTCATCCTCGACATGCTCGCCCCCTGGGAGTGCCTCGAAGCCGTCTCCAAGGCGCTCGTCCCCGGCGGCATCCTCTGCTGCTACGTGGCCACCACCACCCAGCTCGCGCGGACCGTCGAGTCCATCCGCGAGATCGGCTGCTTCAACGAGCCGACCTCCTGGGAGACCATGATCCGGAACTGGCACGTGGAAGGCCTCGCCGTCCGCCCCGACCACCGGATGATCGGCCACACCGGCTTCCTGCTCACCGCCCGCCGCCTCGCCGACGGCGTCGAACCGCCCATGCGCCGCCGCCGCCCCGCCAAGGGCGCCTACGGCGAGGACTACGACGGCCCCAACGCCGACGGTGGCGTCGGCCGCTGACCCGGCAACGCACGAGCGCCGCCGCCGAGTTCCCCGGAACACCCCGGAACTCGGCGGCGGCGCTCACGCATTGCCCCGGCTCCCGCCGGGGAAGCCCGGGGAAGTCCCTGCCGCGGAAGCCCGGGCAAGAGGCTCGCCGGAAGAACCTGACCCCGCCGTTCCCAGCCACTGTGACGTGTGGCACCATGCGAGCCATCCCCACCGGCACAGGCCTCGCAGGAGACACTCCTAGTGCAGCAATCCGTGGTCCCGGAGCTCGCTCACACCGACACCCGCCCCATGCACTGGCTCGCCACCGCCGCCGCGGTGGCCGGCGTGGTGGCCCTGTCGTCCCTCTTCCAGCCGGGTTCGGCCCGAGCCGCCCAGCCCACCCCGGCGACCCAGCCGAGACCCGCCGCCGCGGCCGCCGCGCCGCCCAGCACCACCGGCGTGGACTTCCCCCTCGACTGCGGCCCCGTGAAGGAGGTGGTCGTCAAGAAGGCCACCGGCGACCTCGACGGCGACGGCAGACCGGAAACCGTGGCGGTGGTCCACTGCGACTCGGCCATGGGCACCCCGCCCGACGGCGTCTACGTCCTGACCCAGGCCGCCGGCACCACCCGGCCCCGGGTCGTCGCCACCCTCGTCGACCCGAAGGACCGGTACACGGTGACCGACTTCGCCGTGGCCGCCGGGACCGTCAGCGCGACGCTGCTCGGCTACTCCACGGACGACGTGCCCAGTTGCTGCCCGGACGTGAAGACCGACGCCAAGTGGCGGTGGAACGGCCACGCCTTCCTCCGCTCCACCCCCGCCGCCAGCGACAACGTCTGACGGCGGCCCCCGGCGCCGGCCCGGGCCACGCGGGGTGGCCGGAAAGTCACTCCGCGTCCGGCCCGAACACCTCGACCCGGTCCGCGACCCGGCGCACGTGAATGCACTCGCCCGGACACTCCTTCGCCGAGTCCACCACATCGGTGAGCAGCGGCAGCGGCACCGGCACCGTGGCGCCCTTCGCCTGCAGCAGCTCCTCGTCCGGGCCCTTCACGTAGGCCAGGCCGTCGATGTCCAGCTCGAACACCTCGGGGGCGTACTGGGCACAGATCCCGTCACCCGTACACAGATCCTGGTCGATCCAGACCTCCAGCGCCTCGCCGCCGGCCAGGGCCTCCTGCTGCACGGTCATCTCTCCTGCCGTCGAAAAGCGCCGGCCGGCGGAACCGGGAAGCACCCGGACCCGCCCCGGCGGGTGTTGAACGCCTTCGACCCTACCTCCGCACCCACCACCCCCACCGCCCCCACCGGCGCCCCCACCGGCACCCCGCACCCGGCGTGCGCCGCCGCGCGGGGAGCGGCGCTCGGCCACCCGACCGATCGACTTGAGCCAACCCACGGTCCTCATTTCCGATCACCCGTCCCACCTGCCCGGTCGCTCTGTGTAAGGAACGTCTCACCGGGGCACAACACCTGAACCGGCATCGGATCGGACAACTCCGGTCAGTCACGAAGGGTTTTGACCGCTCCGAGCCTGGAACACGCCGCTTCTGAATCGCGTTGAGTGGGTATCCACCCCGCACGAGCAAGAACGCAACGGGTGACCGACGACACACCTTGACAGTCTTGGTGATCTAGGGGTTTCAATCGACACCCACCCAGGTAGGGTCTGGAAGCGTCCAGCTCCCCTTGGAGGAGGTGAGGACCGTGGCAGCCCACGACGACGACATGAACCGCGGCATCCGCCCGGGACGAGGGTCCGACGACCCGGCCGGGCAGATCGCCTACCTTGAGCAGGAGATCGCCGTCCTGCGACGTAAGCTCGCCGACTCTCCGCGACACACGAGGATTCTCGAAGAGCGGATCGTCGAGCTGCAGACGAACCTGGCCGGCGTGTCCGCCCAGAACGAACGACTCGCGAACACCCTCCGCGAGGCCCGCGACCAGATCGTGGCCCTCAAGGAGGAAGTCGACCGACTCGCACAGCCGCCCGCCGGCTTCGGTGTCTTCCTGCAGGCCAACGAGGACGGCACCGCCGACATCTTCACCGGCGGCCGCAAACTGCGGGTGAACGTCAGCCCGAGCGTGGACCTGGACGACCTCAGGCGCGGCCAGGAAGTCATGCTCAACGAAGCGCTCAACGTGGTCGACGCCATGGAGTTCGAGCGCGTCGGCGACATCGTCACCCTCAAGGAGATCCTCGAGGACGGCGAACGCGCCCTCGTCCTGGGGCACACGGACGAGGAACGGGTGGTCAGGCTCGCCGAGCCCCTGCTCGACGTGAACATCCGCCCCGGCGACGCCCTGCTCCTCGAACCCCGCTCCGGCTACGTCTACGAGATCGTGCCCAAGAGCGAGGTCGAGGAACTCGTCCTCGAAGAAGTCCCCGACATCGGCTACGAGCAGATCGGTGGCCTCGGCGGCCAGATCGAGGCCATCCGCGACGCCGTCGAGCTGCCCTACCTCTACCCGGACCTGTTCAAGGAGCACGAACTGCGCCCGCCCAAGGGTGTCCTGCTCTACGGACCCCCCGGATGCGGCAAGACGCTCATCGCCAAGGCCGTCGCCAACTCGCTGGCCAAGAAGGTCGCCGAGGTCACCGGCCAGGCCGCGGGCAAGAGCTTCTTCCTCAACATCAAGGGCCCCGAGCTCCTGAACAAGTACGTCGGCGAGACCGAGCGGCAGATCCGCCTCGTCTTCCAGCGCGCCCGGGAGAAGGCCAGCGAGGGCACCCCCGTCATCGTCTTCTTCGACGAGATGGAATCGCTCTTCCGGACCCGCGGCTCCGGCGTCAGCTCGGACGTGGAGAACACCATCGTCCCCCAGCTGCTCGCCGAGATCGACGGTGTCGAGGGCCTGCAGAACGTGGTCGTCATCGGCGCCTCCAACCGCGAGGACATGATCGACCCCGCCATCCTCCGCCCCGGCCGGCTCGACGTGAAGATCAAGATCGAGCGTCCCGACGCCGAGGCCGCCAAGGACATCTTCGGCAAGTACCTCACCGAGCGCCTCCCGCTGCACGCCGACGACCTCGGGGAGCACGGCGGCAGCAAGGCCACCACCGTCGAAAGCATGATCCAGACGGCAGTGGAACACATGTACGCCGAATCCGAGGAAAACCGCTTCCTGGAAGTCACCTACGCCAACGGCGACAAAGAAGTTCTCTACTTCAAGGACTTCAACTCCGGCGCGATGATCGAGAACATCGTCGGCCGCGCCAAGAAAATGGCGATCAAGGACTTCCTCGACCACAACCAGAAGGGCCTCCGCGTCTCCCACCTCCTCCAGGCCTGCGTGGACGAGTTCAAGGAGAACGAGGACCTGCCCAACACCACCAACCCCGACGACTGGGCCCGGATCTCCGGAAAGAAGGGCGAACGGATCGTCTACATCCGTACCCTCATCACCGGAAAGCAGGGCGCAGACACCGGACGCTCCATCGACACGGTGGCGAACACCGGACAGTACCTGTAAAACACAGGGCGGCTGCGGGTGCCCTCACCGGGTACCCGCAGCCCACTGTTTTTCCGGCCACCACCGGAACCGAGGCGAGCAAGGCAATGACGCAAATGATCTCCCCACCGGCGCGGCGGCGTTCTAGGCTCGTTCCTACCGCCGAAACGCGCAGTGCGGGGACGGGCACCGCACACGCACCGGAGCGCCAGCGGTACGCGAGCGCAGCCCACGACCGAGGGCTCCGCCGGGCAAGGAGGGCCGCATGACCGTACGGCGAGTAATGGGCATCGAGACGGAGTACGGGATCTCCGTCCCCGGCCACCCGAACGCCAATGCCATGCTCACCTCGTCCCAGATCGTCAACGCCTACGCGGCGGCGATGCACCGGGCCCGACGCGCCCGCTGGGACTTCGAGGAGGAGAACCCCCTGCGGGACGCCCGAGGCTTCGACCTCGCCCGCGAAGCCGCCGACGCCAGCCAGCTCACCGACGAGGACATCGGCCTCGCCAACGTCATCCTCACCAACGGCGCCCGCCTCTACGTCGACCACGCCCACCCCGAGTACAGCTCTCCCGAGGTCACCAACCCCCGCGACGCCGTCCTCTGGGACAAGGCCGGCGAACGCATCATGGCCGAGGCCGCCGAACGGGCCGCCGCGCTCCCCGGCGCCCAGCCCATCCACCTGTACAAGAACAACACCGACAACAAGGGCGCCAGCTACGGCACGCACGAGAACTACCTGATGAAGCGGGAGACCCCCTTCTCGGACATCGTGCGCCACCTCACCCCGTTCTTCGTCTCCCGCCAGGTCGTCACCGGCGCCGGCCGCGTCGGCATCGGCCAGGACGGCCACGAGCACGGCTTCCAGCTCAGCCAGCGCGCGGACTACTTCGAGGTCGAGGTGGGGCTGGAGACCACGCTCAAGCGCCCCATCATCAACACACGCGACGAACCGCACGCGGACGCCGAGAAGTACCGCCGCCTCCACGTGATCATCGGAGACGCGAACCTCTCCGAGATCTCCACGTACCTGAAGCTCGGCACGACCGCCCTGGTCCTGTCCATGATCGAGGACGGCTTCATCGCCGTCGACCTGGCCGTCGACCAGCCCGTGCGGACCCTCCACCAGGTCTCCCACGACCCGACGCTCAAGCGGCTCGTCACCCTGCGCAGCGGACGCACACTCACCGCCGTCCAGCTGCAGATGGAGTACTACGAGCTCTCGCGCAAGTACGTCGAGGAACGCTACGGCGCCGACGCCGACGAGCAGACCAAGGACGTCCTCACCCGTTGGGAGGACACCCTCAACCGCCTGGAACACGACCCCATGAGCCTCGCCGGAGAGCTCGACTGGGTCGCCAAACTGGAACTCATGGAGGGCTACCGGCGCCGTGACGGCCTCGACTGGGACGCCGCCAAGCTGCACCTCCTCGACCTCCAGTACGCCGACGTACGGGCCGAGAAGGGCCTCTACAACCGCCTGGCGGCCCGTGGCCGTATCAAGCGGCTGCTGACCGACGCCGACGTCGAGCGCGCCCGTACGAACCCGCCCGAGGACACCCGGGCCTACTTCCGGGGCCGCTGCCTGGAGCAGTACGCCGACGACGTCGCCGCGGCCAGCTGGGACTCGGTCATCTTCGACCTCCCCGGCCGCGACTCCCTCCAGCGCGTCCCAACCCTGGAACCGCTACGCGGAACGCGAAATCACGTCAAGGAGCTCCTGGACCGCTGCCGTACCGCAGAAGACCTGGTCAGGGTCCTCTCCGGCGGCTGAGCCGGCCCCTGGGCCGCTCCGGGCGGACGGGTCAGAATCCCACCGCCCGGGAATCATCGAGACGGCCCCCGTAGGTTGGAGAAACTGCGGGGCCGATGTCGGACCCGGCTTGTAGGGTCTGATCATCACCGATCGGCAGGAAGCCGACCTGTCGACCATGTCGGGCGAACTGAGCGGGGTGAGTGTCATGGCAACCAAGGACACCGGCGGCGGACAGCAGAAGGCGACGCACTCCACCGAGGAGGTCGAGGAGCAGGCGGCGGAGTCGCAGGGTTCCGAGGACCTCAAGGAGCGCCACGAGAAGCTGAGCGACGACGTCGACTCGGTTCTGGACGAGATTGACGATGTCCTCGAGGAGAACGCAGAGGATTTCGTGAGGTCCTTCGTGCAAAAGGGTGGACAGTAGGCGCCATACACCTTCGAATCGAAGGTGGCGTGCGGGGGTGGGATTGTCCGGGAGTGAAGAGACGAAGCGTTGCTCGCGGTGCAAGAAGCACAGGCCGCGAGCAGCGTTCGCCGGCCGGGCCCGGCAGATCGCGAAGGGCAGGAACGTCCGGCCACGCGTGGCGGCGCCCGAAGGGCACAAGTACTGCCGCACTTGTGGGGAGACGAAGCCGCACGGCGAGTGGCACCGCAACGCCACGGCTTCCGATGGCCTGTCCACGGGCTGCAAGGCCTGCCGTGCGGTCAAGAGCCGCGCAGACCACCTGAAGCGCGACTACGGCCTGACCGAAGCCGAGCGTGACGCGATGCTCGCCTCCCGGTACGGGATCTGCACGATCTGTCCATCTGCCCCGCCCGCGCATGTGGATCACTGCCACAAGACGGGTAGGGTCCGAGGCGTACTGTGCTTCAACTGCAATTCGGCCATCGGCACATTGAGGGATGATCCGGACGCCGCTCGCCGAGCCGCTGCTTACCTGGAAGGAAACTTGTGGAAGCCAACACTCGTAGCACCGGGCGTCTACCAGCTGCCTTCCTGACGCCTGGGTCGTCCTCGTTCATGGACTTTCTCGGTGAGCACCAGCCGGAGTTGCTGCCCGGCAGGCGGCAGTTGCCGCCGACGCAGGGGGTGATCGAGGCGCCGCACGGGACGACGATCGTGGCGGTGACCTTCCCCGGGGGCGTGGTGCTGGCCGGTGACCGCCGGGCCACCATGGGCAACGTGATCGCCCAGCGCGACATCGAGAAGGTGTTCCCGGCGGACGAGTACTCGGCCGTCGGCATCGCCGGCACCGCCGGTCTCGCCGTGGAGATGGTGAAGCTCTTCCAGCTGGAGCTGGAGCACTTCGAGAAGGTCGAGGGCGCCCAGCTGTCGCTGGAGGGCAAGGCGAACCGGCTCTCGACGATGATCCGCTCCAACCTGGGCATGGCCATGCAGGGGCTGGCGGTGGTGCCGCTGTTCGCCGGGTTCGACGTGGACCGGGGCAAGGGGCGGATCTTCTCGTACGACGTGACGGGCGGCCGTTCCGAGGAGCACAACTTCGCGGCGACGGGTTCCGGCTCGATCTTCGCGCGGGGTGCCATGAAGAAGCTGTTCCGAGACGACCTGTCCGAGGAGCAGGCGACCACACTGGTGGTGCAGGCCCTGTACGACGCGGCCGACGACGACTCCGCGACCGGTGGTCCTGATGTCGCCCGCCGGATCTACCCGATCATCACCGTGATCACCGAGGACGGCTTCCGCCGGCTCACCGAGGACGAGGCCTCCGAGCTGGCCCGTGCGGTGCTGGCGCGCCGTCTGGAGGAGCCGGACGGCCCGCGCGCGGCGCTGCTCTGAGGCGCTCGGCGTCTGTTGTGAAGGTGATCCCAGTGACTTCGACGGAACCCTAAGGAAGGGGACGGATACCGGTGTCGACGCCGTTCTATGTCTCACCCCAGCAGGCCATGGCGGACCGCGCCGAGTACGCCCGCAAGGGCATCGCGCGCGGTCGCAGTCTGGTGGTGCTCCAGTTCGCCGACGGCATCGTGTTCGTCGGTGAGAACCCGTCCCGTGCGCTGCACAAGTTCAGCGAGATCTACGACCGGATCGGCTTCGCGGCCGCCGGTAAGTACAACGAGTACGAGAATCTGCGGATCGGCGGAGTGCGGTACGCGGATCTGCGTGGATACACCTACGACCGTGACGATGTGACGGCACGTGGTCTTGCCAACGTGTACGCGCAGACGCTGGGCACGATCTTCTCGTCGGCGGCGGAGAAGCCGTACGAGGTGGAGCTGGTGGTGGCCGAGGTCGGGGAGAGCCCGGAGGGCGACCAGATCTACCGGCTGCCGCACGACGGGTCGATCGTGGACGAGCACGGTTCGGTCGCGGTCGGCGGCAACGCCGAGCAGATCAGCAGCTATCTGGATCGTGAGCACCGGGAGGGCATGACCCTGGCGGAGGCTCTCAAGCTGGCGGTGACGGCTCTGTCGCGCGAGTCGAACGGGACGCAGCGGGAGATTCCCGCGGAGCGTCTGGAGGTGGCGGTCCTGGACCGTACGCGTCCGCAGAAGCGCAAGTTCAAGCGGATCGTCGGTCCGCAGCTGGCCCGGTTGCTGGAGGCCGGCGGTGCGTCGGCGGTCGAGGAGTCCGGCGGGGCGGAGGAGTCCGGCGGGGACGTCGAGTAGCGGTCCTCGCGTTTTTCGCGCCGTGCGCCCCGTCCGGGAGTCCCGGACGGGGCGCGGCTGTGTTCCGGGCGCTCCCGGGCGCGCTCAGGAGGCTCTGGGGGGCGCTGTGGAGCCGCGGACGACGAGTTCGACGGGGATGTCCCCGGCTTCGGGCTCGCGGCCGTCCAGGACGGCGAGGAGGGCGCGCATGCCGCGTTCGCCGAAGCGTTCCGCGTCGAGCCGGACGGTGGTGAGCTCCGGGTCGATGGCGGTGGCGAGGGCGAGGTCGTCGAGGCCGGTGACGGAGATGTCGTCGGGGACGCGCAGGCCGAGGCGGCGCAGGGCCTTGTAGGCACCGGCGGCGAGTTTGTCGTCGTCGCAGACGAGGGCGGTGGGGTGGGGGCCGGGGGGCGCGAGAGCGGCCTCGGTGGCGGCGAGGGCGCCTTCGATGGAGATGGGGGCGCGGACGGTTCGGACGGTCGCGCCGGGGGTGCGGGCCGTGCGCGCGGCCAGTTCCCGGGCGCGTACGTCGAAGGTCCAGGAGGCGACGTCCGCGGCGAGGTGCAGGAAGTGCCGGTGGCCGAGGCCGAGGAGGTGTTCGGTGACCTGGCGTACGCCGTCGGCGATGTCGAGGTTGACGGTGGCGGCGCCGAGGCTGCCCGCGGGGTCGCTGTCGAGCATGACGAGGGGGAGCTGGTCGCCGCGGATGGCGGTGAGGGCGTCGGCGGCCATGGAGGAGGCGATGACGCCGTCGAGGGCGGCCTGGGCGGAGGCGAAGGGGTCGCGGGCCGGGCCGATGCCTTCGGGGGAGGGGTAGAGGACGACTCCGAAGCCGTGTTCGGCGGCCACCCGGGCGGCGCCGGTGTAGACGCCCGCGAAGAACTCGGTGGTGAGGGCGGGCACGACGAGCAGCACGGTGCGGGTGTGGCCGAGGCGGAGGTTGCGGGCGGCGAGGTTGGGGCGGTAGCCGAGGTCGCGGGCGGCCTCGCGGACGCGTGCGGCGGTGGTCTCGGAGACGCGGCCGCGCCATTTGTCGCCGAGTACGAGGGACACGGCGGCCTGGGAGACGCCGGCGGCCTGGGCCACGTCGCGGCTCGTGGGGCGCGTGCTGCTGCGTGCCACCGGGGGCGGGCTCCTTCGTCTGGACGTGTGAACAGCGCACATGGTACGTATGGACGCCGAGGTTATACGTAAAACTTGGAGGCGGGCATGGCCGCGGGATACCTGGAGATCCTCAGGGCGAGACATGCGGCCCGGCTGCTGACGGGGACACTGGTGGGCCGGCTGCCGAACGCGACCGCGGCCCTCGCGATCGTGCTGTTCGTGCGCGCCGAAGGAGGGACCTACAGCCTGGCGGGGGCGCTGGCGGCGGTGTACGGCGTGGCGAACGCGGTGGGGCAGCCGGTGCTCGGACGGCTGGTGGACCTGTACGGGCAGCCGCGTGTCCAGTTGCCCGCGGCCTTGGTGTCGGCGCTCGCGATGGCGGGTTTCGCCTTCGCGGGGACCGGGGTGCTGCCGCTCGCGTACGCCGCCGTCGCGGCGGCCGGGCTGTTCACCCCGCCGCTGGAGGGCGGCCTGCGGGCCCTGTGGCCGAGTGTGCTGGGCGGCGAGGAGCGGGTGCACACTGCCTACGCGATGGACGCGGTGGCGCAGGAAGTCATGTTCACCCTGGGGCCGTTGCTGGTGACGTTGTGTGTGTCGCTGTGGTCGGCGCAGGCGGCGCTGCTCGTGGTGAACGCGTTGGGGGTGCTGGGGGCGCTCTCGGTGGTGGTGTCGCCGCCGTCGCGCGCGTGGCGTTCGGCGCCGCGCGCGGCGCACTGGCTGGGTGCGCTGCGCTCGTCCGGACTGCTGGCGTTGCTGGCCGCGTTCCTCTTCGTGGGTATGGCGCTGGGGTCCATCACGGTGGCGTCGGTGCCGTACGCGGACGACCACGGCGGTGACGCGGTGTACGGCTGGCTGATGGCCGCCCTGGGGCTCGGCGCGCTGTTCGGGGGCACGGTGTACGGGGCGCGCCGGTGGCGGGGGGAGCCGGCGCGGCGACTGCGGGTCCTGGTGGCACTTCTGGCGGTGTGTTACCTGCCGCTGATGCTGATGCCCGGCGCGGTGGCCATGGTGCTGCTCACGGTGCTCGCGGGGGTGTTCCTGGCGCCCGCGATCGCATGTGCGTTCGTGCTGGTGGACCGGCACGCGCCGAGCGGGACGGTCACCGAGGCGTTCTCCTGGCTCGTGACGACGTTCACGGTGGGTTCGTCGGTGGGAACGGGCCTCGCGGGTCCGGTCGTCGAGGCGGGCGGGGCGCTGTGGGGGTTCACCGTGCCGGCGGTGGCGGGGGGTGTGTCGTTGCTGGTCCTGGTGGTCACGAGGCGGGTCCTCGCAGTTCCCGGTGGGGGTGCGGTGGTTGTGGCCGGTTCGGAAAATGATCCAAATCGTGCCGTCGAACCTCGTTTCAGGTCGGGGGATCGGGCGTAATGTTCAGTCATGGACCGCCGCATTTTCGGGCTGGAGAACGAGTACGGCGTCACGTGCACGTTCAGGGGACAGCGCCGCCTGTCGCCTGACGAGGTGGCGCGGTACCTCTTCCGCCGTGTCGTGTCATGGGGCCGTAGTAGCAATGTCTTTCTGCGGAACGGCGCCCGGCTGTATCTCGACGTGGGCTCACATCCGGAATACGCGACACCCGAATGTGACAATGTGACCGAACTGGTCACGCACGACAAGGCCGGCGAGCGCATTCTCGAAGGGCTGTTGGTGGACGCCGAACGACGCCTGCACGAGGAAGGAATCGCGGGCGACGTCTACCTTTTCAAGAACAACACCGACTCGGCGGGCAACTCCTACGGTTGCCACGAGAACTATCTGGTGGCGCGGCACGGGGAGTTCTCCCGGCTCGCGGACATCCTCATTCCGTTCCTGGTCACCCGGCAGCTGCTGTGCGGCGCCGGCAAGGTGCTGCAGACGCCGCGCGGTGCGGTGTACTGCGTGAGCCAGCGGGCGGAGCACATCTGGGAGGGCGTGTCGTCGGCGACGACGCGTTCCCGGCCGATCATCAACACGCGGGACGAGCCGCACGCGGACGCCGAGCGGTACCGCCGGCTCCACGTCATCGTGGGCGACTCGAACATGTCGGAGACGACGATGCTGCTGAAGGTCGGCGCCACCGACCTGGTGCTGCGCATGATCGAGGCGGGCACCGTGATGCGGGACCTGACCCTGGAGAACCCGATCCGGGCGATCCGTGAGGTCAGCCACGACATCACGGGCCGGCGCAAGGTGCGCCTCGCCAGCGGCCGGGAGGCGTCGGCGCTCGAGGTGCAGCGGGAGTACTACGAGAAGGCCGTGGACTTCTGCGAGCGGCGCGGTATCCGCACCGGCACGGTCGAGCAGGTGCTGGAGCTGTGGGGCCGCACCCTGGACGCGATCGAGGCGGAGGATCTGGACCGGATCGGTACCGAGATCGACTGGGTGATGAAGTACAAGCTCATCGAGCGGTACCGGGCCAAGCACAACATGACCATGTCGCATCCGCGAGTGGCGCAGATAGACCTCGCCTACCACGACATCCACCGTCGTCGTGGTCTGTACTACCTGCTGGAGAAGAAGGGCCAAGCCGCGCGGATCTGCAATGACTTGAAGATCTTCGAGGGCAAGTCGGTGCCGCCGCAGACGACTCGGGCGCGGTTGCGGGGTGACTTCATCCGGCGGGCGCAGGAGCAGCGGCGGGACTTCACGGTCGACTGGGTGCATCTGAAGCTCAACGACCAGGCGCAGCGCACGGTGCTGTGCAAGGACCCGTTCCGTTCGGTGGACGACCGGGTGGAGAAGCTCATCGCCGGTATGTGAGCGGATGCCGTGGAACGCCACACGGGCGCCGTACGTTTCCCGTACGGCGCCCGTGTGGCGTCGTAGAGTTGCGCGCACGCCATCCGCAAGATCGACCGATTACGAGGCTCTTCCGTGCGCCGACGCTCTCTTCTCCTTGCCGCCGTTCCCGCAGGGCTGGTCACACTCGCCGGGTGTGGTGACAAGTCGTCCTCCTCCAGCAAGGCCAGTGCGTCGCCGTCGGCCTCGGCGTCCTCGGTGCCGCCGCCGAAGATCGTGGACGGGCCGCTGCCGGCGATCACGGCGGGCACGAAGTTCGGCGAGAAGCCGACGGTGGCCAAGGGCAGCGGGGACCCGTCGAAGGACCTCGCGGTCAAGACGGTGATCGCGGGCAGCGGGAAGACGGTCGCGGAGAACGACTTCATCCAGGCCAACTACCTGGGGCAGATCTGGTCCACGGGGAAGGTGTTCGACCAGTCCTACGACCGGACGCCCCTGCTGATGCAGCTGGCCCAGGGCAGCATCATCGACGGCTGGCGGTACGCGCTGGCCGGTAAGAAGGCGGGCAGCCGGGTGCTGATGGCGGTGCCGCCGACCTGGGGATACGGCAGCTCGGGCAACGCACAGGCGGGGATCAAGGGCACCGACACCCTGGTGTTCGTGGTGGATGTGCTGAACTCGTTCAACTCGAAGAGCTCCAGCACGGGCAAGCCGGTCGCGCAGAGCGACGCCGCGCTGCCGAAGGTGGGCACGAACACGGACGGCAAGGCGCCCTCGATCGACGTTCCCAAGGCCGCTCCGCCGAAGAAGCTGGTCTCGGCCTACGTCCTGGAGGGCGACGGGCCGGAGGTGAAGGCGTCGCAGACGGTCCTGTGCCAGTTCAAGGGTGTGGTCTGGGACGGCGGCAAGACCTTCGAGCAGACGTACGACAGCGGGCGGCTGGCCCAGTTCGCGATCGAGCAGATGCAGGAGGTCGTCAAGGGCCTTGCACAGGGCCTCACCGGCAAGAAGGTCGGCAGCCGGGTGCTCGTCGTCGTGCCGCCGGACCTGGCCTACGGGAACAACCCGCCGAGCGGTGGCGTGGTGAAGAAGGGGTCCACCCTGGTGTTCTCGGCGGACATCCTGGCCGCGATGTAGCCGCGCGGGCGCGAGCGCTGCCGGGATGAAAGACTGTGCGGGTTCCGTGTCGTACACAAGCAGGAGCTAGAGACGTGAGCATCGACAAGCCCGAGATCGACTTCCCGGGCGGCGAGCCCCCGGCCGACCTGGAGATCAAGGACATCTGGGAGGGCGACGGCGAGGTGGCCAAGGAGGGCCAGACCGTCACCGTGCACTACGTGGGTGTCGCGTTCAGCACCGGCGAGGAGTTCGACGCCAGCTGGAACCGGGGCACGCCGTTCCGTTTCCCGCTGGGTGGCGGCCGGGTCATCAAGGGCTGGGACCGGGGCGTGCAGGGCATGAAGGTCGGCGGCCGTCGCCAGCTGACCATTCCGGCCCACCTCGCCTACGGCAACCAGAGCCCGACGCCGGCGATCCAGCCCGGTGAGACGCTGATCTTCGTCGTGGACCTGCTCGCGGTCTGATCAGGCTGACCCGGTCGGAACCCGGCCCGACGAGGGCCCGTGCCATGCGCGCGGGTCCTCGCCGTTTGTCGGTTCCCGTCCGTTCGGGTCCGCGCCCTTCGGACCGGCTTTTGCCGTGACGCTGCGGAGCGGTACGGTCAACGGTCAGGAGCACCATAGGGAAGGCGAAGGGCGTCGATGGCCATTGCCAAGGCCGAGCGGTTGATGAACCTGGCGCTGTGCCTGCTGGGGACTCGGCGGCCGCTCAGCAAGCGTGAGCTGCGGGAATCCATTGAGGCCTACCTGGAAGCCGGGTCGGACGACTCCTTCAACCGGATGTTCGAGCGGGACAAGGACGATCTCCGTGAACTGGGTCTGGTGATCGAGACCGTCGAGAACCTGGACGGCGAGGTCGGCTACCTCGCGCGCCGCGACAGCAACCGGCTGCCTCCCATCACCCTGGACGCCGAGGAGGCCGCCGCCCTCGGTCTCGCCGCCAAGGTCTGGCAGCAGGCCCGGCTCGCCGGGGCGGCCAGCGGCGCACTGCAGAAGCTGCGCGCCGCGGGCCTGCCCGAGGACGTCGACCCGTACGAGGCGCACGGTGCCCTGGAGCCGCGGATCCCCGTGCACGAGGCCGCCTTCGAACCGCTCATGCTGGCCTGCCGCGACCGCCGCCCGGTCGTCTTCGAGTACCGCAAGGCCACCGCCGCCCACCCCGAGCCCCGTCATGTGGAGCCCTGGGCCCTGGAGTGCTGGCGGGGTCACTGGTACCTGGCGGGCTGGGACCGCGACCGGGGTGCCGAGCGGGTGTTCCGGCTGTCCAGGATCACCGGGAAGGTGCGCTCCCGGGGCACCGGTTTCACCGCGCCGGTCCCGGACGTCGTCACCGTGCGCGAGACCGTCGCGAGCTGGGCCGGGGAGATCGCCGACCGCTCGGCGCTGATCCGGCTGCGCTCCGGCGCCGGGTACCCCCTTCGGGCGAAGGCCACGGTCGTCCGGGAACTCGGCGACGGGTGGGACGAGTTGGAGATTCCGTACGGGCACGGCCTGGACGCCTGGCTGGTCGAGTTCGCGGCGGACGTGATCGTGCTGGAGCCGGCCGAGCTGCGTGCGGACGTGGTGGACCGGCTGCGTGCCGTGGCCAAGGGCTGAGGGGGAGCGGAGCAAGACAGTGGCAGGCAAACCGGTCAGGCCCGTCAACGCCATCGACCAGACCCGGCGGATGCTCTCCCTGGTGACCTATCTGCGCGAGCGCCCCGGCGCCCGGATCGCGGACGTCGCCCGGGCCTTCGGCATCACCGAGGACGAGCTGGTCTCCGACCTGGACGTGCTGCCCATGTGCGGCACCAGCTTCCGGGGCGGCGACCTGCTGGACATCGACACCGACGGCGAGCGGATCTGGTGGCACAACGTCGCCGCGCTCGGCGAGGACGCCGCCGAACCCCTCCGGCTCGCCGCCGACGAGGCGACCGCGCTCCTGGTCGCCGCCCGCGCGGTGGCCACCCTGCCGGGGCTCCGGGAGGGCGACCGGCAGGCCCTGCTGCGGGCCACCGCCAAGGTGGAGACCGCGGCCGGCGAGGCGGGCGACGCCAGCGCCCGGCTGTCGGTGACCTTCGAGTCCGAGGGCGGGGTGTTCGCCGACGTCGACCGGGCGATCTCCGAGCGCCGCCGGCTGTGGATCCGCTACTACTCACCGGCCCGCGACGAGCTCACCGAACGCGAGATCGACCCCATCCGCCTGGTCAGCGTCGGCCACACCTATGTCGAGGCGTGGTGCAGACGCTCCGAGGCCCGGCGTACCTTCCGGCTCGACCGGGTGGCGGAGATCAGGATCCTGGACGAGCCGGCCGCGCCCCCGGAGATCGAGCTGCGCGACCTGTCCGAGGCGCTGGTCCAGCCGGCCGCCGAGGATCCCGAGGTGGTCGTCGAGGTGGGCCCGGCCGGCCGCTGGGTCGCCGAGTACTACCCGCACGACAGCGCGGATGAGCTTCCCGACGGCGGGCTGCGTATCACCCTGCGCACCCCCGATCCGGCCTCCCTGCGCCGGCTGGCGCTCAGGCTGGGCGGCGACGGCCGGATCGTGTCACCGCCCGAGCTGGCCGACAGCGCCCGCCGGGCGGCCCGCGAGGCACTGGCGGCGTACGACCGCGTCGTACCCGCCGATCAGCACGGGCGTGCGTGAGCTCCGGGGCGACGGTGCCCTGCGGGCGATCGACCAAGAAGGAGGGGCGAGGGATTTGAGCGAGGCTGCGGGTTCCGGCGCGGGGGAGATCACGGTCGCGACCGCATTCGCCGGGATGAGAAGAGTGGTCCCCGTGGTGTTCAGGGCCGGCTGTCCGGACTGCCGGGGCAGCTTCGAGCTCGCCGCCGGCGCGCTGCGCCTGGCCATCGGGGCCACCAGCAAGACGACGTTCTACTCCTTCACCTGCCCCGACTGCGGTGCCGCCGTCCGCAAGCCGGCCGGCGAGCGCATCGTCGAACTGCTCACCGGCGGCGGGGTCAGGACCCTGCGGCTGCACCCCACCGTCTAGGCTCGCTGCCATGTTCTGGGCGATGGTCGCGGTAGCTGTGGGTTTCGTGGGTCTCGCCGTGCTCGGTGTCCTCGCCGTGCGGGTCTTCCTGGAGGCGCGGCGGCTGGGGGCGCAGGTCACGGAGTCGGCGCGGCGCATCAACCGCGCCGCGGAGGACCTGGAGCGGGCGGCCGGCAGCGCGGCCCGTACGGTCGACGCGCTGTGAAAGCGATGTGAGCAGTGGGCCGTCAGCGGTTTGCGTCACTTCGCCCTGTCACGCTGCCGGTCTCGGCAGGTACGCTGCTGATCGCGGCCGCCAACGAGGCACGGTCCGCGACGCAGGAGTACGCACGGGGATTGCCCCACGTTCACCCCCGGGCGTTACGATCGCTGTCAGCACGATGGTCGGACACCTGTCCGACCGGTCGGACAGGCCCCGTCGCCTCGGTGAGAAGGTGAAGATTTATGTTCCGCAACGGACTCGAGCCGTGGCACCTGTTGATCCTCGTTGTGGTGCTCCTCCTGGTCTTCGGCTCCAAGAAGCTGCCGGACATGGCGCGCTCGCTGGGCAAGTCGGCTCGGATCCTGAAGAGCGAGGCGAAGGCGATGAAGGACGACGGCAAGCAGCCCGCCACCGCCGAGTCCGCCGCCGAGGAGCCCGCACCCGCGCAGCGCACGATCCAGGCCTCGCCCGGCGACGTGACCAGCTCCCGCCCGGTCAACGAGCCGACGAACACGAACCAGCGCTGACGCGAGGACCGGGGCCATCGGTCCGCTGCACGAGATGAGGATGTGGGTTGCTCAAGTCTGCCCGCGGTAAGGAGAAGGATCCCGAGGGGCGGATGCCGCTCGCGGATCACTTGCGTGAGCTGCGCAACCGGCTTGCGAAGGGTGTCCTGGCGATCCTCGTCGTCACGATCGTCGCGGCCTTCTTCTACCGGGACATCATCGATGTCGTCACCAAGCCGATGTTCGACGAGATCGGTTGCAACCAGACCTTCGGGGAGCTGGCCAAGAGCAAGAACGTTCACTGTGCCCACATCACGGTCAGCGGTCTGCTCGCGCCGTTCACGCTGGCCCTGAAGGTCTCCCTGATGACCGGCGTCGTGCTGGCCTCGCCGGTGTGGCTCTACCAGCTGTGGGCGTTCGTCGCGCCGGGACTGCACCGCAACGAGAAGAAGTACGCCTACGCCTTCGTCGGCTTCGGCTTCCCGCTCTTCCTCGGGGGCGGCTTCCTCGCGTTCCACGTGCTGCCCACCACGGCCAAGGTCATGATCGACCTCACGCCCGCGAACGCCGAGAACCTCCTGCCGCTCGACGACCTGCTGGACCTCATCACCCGCATGATCGTCGTCTTCGGCCTCGCCTTCGAGATGCCGTTGCTGCTGGTCATGCTCAACCTCACCGGGGTGCTGTCCGCGCGGCGCATGCTGGGCTGGTGGCGCGGCATGGTCGTGGGCATCACCGCCTTCGCGGCCGTGGCCACACCCAGCCCCGACCCGATGACGATGCTGGCGCTGGCGGCACCGATCTGGGGGCTCTACTTCATCGCCGTGGCCGTCTCGCTGCTCAACGACCGGCGCCGGGCCCGCCGGGCCGCGGAGGGCCCCGGCGACGACGAGGCCTCCGAGCTGGACCTCACGCCCGAGGACATCGGCGAGGTCGAGCCCGTGCGGGCGCTCAGCTCGCCCGGCCGGAGCGACGTGCCCAGCGACAGGGTGAACGGCTACGACGACGTGACCTGAGCGGGACGCACCGCTTTGGACGTGACAGGGGCCCCACCGGTGACCGGTGGGGCCCCTGCGTGTGTGGTCGGGCGGCCGGGGTTCACGGGCGCTGCGCCGATCCCGATATTGATCGTCCTGTTGTCAGCGGGGACCGGTACGCTCGAAAGCACGATGACAGAGGATCTCTCACCGGCCGAGCGGTATGCGGCGGCCCGCAGGCGGGCCGCCGAGCAGGCCACCGCGCTCGCGTCGTTCCGCGAGATGTACGACTTCGGCCTCGACCCCTTCCAGATCGAGGCCTGCCAGGCCCTCGAAGCCGGAAAGGGCGTGCTGGTGGCCGCCCCCACCGGCTCCGGCAAGACGATCGTGGGCGAGTTCGCCGTCCACCTCGCCCTGATGCAGGGCAAGAAGTGCTTCTACACGACACCCATCAAGGCGCTGTCGAACCAGAAGTACGCCGACCTGTGCCGCCGCTACGGCGACGGCATGGTGGGCCTGCTCACCGGCGACAACAGCATCAACCCGGACGCCGCCGTGGTCGTCATGACCACCGAGGTCCTGCGGAACATGCTGTACGCGGGCTCCCAAACCCTCCTCGGCCTCGGCTACGTGGTCATGGACGAGGTCCACTACCTGTCCGACCGCTTCCGCGGCGCCGTCTGGGAAGAGGTGATCATCCACCTCCCGGAGTCCGTCACCCTGGTGTCCCTGTCGGCGACCGTCTCCAACGCCGAGGAGTTCGGCGACTGGCTCGACACCGTCCGCGGCGACACCGAGGTCATCGTCTCCGAGCACCGCCCCGTCCCGCTCTTCCAGCACGTGCTCGCCGGACGCCGGATGTACGACCTGTTCGAGGAGGGCGAGGGCCACAAGAAGGCGGTCAACCCCGACCTCGCCCGGCTGGCCCGCATGGAGGCACAGCGTCCGTCGTACCAGGACCGCAGGCGCGGCCGCGCCATGCGGGAGGCCGACCGGGAGCGGGAGCGCCGGCAGCGCTCCCGGGTGTGGACCCCGGGCCGCCCCGAAGTCATCGAACGGCTCGACAACGAGGGCCTGCTGCCCGCGATCACCTTCATCTTCAGCCGCGCCGCCTGCGAGGCCGCCGTCCAGCAGTGCCTGTACGCGGGGCTGCGGCTCAACGACGACGAGGCACGGGAACAGGTCCGCGCCCTCGTCGAGGAGCGCACCTCCTCCATCCCGCCGGAGGACCTGCACGTCCTGGGCTACTACGAGTGGCTGGAGGGCCTGGAGCGCGGTATCGCCGCCCACCACGCGGGCATGCTCCCCACCTTCAAGGAAGTCGTCGAGGAACTCTTCGTACGCGGCCTGGTCAAGGCCGTGTTCGCCACCGAGACCCTCGCGCTCGGCATCAACATGCCCGCCCGTTCGGTCGTCCTGGAGAAGCTCGTCAAGTGGAACGGCGAGCAGCACGCCGACATCACCCCCGGCGAGTACACCCAGCTGACGGGCCGTGCGGGCCGCCGCGGCATCGACGTCGAGGGTCACGCGGTGGTGCTGTGGCAGCGCGGGATGAGCCCCGAGCACCTCGCCGGACTCGCCGGTACCCGCACGTATCCGCTGCGCTCCAGCTTCAAGCCGTCGTACAACATGGCGGTCAACCTGGTCGAGCAGTTCGGGCGGCACCGCTCACGGGAGCTGCTGGAGACCTCGTTCGCGCAGTTCCAGGCCGACAAGTCGGTCGTCGGGATCTCCCGGCAGGTGCAGCGCAACGAGGAAGGGCTCAGCGGCTACAAGGAGTCCATGACCTGCCACCTCGGCGACTTCGAGGAGTACGCGCGGCTGCGCCGGGAACTGAAGGACCGCGAGACCGAGCTGTCCCGGCAGGGCGCGGCCCAGCGCCGCGCCGAGGCCGCCGTGGCCCTGGAGAAGCTCAAGCCGGGCGACGTCATCCACGTGCCGACGGGCAAGTACGCCGGGCTCGCGCTCGTCCTCGACCCCGGGCTGCCCGCCGGGCGGTCCAACGGCCACCGCGGCTTCGAGCAGCACGACGGACCCCGCCCGCTGGTGCTGACCGCCGAACGGCAGGTCAAGCGGCTGGCCTCGATCGACTTCCCGGTGCCCGTCGAGGCGCTGGAGCGGATGCGGATCCCCAAGTCCTTCAACCCCCGCTCCCCGCAGTCCCGTCGGGACCTCGCCTCGGCGCTGCGCACCAAGGCCGGGCACATCCCGCCGGAGCGGGCCCGCAAGAAGCGCTCGCAGGCGGCCGACGACCGCGAGATCGCCCGGCTGCGCACCGCGATCCGCGCGCACCCCTGCCACGGGTGCAACGACCGCGAGGACCATGCCCGCTGGGCCGAGCGCTACCACCGGCTGCTGCGGGACACCTCGCAGCTGGAGCGGCGCATCGAGGGCCGGACCAACACCATCGCCCGTACCTTCGACCGGATCGTCGCCCTGCTGACCGAACTGGACTACCTGCGCGGCGACGAGGTCACCGAACACGGCAGGCGGCTGGCCCGGCTCTACGGCGAACTGGACCTGCTGGCCAGCGAATGCCTGCGCGCCGGCGTCTGGGAGGGGCTCGGCCCCGCCGAGCTCGCCGCGTGCGTCTCGGCCCTGGTGTACGAGGCCCGGGTCGGGGACGACGCGATGGCCCCGAAGCTGCCCTCCGGCAAGGCCAAGGCCGCGCTCGGCGAGATGGTGCGGATCTGGGGGCGGCTCGACGCCCTGGAGGAGGAGTTCCGTATCAACCAGACCGAGGGGGTCGGGCAGCGCGAGCCCGACCTCGGGTTCGCCTGGGCCGTGTACATGTGGGCCTCCGGGACGGGACTCGACGAGGTGCTGCGGGAGGCCGAGATGCCCGCGGGGGACTTCGTCCGGTGGTGCAAGCAGGTCATCGACGTGCTGGGACAGCTCTCCGCGGCGGCGCCGGCGGGGGAGGGGTCGACGGTGGGGAAGACCGCGCGCAAGGCCGTGGATCTGGTGCTGCGGGGGGTCGTGGCCTACTCGTCGGTGGGGTGAGTCGGGCGGGTGCGGGTGCGCTGTGGCTGGTCGCGCAGTTCCTCGCGCCCCTGGGCATGGACCGTCATCCTCGGTTGAGATAGTTCCGCCAGCCTCCGTACCGGGTGATGTCCTCGGCGTCCGCCAGCGCGCCCGGTTCGCACAGGAAGCCGGGGGCGGTGGTGCCGTCCGCCAGTTCCACGGTGCCCAGGGCCATCGGGCGGGGGAGGGTCGCCAGGAGGCGGCCCAGGCCCTGCGCCGGGAGCGTCCACACCTCGGTCTCGATCGCCGCGCCGCCCTCGCCCACGTACACCAGGCCGGGCTTGGGCGGGTCGGTCCGCAGGGCGTGGAGGCGGTACGCCGGGGCCGTGGTCGTGGTGCGGTCCAGTACCGCGCCCTGTGCGAGGAGCTGGGCGTTGAGGGGCTGGCCCGTCAGGTGGGCGCCCAGGACCGCCAGGCTCACCCTCGGCTCCAGGGCGCGGGCGATCGCGGCCAGGCGGTCGTCCGTGAACGCCGGGCCGATCAGCATCACCCCGAAGGGAAGGCCGTTCACCTCGCCGGCCGGAACCGCCACCGCCGCCAGGTCGAAGAGGTTCGTGGAGTTGGTGAAGCGGCCCAGCCGGGCGTTGGCGCCCAGCGGGTCGGCCGCCACCTCCGCCAGGGTCGGGTGGCCGGGCGCCGTGGGCAGGAGGAGGGCGTCCGCGTCGGCCAGCTCGGCCAGGGCGCGGGCGCGCAGGTCCGCGAGCCGCTCCTGGTCGGCGAAGAGCCGGTGCGCCGGGATGTCTCGGGCGCGGGTGATGATGCCGGCCACGGTCGGGTCCAGGCCCTCTCCGCCCGATGAGATCGACTTGTCGACGAAGGCACCCACCGCCGTGTAGCGCTCCGCGACGAACGCGCCTTCGTAGAGCATCGCCGCCGCCTCCGTGAAGGGGGCGAGATCGAGGGGCCGGACCGAGGCGCCGGCGGCGGTCAGACGGTCCGCCGCCGCCTCGTAGGCCGCCGCCCAGCCCTCGTCCAGCTCACCGAGCTGTTCGAGGGGCGGGACCGCGATGCGCCAGGGGCCGGGCGTGCGCTGGGGGGGCAGCGGCAGCGGGCGCTCCGGCGGCCGGGCGGCATGGCCCAGTGCCTGCTCGGCCTCCGCCAGGGTACGGGCGAACACCGTCACGCAGTCGAGCGACGCGCAGGCCGGCACCACCCCGGCCGTGGGCACCAGGCCCCGGGTGGGTTTGAGGCCGACGATGCCGTTGAAGGCCGCCGGGATCCGGCCCGAGCCCGCCGTGTCCGTGCCCAGGGCGAAGTCGACGATCCCGAGGGCCACCGCCACCGCCGAACCCGAACTGGAGCCGCCGCTGATCCTGGTGGGGTCGATCGCGTTGCGCACCGCGCCGTACGGGGAGCGGGTGCCCACCAGGCCCGTCGCGAACTGGTCGAGGTTGGTGGTACCGAGCACCAGCGCGCCCGCCGCACGGAGCCGGGCCACCACGGGGGCGTCCGCCGCCGGTTCGTACGCGTACGCCGGACAGCCCGCCGTCGTGGGCAGCCCCCGGACGTCGATGTTGCCCTTGACGGCGAACAGCCGCCCCGCGAGGGGGAGCCGTTCACCGGCCGCCACCCGTGCGTCGAGCGCGCGGGCCTCCGCCTCGGCCTCCTCCCGCGGGCGCAGGTCGATCCAGATCTCGGGACGGCCGACCGCCTCGACGCGCGCGTAGGCGGCGCGGACACGGGAGAGGGTGCTGGACATGTTCTTCGCTCCTCGGGGTCAGTTCGCGGCCGGGGCGGCCGGGGTGGCAGGGGCGGCCGGGGCCAGGACGAGCAGCGCCGTGCCCGCCTCCACCTGGTCGCCGGGCCGTGCCAGGATCTCCGTCACCACACCGGCCATCGGCGCGTGCACCCTGGACTCCATCTTCATCGCCTCCAGGGCGAGCAGCGGCTGCCCGGCCGCCACCTCGTCGCCCGGCCGGACGTTCAACTGCCATACCGAAGCGGCGAACTCGGCCTCTATCAGCCTCCCGCCCGGCGGCACCGACACCTCGGCCGGTGACGCGGCGGGGGCGGTGGCCGCCTCGGCCCGCGCGAACTCGCCGGCCGCCTCCCAGGCGTCGCGCTCCGCGGTGAACGCCCTCTGCTGGCGCGCCCTGAACTCCGCGACGGCGTCCGCGTGCTCGGAGAGGAAGTCCTGGTACGACGCCAGCGAGAAGGTGCCCTCCTCGATGCGCGGCACGAACCGTCCGGAGACGATGTCGGCGCGCAGGTCGAGGAGTTCCTCCGCGGTCACCGGATACCACCTGATCCGGTCGAAGAACCGCAGCAGCCACGGCGAGCCCGGCTCGAACGCGCCCCGCTGCTGCCATCCCGACCACACCTGGGTCGTACGGCCCACGAACTGGTAGCCGCCCGGACCCTCCATGCCGTAGACGCACAGGTAGGCGCCGCCGATGCCGACGGAGTTCTCGGCGGTCCAGGTGCGGGCCGGGTTGTACTTGGTGGTGACCAGGCGGTGGCGCGGGTCGAGCGGGGTGGCGACGGGGGCGCCCAGGTACACGTCGCCCAGGCCGAGGACCAGGTACTCCGCGTCGAAGACGGTGCGGTAGACGTCCTCGACCGAGTCCAGGCCGTTGATCCGGCGGATGAACTCGATGTTCCAGGGACACCAGGGGGCGTCGTCGCGGACGCCCGCCATGTAGCGGGCGATCGCCTCCCGGGTCGCCGGGTCGTCCCAGGACAGGGGGAGGTGGACCGTGCGGGAGGGGACCACCAGTTCGTCGGTGGGCGGCAGCGCCGAGACGATCTCCCGCACCGCGGCCAGGAGTTCGGCCTGCGGGAGGGTGACCGGGTCGGTGCGGATCTGGAGGGAGCGGATGCCTGGGGTGAGGTCCGTGACCCCGGGCGGCGCCGCCGCCGTCACCGCCTCCATCAGCGCGTGGACGCGCATGCGCAGCGCCAGGTCCAGCTGCATCGGGCCGAACTCGACCAGCAGGTTGTCGTCGCCGCTGCGGCGGTAGGTGACGTCCCCGTCCCGGGCCAGGACACCGCCGTCGACGATCTCGGGACGGGGCTCGCCCGTCACGTCGACCGGGGTGAAGCGGACCGTGTCGCCGGGGCGGAGCTGGCCGAGCTTCCAGCGCTCACCGCTCAGGACGGTCGCCGGGCACACGAAACCGCCCAGTGAGGGACCGTCGGGGCCGAGCAGCACGGGCATGTCGCCGGTGTAGTCGACGGCGCCGACCGAGTACGGGGTGTCGTGGATGTTGGACGGGTGCAGGCCCGCCTCACCGCCGTCGGTGCGCGCCCAGCGCGGCTTGGGCCCCACCAGGCGGACCCCGGTGCGCGCCGAGTTGAAGTGCACCTTCCACTCGGCGGCGTAGAAGTCACGGATGTCGTCCTCGGTGAAGAACTCCGGCGCGGCATGCGGGCCTTCGACGGCCGCGAGGTGCCAGACGGTGGTGAAGGGCGGGCGTTCGGCCACCGGCTCGCCCACCGTCACGGCGCCGCCGTGCAGGACGTCGCCCGTGCGCAGCGCCCGCCCGCCGTGGCCGCCGAACCGGCCCAGCGTGAAGGTGCTCGCACTGCCCAGGAAGGCCGGCACGTCCAGACCGCCGCCGGCGAACAGGACGTAGGTGCGCAGGCCGTACTCGGCGGGGGCGCCGATCTCCAGCAGCGCGCCCGCCGGGACCGTCACCGGTTCCCACTGCGGGACGGGGGACCCGTCGACGGTCACCGCGGCCGGGGCGCCGGTGACACAGACGGTCGTGGGGTGGGTGAAGCGCAGCGACGGACCCGCAAGGGTGCATTCCAGGCCGGGGGCGCCCTCCGGGTTGCCGAGCGCGCGGTTGCCGAGGCGGAAGGAGCGGTCGTCCATCGGGCCGCTCGGCGGGACGCCCACCTGCCAGTATCCGGTGCGGCCCGGCCAGTCCTGGACCGTGGTGAGGGTGCCGGCCGAGACGACCTCGATCCGGGGGGTGGGGTCGGTGACCGCGGCGAGTGTCGCGGTGGAGTGGGTGGCGGCGCGGAAGTCCGGATCGGCGAGCGCGGCGCGCACCAGGCCCAGGTTGGTCTCGATGCCGTCGACGCGGGTCCGGGCGAGCGCCTCGTCCAGTCCACGCAGCGCGCCGGCCCGGTCGGGGCCGTACGCGATCACCTTCGCGAGCATCGGGTCGTACGACGTCGTCACCTCGGTGCCGGTCTCCACCCAGCCGTCGACGCGTACGCCCTGCGGGAACTCCACCCGGGTCAGCAGCCCGGCGCTGGGCCGGTGGCCGCGGGACGGGTCCTCGGCGTAGACACGGGCCTCGACGGCATGCCCGCGCGGTGCGCCCGGGTCCTGTACGACGTCGGTCTCGCCGCCGGCCAGACGGAGCATCCAGGCGACCAGGTCGACGCCGTAGATCTCCTCGGTGACCGGGTGTTCCACCTGGAGACGGGTGTTGACCTCCAGGAAGTAGGCCTCCTCACGGGCCGCGTCGTACACGAATTCGACCGTGCCCGCGGAGCGGTAGCCGACCGAGGCGCACAGGTCACGGGCGGACGCGGCGAGCTGCGCACGCACCGCGGGCGGCAGGCCGGGGGCGGGGGCCTCCTCGACGACCTTCTGGTTGCGGCGCTGCAGCGAGCAGTCCCGGTCGCCGAAGGTGACGACCCGGCCCGCGCCGTCCCCGAAGACCTGCACCTCGACGTGGCGCGCGTGCTCGACCAGGCGTTCCAGGAAGACCCCGGCGGAGGAGAAGGAGGCGGCGGCGACCCGCTGCACCCGTTCCCAGGCCTCGGTCAGCTCGTCGGCGGATCGACAAGCCGACATGCCGATACCGCCGCCCCCGCCGGTGGCCTTGAGCATGACGGGGTAGCCGATGGCCGAGGCCGCGCGCAGCGCCTCGTCCCGGTCCGCCAGCAGCCCTGTTCCCGGGGCCAGCGGGACGCCCGCCGCCTGGGCCGCCGCCCGGGCCGTGTGCTTGGCGCCGAACAGCTCCAGCTGCTCCGGGGTCGGGCCCACGAACACGATCCCGGCCTCCTCGCAGCGCCGGGCGAACGCGGCGTCCTCGGAGAGGAACCCGTAGCCGGGGTGGATGGCGTCGGCACCGGTGTCCTTGGCCGCCTTCAGGACCAGGTCGGCGTCGAGGTACGACTCCTTCGCGGGCGCCGGCCCGAGCCGGACCGCCTCGTCGGCCAGGCGTACGTGGGGTGCGGCGCGGTCGGGGTCGGAGTACACGGCGACCGTGCGCAGGCCCAGTTCGCGGGCGGTGCGGATGATGCGGACGGCGATCTCGCCGCGGTTGGCGACCAGCAGGGTGTGGAAGGTCATCCCGCGGCTCCGGTGATCGTCATGCGCACGGCGGTCGGGTCGAAGCCGTTGCAGGGGTTGTTGATCTGGGGGCAGTTGGAGACCAGGACCAGGACGTCCCGGTCGGCGCGCAGGGTCAGCCTCAGGCCGGGTGCCGAGATGCCGTCGACGATGCCGAGGGTGCCGTCCTGCTCGACGGGCACGTTCATGTACCAGTTGATGTTGGAGACCAGGTCGCGTTTGCCGAGGCCGTGCCGGGCGCCCTCGGCGAGGAAGTTGTCCACGCAGGCGTGCTGGGACCAGGTGTGGTGCCCGTAGCGCAGGGTGTTGGACTCCTTGGAGCAGGCGCCGCCGACCGTGTCGTGGCGGCCGACCTCGTCCTCGGTCACCGTCATCAGCGCGGTGTGCTCGTTGGAGAGCAGGACGCTGCCGGTGGTGAGGAAGATACCCCCCTGGGCGTGGATCGTGTCGGGGGCGCTGTAGCGGACGGCCGTGTCGTGGGCGTCGTAGACGAGGAAGTCGACGGCCTGGTTGCCGTGCAGGTCGGTGATGGTCAGCGTCTCGCCCTCGCGGATCACCGAGGACCAGGCGGCGCGGGCCGGGACGACGGTGGTTCCCGTGTTCGTGGTCATGCGAGCCCCCTCGCGGCGAGGAATCCGGTGGTGTTGAGGAAGGCGCGACGGCCCTCGGGGGTGGCGTCCCACAGCGGGTCGCCGGGCGACGTCGGGGCGGCGCGCCAGGCGAGCACCTCCAGGGGGGTGCTGACGTAGTCGGGGCGGGGGTCGGCGGGGTGCGGGACGTTCGCGATCAGGACGGTCAGGTCCTGCTCGGCGCGGAGGGTGACGCTGCCGCCGGGGCCGGCCGAGCCGGTGAAGTCCAGCCTGCCGTCGTCGCGCACCGCCACGCCCTGGAAGAACGAGAGGGACGGCGGCAGGTCGCGGGGTTCCAGGCCGTTCTTGGCCGCCGCCAGCTTGAACAGCTCGCGGCCCGCGGGGGAGGGGGACTGCGGGGTGCCGTCGCCGTAGCGGTCGGTGTTGCGGACCAGGGTGGAGGTGCCGCACAGGGCGTCGTGGCGGCCGGAGGTGTCGGCGACGACCGAGGCCAGGACCCGGCCCTGGTCGGACAGGAGCAGGACGCCCTCGCCGAGGTAGGCGTTCCACTGCACCTTGACCGTGTCGGCGACGTTCAGCCGCTCCCACGGGCGGTCGGCGACGTACAGCAGCAGGTGGGCGCAGGCGTCGCCGTGCCGGTCGGTCAGGCGCAGCTCGGTGCCGCGGGCCAGGACCCGGTGGGTGTAGTTGCCGCCGGCCACCGTCTCGGCCCACACCAGGTGTCCGGCCTCGCAGGGCGGGTCGGGCCAGTCGGCGGCCGGGACGACCGGCATCGCGTCGGCCCGGGTGCCCTCCTGCGCGCGGGCGTGCGCCCGGGCTCCGTATGTGGTCGCTGTGGCCATCGCTCGACCTCCGGTCGCGTGGGCTCTGGTTGTTTCTGTCGCCCGACAGAAATTAGGGGCGACCCGCGTCGGGGGCGTTGCACGGGCGTTCCGGTGCGGTTACCGAGGGCTCACGGGGGCGGCGGTGTGGTGGTCGAGGGGGGGCGGTGGCGGTTGCCTGGGCGGAGGGGCGGCGGTTGCGTGGGCGGGGAGGGCGGCGGTTGGGTGTGGCCGGGGCGCGTGGGTGCTGGCCGGGCGGCACGAGACCGCGGCACCCCGCGCGGAACAGGCCCCGGCGGTGATGCCACCGCACCCGGCCGCCCTCCGGCGTGCCGCCGAACAGACCGCGACGCGACCACCGCCCCTCTCACGAACGGCCCCCACGCGCCACCCGCTCGACACCCGCAGCCGCCCAACCACGCCCGTCCGCCCAGCGCCCGCAGCCGCCCGACCACGCCTGTCCGCCCAGCGCCCGCAGCCGCCCGACCACCCCGTCCGCCCAGCGCCCGCAGCCGCCCGACCACGCCTGTCCGCCCAGCGCCCGCAGCCGCCCGACCACCCCGCCCGCCCAGCGCCCGCAGCCGCCCGACCACGCCTGTCCGCCCAGCGCCCGCAGCCGCCCGACCACGCCCATCCGTCCGACACCCGCAGCCGCCCAACCACCCCCGCCCCCGCCCAGCACGCGCGCCGCCCTGCCGGCCCCCGCACGCCGGGCGTGGGGGCGTGATCGTCGGGTGGGGGTGTGTGCGAGGATCGAACGCATGGGGACGAGCAGCGGTGGCCGTCGGGTCGGGCGGCCGCGGGTCGTGCAGCGGCCGGACAGCGGTCTGGAACCGCGTGCCGAACTGCTCGCGGCGGCAGCCGAGTTGTTCACCACCCGCGGCTACGCGGCCACCACCACCCGGGCGGTGGCCGAGCGCGCGGGCATGCGGCAGGCGTCCATGTACCACTACGTCTCCGGCAAGGAGGAACTCCTCGCCGAGCTGCTGGAGTCCACCGTCAGGCCGTCCCTGGCCTACGCGCGCGAACTGCTCGCGGACGACGCGACCCCGGCCGCGGAGCGGTTGCGGGCCCTGTGCCGGGCCGACGTGGAGCTGCTCTGCGCGGGGCCGCACAACCTCGGGGCGCTCTACCTGCTGCCCGAGGTGCACGCGGAGCGGTTCGCCGGCTTTCGTGCCGTACGCGCGGAACTCAAGGACGCCTACCGGAGGTTGATCGCCGCCACGGCAGCCGGCGGCGGTCAGGCGAAGGGCGAGCTGGAGCTGCGGACCGATCTCGTCTTCGGGCTGATCGAGGGCGTCATCCTGATCCACCGCTCCGAACCGGAGCGCCCCGCCCATGAGTTCGCCCGCGCCACCGCCGACGCCGCGCTGCGGATCGTCGGCGTCTGAGGGGCCCTTTCACCCGTCACGGTGAGTCACTCCGAACGCGCATGCGTTGTAACAGCCTGTGTTCGATCGAAAGCCGTGCGTGCAAAATGATCGAGGGTACTCCCCCCATTCGGACGTTTTCAGGTGCTTGCCGAATATGACACGGCGTTGATCCGGTCGGACTAAGCTCGCCCGCGGCGCACCGAGTTGAGGTGAATTCGTGCGCCTGTTCCCAAACATACGGAAGATCCAGTCTGCTCCATGAACCTTCCCCCCACGAAGTCCCCCGACACCCAGCCGATTCGTCTCAGAAGGCATACATGGTGAGTGTGCAACCGCCTCCCAATGGCCGTGAACTTTCCCTGGCGCGTGTGCTGTTGCTGCCCGCCACCCTGATGGCCACGGCGACCGCCGCCGCCGTCGTCCTGGTGGCGGCGTCCGCCCGGATCGCCGTCGGCATATGCGGTGCCGTCGGCACGCTGCTGGTGCTCGCGACGGCGGCGGAAGCGGTCCGGCGCGGCCGTATGCTCCAGGACGCCCGGGCCGAGCACCAGCGTCACAGTGCGTATCTGGAACGGCGCCTCCTCGCCCATGAGCAGGAGATCGAACGCCTCGCCAAGGAGGTGTTCCCGACCGCGCTCTACCGGCTGAAGGCCGGCGAGTCCCCCAAAGAGGTGGTCCGCCAGGTCTTCGACCTCGACCCCCACCTGCGACACGCCCCCGAGGCGCAGCGCCTGCTGATCCGCACCATGCTCGACATCATCGACGAGGAAGACCTCCAGCGGGACTCCCTGGAGCGCTCGTTCGTCAGCGTCGCCCGCCGCGTCCAGGCCATCGTCCACCAGCAGGCACACGAACTGCGGGAGATGGAGGAGGACCACGGCCGCAACCCCGAGGTCTTCGACGACCTGCTGCGCATCGACCACGGCACCGCGCTGATCGGACGCCTCGCCGACTCGGTCTCCGTCCTCGGCGGCGGCCGACCGGGCCGCCAGTGGCCCAACCCCGTCGCCCTCTACAGCGTGCTGCGCGGCGCCATGTCCCGGATCCTGGAGTACCGGCGCATCGAACTGCACTCCATCTGCCAGGTCAACATCAAGGGCACCTCGGTCGAGCCGATCATCCACGCGGCCGCCGAACTCCTCGACAACGCCACCCGGTACTCGCCGCCCTCCACCAAGGTGCACGTCACCGCCGTCGAGGTGCAGTCCGGCGTGTGCATCGAGATCGAGGACGCCGGTGTCGTCCTCAACGAGGAAGCCCGCGGCCGCCTGGAGAACCTGCTGGAGAAGGCCAAGCAGGGCAAGGACATCCAGGTGCTCGGCGAGAACCCGCGCCTCGGCCTCTCCGTCGTCGGCCGCCTGTGCACCACGTACAACATGGACGTCTCGCTGCGCGCCTCGGCGTACGGCGGGGTCCGGGCCGTCCTCATCGTGCCCAGCGACATGATGACCACCGACCCCGCCCCCGGCATCGCCCACGGCATCGGCGCCACCGGCATCCCGAAGCCCGAGCTCGGCGCCCTCGAAGGCCCCAAGCGGCCGCCCAAGCGGCGCCGCCCCACCAGCCCCCGCATCCCCGCCGGGATCTCCATGGAGGACGACGTCCCCGTGGTCACCGAATGGACCGCGGGCGGCCTGCCGCAGCGGCGCAGCCGGATGAAGACGCCGCTCAGCCAGCGGCTCGCCGAACAGGCCGCCATCGAGCGCGCCGAACGCGAGGGCAACCCGACCATCTGGTCGCAGCACAAGGAACCCGAGCCCCCGAAGCCGGAACGCCGTGAACCCGGACTGTGGGTCGAGGCCTTCTGGGAGGGGCTCAAGAAGAACAACCCGGGTGTCCACCCCACCGACTTCACCCGGAACCCGACCAAGTACCTGCACCTGATCAACGATCCGGCCGGCCCCGAGGCCGACGACGAGGGGGACCTCAAGTGATCCAGCAGCGAGGCAACTTCGACTGGATGCTCAAGCAACTCGCCGACGGAGTGCCGGGCGTCGAGATGATCGTCGTGCTCTCCGCCGACGGGCTGCGCATTGCCCGGCACGGCGGCGACCCCGACGCGGCCGACCGGCTCGCCGCGGCCTGCGCGGGCGTGCAGAGCCTGGCCAGTGCCGTCGCCCAGGAACTCCCCATCAGCAACGGCGACATGAACCTCGTCCTCATCGAGATCGACAGAGGTTACTTCTACCTCATGTCCGCCGGCGCCAACGCCTACCTCGCGGTGCTCGCCGACGTGACCTGCGAACCGGGCCGGATGAGCGAGATGATGCGCGACCTCGTCGTCCGCATCGGCGCCCACCTCACCAGCCCGCCCCGGCGCAACGGGCAGACCGTATGACTCCTCCGCAACGCAAACGGCGCCTGCCCGCCCCGGAACACGTCCCGCCACCGGTCCCGTCCGTGCCGCCGGCCCCCGAGAACGGCGGCGAGGACGGCGACAACAAGAACCCCGAGCGGCTCTACGTCATCAGCGGCGCCGACGGCGCACGGGCCGAACTCGACCTGGTCACCCTGATCGTGGCCCGCGCCGACCCCCCGCCCTCCGTCACGCCCGAGCAGGCGGTGCTGCTCAGGCTCTGTCTCGCGCCCCTGTCCGTGGCCGAGCTCTCGGCCTACCTCAACCTGCCGTTCAGTGCCATGACGGCACTGATCACGGAGCTGATCGCGGCCGAACTGGTGCAGGCGCGCGCCCCCATCGTCCGCCAGGCGCTCCCCGACCGTTCACTTCTCGAAGCGGTGATGCATGGACTTCAAAGGCTCTGAGATGATCCCCGGCCCCCGCACCGAGGACCACCTGCCGCACACCGCCCAGGCCGCGGTGAAGATCGTGATCGTGGGCGGCTTCGGAGTCGGCAAGACCACCATGGTCGGTTCCGTCAGCGAGATCAGACCGCTGACCACCGAGGAGACCATGACCCAGGCCGGCATCGGGGTCGACGACAACTACGGCTCCGAATCCAAGACCGCCACCACCGTGGCCATGGACTTCGGCCGGATCAGCATCACCGACCAGCTGGTGCTCTACCTCTTCGGCACCCCCGGCCAGGAACGCTTCTGGTTCCTGTGGAACGGCCTGTTCGAGGGCGCCCTCGGCGCGGTCGTCCTCATCGACACCCGGCGCCTGGAGGTCAGTTTCGACGTCATGGGCCGCCTGGAGGAGCGCGGGGTGCCCTTCGTCGTCGCCGTCAACTCCTTCCCGGACGCGCCCCGTTACCCCCTCGACGAACTGCGCACCGCACTGGACCTGCCTCCCGAGATCCCCATCGTCGACTGCGACGCCCGCCGCCGGGCCTCCAGCCGGGACGTCCTCATGACGCTGATGCGCTTCCTGCACTCGCTCGCCATGTCCGGCGCGCTCACCTGACACCTCTTCCGGAGCGATCACTGTGACGCCAGAATCCCCCCGACCCGCCGCCCCCGGCACGGACCCGGCGCCGCCCCCCGGCTGCCCGGCGCACGACCGCGGCCCCGCCCACGACCGCGGCCCCGGCGGACTGCAGCGGCTCTTCGGCGCCGACGCGGACCACCTGGGCGAGATCTACGAGACGCTGCGCCGGGAACACGGCGCCGTGGCACCCGTGCTCCTGCACGACGACGTACCGATCTGGGTGGTCCTCGGGCTCACCGAGAACCTCCAGATGGTCCGCACCCCCGCCGTCTTCACCCGGGACAGCCGCATCTGGACCCCGCTGCGCGAGGGCATGGTCAAGCCCGACCACCCCCTGATGCCCCACATCGCCTGGCAGCCCATCTGCTCCCACGCCGAGGGCGACGAACACCAGCGCCTGCGTGCGGCGGTCCAGGGCGCCATGACCACCATCGACCACCGCAGCATCCGCCGCCTCATCGGCCGTTACACCCAGCTGCTGGTCAACGAGTTCTGCGAGAAGGGCCACGCCGAACTGGTCTCCCAGTACTCCGAGCACCTGCCGATGGCGGTCATGTGCGAACTGCTCGGCATGCCCGAGGAGTACAACGACCGGATCGTGGAGGCCGCCCGCGACATGCTCAAGGGCACCGAGACCGCGATCGCCAGCAACGAGTACGTCATGGGCTGCCTGACCCGGCTCACCGCCCGCCGCCGGGCGCGCGCGGAGGAGGACTTCACCAGCCACCTCATCAACCACCCGGCCCGGCTCAACGACGACGAGGTCGCCCAGCACCTGCGGGTCGTCCTCATCGCCGCCTACGAGACCACCGCCAACCTCATCGCCAACGCGCTACGCATGGTCCTCACCGAGCCCGGCTTCCGGGCCCAGCTCAACGGCGGCCAGATGACGGTGCCCGAGGCGATCGAGCAGTCCCTGTGGGACGAGCCCCCCTTCAGCACGGTCTTCGCCTACTTCGCCAAGCAGGACACGGAGCTCGGCGGGCAGCGCATCCGCAAGGGCGACGGGCTCCTCTACGCGCCCGCGCCGGGCAACGTCGACCCGCGCGTCCGCCCCGACCTCGGCGCCAACATGCAGGGCAACCGCTCCCACCTCGCCTTCGGCGGCGGTCCCCACGAATGCCCAGGCCAGGACATCGGCCGTGCCATCGCCGACGTCGGGGTCGACCAGCTGCTGACCCGCCTCTCGGACATCCAGCTCGACTGCGACGAGGAGGACCTGCGCTGGCGGGCGTCGATCGCGTCCCGGCACCTGGTGGAACTGCCGGTGCGCTTCGACCCGAAGCCGAAGCAGGACGTCACCCTCATGCCGAGCCCGGCCCTGGTGCCGCCGCAGCGCACCGACTGGCAGCTCGGCATCGCCCGGCCGGCCGCGGCCCCGGCGCCGCTCGCCCCGGAGCCGGTCGCACCCCCGGTGGCGCCCCCGGCCGTGGACGCGCCGGAGCCGGCGCCCGAGCCGCGCGGCATCTGGCCGCGGCTGCGCCGTTGGTGGCTGGGCCGCTAGGGAGATTTCGGCGACGGAGCTAGCCGACCCGGCGGCCGGTCCAGTCCTGGTACGACTCCCAGGCGGCCAGCTTCCGTCCGCTGCACAGCCGGTGCGCCACCCTCGTGACCGGGTCGGTGAACTCCAGCCTCCGCGCCAGCAGTTGCAGTGGACGGCTGAAGTCGCCGTCCGGCACGGGGCCGGTGACGACCGGGTACAGCGGATCGCCGAGGATGGGCACGCCCAAGCTGTTCATGTGGACCCGCAGCTGATGGGTCTGTCCGGTGTGCGGGGTGAGCCGGTACCGGCCCCACTCTCCCCTGTGGTCGACGAGTTCCACCAGGGTCTCGGCATTGACCGGCCCGTCGACCTCCCGGGCCGCGAGCACCCCGCGGTCCTTCACGATCCGGCTCCGTACGGTCCGGGGCAGGGCCAGCGAGGGATCGTACGGCGCGACGGCCTCGTACTCCTTGCGTACCCGCCGCTCCCTGAACAACGACTGGTAGGCGCCCCGATCCCCGGGCCGCACGACGAACATCACCAGCCCGGCGGTGAGCCGGTCCAGCCGATGGGCCGCTCCCAGCCCGGGAATCCCCAGCTCCCGCCGCAGCCGGGCGAGCGCGGTCTCCGTGACGTGACGGCCACGCGGCGTGGTGGCGAGGAAGTGCGGTTTGTCGACGACGACGAGGTGCTCGTCGCGGTGGACGACGTCGAGGGCGAAGGGGACGGGGACCTCGGGGGGCAGGTCGCGGTGGAACCAGAGGTGGAGACCGGGCGTGTAGGGGGTCCGGGCGCCGACGGGGCGTCCGTCGACGTCCACGACCAGCCCCGACTCCAGCATGCCGGCGACGTGGCCGGGGGCGGCTCCGGAGAGGCGCTCGATCAGGTAGTCGCCGACCGTGGCCCACTCCTCGGACCGCGGCAGCCGCACCCGGACGGCGTCGACCCCGTGCCGCTGGGGGAGGGGGGAAGGCGGGGCAGCGGTCTTGCGTCTCATTTGCAGCAAGGGTACGGGTGGCGCCCCGGCGGGGGCACGGGGACTGCGCGCCCGGCCCCGTGCACCCGTACCCGGCCGACTACGCCACCGCCTCCGGCACGGCGACCGCACGTCGCGACTCGGCCCGCGCGAGCCGCCAGGCACCGCCCACCACCACGGTCCCGGTCAGGAACAGCACCGTGAACCACCGGAAGTACCAGTGGCCCCCGGCCGGGTCGTACACCGCGCCCCGGGGCCACGCCAGGTTCACCGCCATCGCCAGCCCCCACACCAGCGCCACCGCGTTCACCGGCACCCCCCACCGTCCCAGCGAGAACAACGGCGCCCCGGTCTCGTCCGCCCCCTCGGCCCGGAACTCCCCGCGCAGCCGCCGCACCAGCAGCGGCCCGGTGACCATCGCGTACGCGAGGTACAGCAGCACGATGCACGTCGTCCCGATCGCGAGGAACGCGTCCGGCGAGGCGAAGTTGAGCAGCAGCAGGACGGCGGCCAGCACCCCCACCACGACGGCCGGTGCCCCCGGCATGCCGGTACGGGGATTCACCCGGGCCAGCCGCGCGGCGAACGGGAGCTGCCCGTCCCGGGCCATGGAGAACAACATCCGCGAGGCCGCGGTCTGGATCGCCAGCGTCGCCACCGCTATCGCCACCACCACGTCGGCCAGCAGCACCCGCCCGACACCGTCCCCGAGGCTGCTGGTCAGGACGTAGCTCAGCCCGTCGACGCCCAGGTGCCCGTCGGTCAGGCTGGGCGCGGCCAGCAGGCCGCCGAGGATGACCAGGCCGCCGAGCAGGCCCGCGGCGGACAGCGCGGTGAGGATCGTGCGCGGCGCCGTCCGCCGCGGGTGGTGCGTCTCCTCGCTCATCTCGCCGGCGCTGTCGAACCCGATCATCACGTAGGCGGCCGTGAACGAACCGACCAGCAAGGCGCCGAGCAGACCACCCTCGGCGGCCGTCCCGGTGTGGAAGGTGATGCCGGGGGAGCGCCGGGAGTGGGTGAGCAGCAGGACGACGATCAGCACCGCGCCGATGATCTCGGCGGTCACTCCGACCCGGTTGATCAGGGACATCACCCGGTTGTCCAGGATGTTCACCAGGGTGGTCAGCACCAGCAGGACCACGCCCAGGACGGCCGCGTTGGCGGCGCCGTCGGGTGAGGTCGGCGTGGGGTCGGTGCCGATCAGCTGGAAGCCGGACCAGAGCGCGGGCAGCACCATCTGCAGGGCGAGCGCGGCCGCCGCGACCACCACGATCTGTCCGATCACCATGATCCAGCCGGCGAACCAGCCGAAGGACGGGTTCGACAGACGCGAGGACCACTGGTAGATCGCACCGGAGAGGGGGTAGCGCCCGGCGAGCTCGGCGAAGCAGGCGGCCACCAGCAGCTGGCCGACCAGGACGGCGGGCCAGGCCCAGAAGAAGACCGGGCCGCCGAAGGCGTACCCGAAGGCGAAGAACTGGAAGACGGTCGTCAGTACGGAGATGAAGGAGAACCCGGCGGCGAAGGAGGCGTACCTGCCGAGGCTGCGGTGCAGCTCCTGGCGGTAGCCGAACTCCTCCAGGGAGTGGTCGGCGGTGGTGTTCAGCGAGCGGTCGTCGGTCGTCGTCACGGCGGTACCTGCCTGTCAGGCGGACTTCCTGTCGAGCGACAGAAATTAGGGACGAGCTGTTTCGGCCGCGTCACACCGGCGTGTCCGGGGCGGGCCCAAGTCCTCACGCCCTTGCGTGGGGCGCCCAGACGCGATACATCGTGTGTATTGACGGCCTGCCGGAGTCGCGATATGTTCGGTGGCGGATATTCCGGGCACGGATATTCAGCAAGGTTGTTCCGTGGGTCCGGCGCCGAGAAAAAGGGGTGAGGGTCGATGGCCGCCAAGCGCCGCAAGCTGTCCAATCCCCTGGCGCTCGCCGTGATGGTGCTGCTCGTCGAGCGGCCCATGCACCCGTACGAGATCGCCCAGACCCTGCGCAGTCGCGGCAAGGACGCCAGTCTGAAGATCAACTACGGCTCGCTCTACACCGTGGTGCAGAACCTGGAGAAACACGGCTTCGTCGAGGTGACGGACGTGGAGCGGCAGGGCAACCGCCCCGAGCGCACGCTCTACGGCATCACCGACGCGGGGCGCGCGGAGACGGTCGAGTGGCTCTCGGACCTGGTCGCCGTGCCGGTCAAGGAGTACCCCGTGTTCGAGGCGGCGCTGTCGCTGCTGGGGGCGCTCCCGCCCGACGAGGTGGCCCGGCTGCTCGAGGAGCGGCTGAAAGTCCTCGACGTGCAGGCCGCGAGCGCGCGCGGGGGCCTGGACAAGCTGCGTGAGACCCTGCCGCGGCTCTTCGTGATCGAGGCCGAGTACCAGGTGCACATGGTGGAGGCGGAGGCCGAGTGGGTGCGCGGCTTCCTGGTGGAGCTGACGGAGGGCAGCTTCCCGGGCGTCGTCGACTGGCGGCACTTCCACGAGACGGGGGAGATCCCCGACGAATACCTCAGGCTGGAGGCCGAATTCGAGCAGAAGCCGAACTGACGGAGCAGACCCCGGCTGAGCTGTTGCAGCAGCCCGGCCGGGGTCTCGAACCCCGAACCGAACCCGCCGTGCGGCGGCTCCGGGCCATCGAGGTGCGGCACACCCAGGATAGCCCGGTGCTCATCGTGCGGATCACTCGTGAAGTCCCACGAATCCTCAGGAGAGCAGTCGACATGAGCACCCGTGCGCCCGCAGTGCAGGCGCGCCAGTTGATCAAGACCTACCCCGGTGACGTCACCGCCCTGAACGGCCTGGACGTCACCGTCGAACCCGGCACCGTCTTCGGGCTCCTCGGGCCCAACGGCGCAGGCAAGTCCACCACCGTCAAGATCCTCACCACCCTGGCCCGCCCCGACTCGGGCACCGCCACCGTGGCCGGCCACGACGTGCTGCGCCACCCCGACCGGGTGCGCCGTGCGATCGGTGTGGTCGCGCAGAACTCCGGCGCCGACCCGGTCGCCACCGGCCGGGAGAACCTGGCTCTCCAGGGCAGGCTCTACGGCCTGCGCGGCGCCGCCCTCGACCGCCGGGTCGACGAACTGCTGGCCCGCTTCAGCCTCACGGAGGCCGCCGGCCGCCCGGTCAAGGGCTACTCCGGAGGCATGCGGCGCCGTCTCGACGTGGCCCTCGGCCTGGTCCACCGCCCCGAGGTGCTCTTCCTCGACGAGCCCACCACCGGCCTCGACCCGGAGGCCCGCACCGCCATGTGGGACGAGATCGGCCGGCTGGCCGGTGAGGAGGGCCTGACGATCCTGCTCACCACGCACTATCTGGAGGAGGCCGACCGGCTCGCCGAGCGGATCGCGATCGTCGACCGCGGCCGGGTCGTGGTCGAGGGCACCCCCGACTCCCTCAAGGGCGAACTGCGGGGCGACGCCGTGCACGTGGAACTGCGCGAGGCGCCCGGGGAGGCGGGCCGCACCCTGCTCGCGACCGCGCTGACCGGTCTTCCTGGCGTGCACGAGGCACTGTTCGACGGACGCCGGATCGGCGCGCGCGCCGACGACGGGGCCGCCGCCATGCCCGCGCTGCTCGCCGCGCTGGAGCGGGCCGGGGTGACCGTGGTGGCCGCGACGGTCGCCCGGCCGTCTCTGGACGACGTCTATCTGCGCTACGCGGGCCGCCGGTACGCGGAGGCCGACGGTGCCCTCGACGCGCTCGCCCCGACCGGAGGTGCCCGATGAGCAACGCCGTCTCCCAGACCTGGTGCATGGCGCAGCGCCAACTGCTGGTCTTCGCCCGCCAGCCCGCGTACGCGGTCATCACCCTGATCCAGCCCGTGATCTGGCTGTTCCTGTTCGGCAACCTCTTCAAGAAGGTCGTCGAGCTGGGCGGCTTCGGGACCACCTCCTACCTCGACTACCTGGTGCCGGGCGTCGTGGTGATGAGCGCGCTCAGCTCCAACATGTGGGCCGGAATGGGGACGTTGGAGGAGATCCAGCGCGGCACCCTGAACCGCTTCCTGACCACCCCGGTCAGCAGGGCCGCGCTGATGAACGGCAACGTGGTGAACAACGGCCTGGTCACCGCCGGCCAGTCAGTGATCATCGTGCTGCTCGGGCTGCTGGGCGGCGCCGACTACCCGGGCGGGGTCGCGGGGATCGTGGTCCTGGTGGTGGCCGCCGTGCTGCTCGGCACCGTCTTCGGCGCACTGTCCAACGCGCTCGGCATGCTGGTGCGCGAGCGGGAGTCGATCATCGGGATCAACACCTTCCTGCTTCTCCCGCTGACCTTCCTGTCCAGCGCGTTCATGGCGCCGTCCCAGATGCCCGGCTGGATACGGCACATCGCCGACTTCAACCCCCTCGACTGGGCCATGGTGGCCGGCCGTTCGGCGATGTCGGCGGACCCGGACTGGGGTGCGGTGTGCGGCCGGGGCGGGGCGCTGCTGGCACTCGCGGTCGCGGCGGTCTGGCTGTCGATCAGGACGTTCAGGTCCTACCAGCGGTCCGTGTGACGGTGTCCGGTGGGGCGCGCCGCCCGGCTTCCGGGTGACGGCGCCCCACCAGGGTTGCTGCTCAGGCCGCGGCCGCGCCGCCCTCCTGCTCCGCCTCGATACGGGCGTTCCAGTCACGCTTGGAGGCCTGCCAGCCGTCCTCGTTGTGGCCGAGGCGCCAGTAGCCGGAGATCGACAGGTCGTCGCGCGGGATCTGGTGTTCGACCCTCAGCAGGGCCCGCAGTTCCTTCACGAAGCCGGCCTCGCCGTGGACGAAGGCGTGCACCCGCCCTTCCGGGAACTCCAGCGCCCGTACGGCGGCGACCAGGGCCTCACCGACCGGCCGCTCGCCCCGGTGCAGCCAGACGACCTCCACGTCCGAGTCGATCTTCTGCTCCTCCTCGGGGCCGGACACCTCGACGAAGGCGAAGGCCCGGGCGCCGGCGGGCAGGGACTCCAGGGAGCGGGCGATCGCGGGCAGCGCGCTCTCGTCGCCGGCCAGCAGATGCCAGTCGGCGTCCGCGGCGGGGGCGTAGGCGCCGCCGGGGCCCATGAAGCGCACGGTCTCGCCGGGCTGTACCCGGCAGGCCCAGGGCCCGGCCAGACCCTCGTCGCCGTGCACGACGAAGTCCAGGGTGAGCTCCCGGAGTTCGGGATTCCAGGAGCGCACCGTGTAGGTACGGGTCACCGGCCACTGCTCCCGCGGGTACTCCGCGCGGATCTGCTCCAGGTCGAAGGGCTCCGGGTAGGTGACGCCCTCAGGTCCGAAGAGGAGTTTGACGTAGTGGTCGGTGCAGGTGTCCGCGGCGAAGCCGGCCAGTCCCTCGCCGCCGAGGACCACGCGCTGCATGTGCGGGGTCAGTCGCTCGGTACGCACGACCTGGGCGGATTGCGGCTTGCGCGGCTTACGTCCCGGGCGCTCTGCCATGACCGGCCTCCTGCTCCAATGGTTAGGGTTACCTAAGTTAGCATCTCTTTCCTGATCGACGCCGCTTCCATGAACACGTGGGGCACGTGTTTTACCGGTGTTTTGCCGGGAAAATTCTCCGCCTCACGCTTCCAGCGTCGTCAGCAGGCGATTCAGTGAACCGCCCAGACCCCAGCGGGTCGCCAGGGTGGCCAACTGCCCCGGGTCGCGTGGGGCCTTCGGCAGGGTGGTGTCGACCTCCGGCAACGGCACGTCACCGGCGACCCGGACCACCTTCGGTGCCACCGCGACATAGGGCCGCGCCTCGTCCAGCCGCTTGCGCTGCGACGGCGTGAGCTTCGCCTTCGGATCGTCGACCGCCGCCATGATCCCGGCCAGGTCGCCGAACTGGGCGATCAGCTTGGCCGCGGTCTTCTCGCCGATGCCCGGCACGCCCGGCAGACCGTCGCTCGGGTCACCGCGCAGCAGCGCCAGATCCGCGTACCCCGGTCCGTCCACCCCATACTTCTCACGCAGCCACGCCTCGTCGGTGGTCTGCAGGGTGCCGACACCCTTGAGCGGATACAGCACGCGCACCTCCCGCTCGTCGTCCACCAGCTGGTAGAGGTCGCGGTCGCCGGTGACGATGTCGACCGGGCCGTCGGCGCGTGCGGTGAACGTGCCGATCACGTCGTCCGCCTCGTAGCCGGCGACGCCGACCCGGGCGATGCCGAGCGCGTCCAGGACCTCCTCGATGACCGGAACCTGAGGGGAGAGGGTGTCCGGTACCTCTTCCTCGTCCGGGCCGGACTCGTGCTCCTCGGCGACCCGGTGCGCCTTGTAGGAGGGGATCAGGTCCACCCGCCACTGCGGCCGCCAGTCGGCGTCCATGCAGGCCACCAGCCGGTCCGGACGGTGGTCCCTGACCAGCCGGTCGATGAAGTCCAGCAGTCCGCGCACGGCGTTCACCGGGGTGCCGTCCGGTGCCTTCACGGAGTCCGGGACGCCGAAGTAGGCGCGGAAGTAGAGCGAGGCGGTGTCGAGAAGCATCAGTCGTGCGGTCACGCCACGCATCATGCCGTACCCCGCCGACACCACCGGGGCGCGTCGACCGGCCCGCGCCCGCGTCCGTATCCACACCCGTGTCCACGCCCGCGAAAAGGATCCGGCCAACCACGCAGCGCTACAGCACTGCCCAGGCCTCGCCCTGCGCGGCCGGCGCCGGGAACATCGCCGATCGCTCCCGCATTGAACCTCAGGGGCCTCCCCGCGGCCGTACCCGCCGTCCGGCCCGCCCGCCACCGGCCGCAGCGGGCCCCTCGCGGCCGGTCCTGCCGGGCCGCTCGCCGGTCCCGCCGGGTGTCCGCCCCTCCTGGTCAGCGGGTTCGTCCCGCCGGGGCGGGCCGCGCCCGGCGCGCCCCGGCGACCGCGCGCACTGGCGCGAACTGTGAGGGTGGTACCGAACGGACGTGACAGGGATGTGGCGCCCGCCTGAAACGGTTTGCCGAACATGCGTAGGGTGCAGAGAACCCCTCGGGAGGGGCCGGCCGAAGCCGGGTGACCCGGAACCGGAAGACGGACGACGAGCGAAGGAGGGAGCCGGAGCGATGGGCGACCACAAGGAGCAGCCCGTGCGGGTGGGCGCGGCAGTCCGGCGGCGCCGCCGAGCGCTGGAGCTCACCCTCGCCGTCGTGGCCGAGCGCAGCGGCCTGTCGGTGCCCTTCCTGAGCCAGATCGAGAACGACAGGGCCCGGCCCAGCCGCACCTCCCTGGAGAAGGTCGCCGACGCCCTGCGCACCACGGCCGTCGAACTCCTCGCCGCGGCCGACCCGGCGTGCAGCGTGGACCTCGTACGCGCCGACACCGCCGAGCCGGACTTCGCACCCAGGGTGCGTTCGCTGGTCCGCGGCCACCATCAGCTGCACGCCTCCGAGTTCACCGGCGACCACGACGCCGGCCGTGAATTCCAGCACCGCAACGACGAGTTGATGTACGTCGCCGACGGCGCGGTGGAGATCGAGGCGGAGGGCCGCGCCTACCGCCTCGGCCGCGGCGACACCCTCTACCTCACCGGCGGAGTCCGCCACCGGTGGCGCGCCACGGTCCCCGACACCAGGGTCGTCGTCGTCGCGGTGGCCGAACACATCGAGGCGGTCCAGGATCGCTCGCGCTGACGTTCCCCGAACGGTCTGCCTGGTCCCCTCCCTCACCGAGGCGATCGCCGAGACCGACCGGCGGGTGCTCGTCGGCGCCACCGACTGGTGCACCCACCCGGCGGACCTCGACGTGCGCCGTGTCGGCGGCACCAAGAACCCCGCCCTCGACCGCGTCCTGGCCCTCGCGCCCGACCTGGTGATCGCCAACGAGGAGGAGAACCGCGCCCCCGACCTGGACGCCCTGCGCACCGCGGGCGTGGAGGTGCTGGTCACCAGGGTGCGTGACGTACCGGAGGCCTTCCGGGAGCTGCCCCGGGTCCTGGCCGCGTGCGGGGTGCGCGACCGTCCCCGCTGGCTGGACGAGGCGGAGGCGGCCTGGGCCGGGCCGCCGCCCGCGGGACCGGCCGCGACGACCGCGGTCGTGCCGATCTGGCGGCGCCCGTGGATGGTCCTCGGCCGGGACACCTTCGCCGGTGACGTGCTGGCGCGGCTGGGCGTGCGGAACCTCTTCGCGGCCCACCCCGAGCGGTACCCGCGCGTCCCGGTCCCCGACCTGGTCGCCGCCTCCCCGGACCTGGTCGTCCTCCCCGACGAGCCCTACCGCTTCACCGCCGACGACGGGCCGGAGGCCTTCGGCGGGCTGCCCTGCGCGCTGGTCAGCGGCCGGCACCTGACGTGGTACGGCCCGTCACTGGCGACGGCGCCACGGGTGCTGGGCGAGGCCCTGCGAGCAGCTCGCCGCTGAACAGCCCGCGCACGGTGCCGCAGGCGGCCGCGAGCCAGCCGGCGACGAGGACGCCGTACAGACCCGCCGCGAGCCAGTCGTACACGGCGAGCCCGGTGTGCCGGCCCAGGGCGGCGGCGCCGGTGACACACGTGCCCACCGGGAAGGTGAAGGTCCACCACGTCATGGCGAACCGCATGCCCCGCCGCCGGGCCCGCACCAGATGGGCGACGGCGAGTGCCAGCCACAGCAGCGCGAACCCCATGACGGGCACGCCGTACACCACGGCGAGCACGCCGAAGCCGGTGGCGACGGGGGCGGGCACGACTCCGGGCGCGAGGTCCGCGAAGGCGCCCACCGCGGTGGTCGACTGCCCGAGCGGGCCCAGCACCAGGAAGAGCGCCGGGGTGAGCGGGAGGGGCAGCGGACCGCCGGTCACCAGCCGGGCGAAGACCAGGGACAGCATCAGCAGGGTGGCCAGCAGACTCAGCCCGAACAGCGCGAAGCAGCCGTAGAGCAGGGTCGCGCGCGGCTGTCCGGGCGGCAGGTACGGGACCAGCCGGGGCCCCAGCGCCGCCGACACCATCGGTGCGACCAGCGGCAGCAGCCACACCGGCGAGGCCTGCCCCGGTTCGACCCGGTGCCGTACGGCCATGAGGTAGGGGACGGCGACGGCCGCCGCGAGCCCGACCGCCGTCCCGGCGACGAACAGCACGCAGTCCAGTACGACGGCCGCCGGTTCGCCGATCCAGTCCCGGCCGAGGGCGAGGGCGCCGCCGCCGACGGCGAGCAGGGCCATGGACAGGCAGCCGTAGAACGGGGCCATGGCGGGGTCCTGGAGGTGGGCGCGCGCCTGGTCGCCGTGGCGGGTCCAGTGCAGGGCGCGGGCGGCCAGCAGGACCACCAGTTGCAGCAGGGACAACGCCCAGATGCCGACGAACAGCGCACGCGAGCCGCCGGTGGTGAGCGTGCCGCCGCCGACGGCGAGGGCGGCGGTGCCCATCACGGAGGCGTACCAGTGGGGGCCCAGATGGCGGACTGCGGTGACCATGGGACCACGCTCCCGCCGACCCGGGGCCACCACCAGGGACCCCGTCCCTATGAGGGCATAAGCTGGCCTTATGAGTGAGACGGAGGAACGGACGGGCGGCGGCACGCTGGCGCACCGGGTGCCGGACCTCGGCGCGCTGGAGCTGCTGCTGGCGGTGGCGCGGCTGGGCAGCCTGGGGGCGGCGGCGCGGGAGGTCGGCATCAGCCAGCCCGCGGCCAGCAGCCGGATCCGCTCCATGGAACGGCAGCTGGGCGTGGCGCTCGTCGACCGCTCACCGCGCGGTTCCCGGCTCACGGACGCGGGGGCGCTGGTGACCGACTGGGCGCGCCGGGTGGTGGAGGCGGCCGAGGCGTTCGACGCGGGGGCGCAGGCGCTGCGGGACCGCCGGGACTCACGGCTGCGGGTCGCGGCGAGCATGACGATCGCCGAGTACCTGCTGCCGGGCTGGCTGCTCGCGCTGCGCGCCCAGCGTCCCGACACGGCGGTGTCCCTGCTCGCGGGCAACTCGGCGACGGTCGCGGAGCGGCTGCTCGCGGGCGAGGCGGACCTGGGGTTCGTGGAGGGGCTGACGGTCCCGCAGGGCCTGGACTCGACGGTGATAGCCCACGACCGTCTGATCGTCGTGGTCGCGCCCGCCCATCCCTGGGCCCGCCGCAGGCGCCCGCTGGCCGCGGCGGAACTGGCGGCGACCCCGCTGATCCTCCGCGAACGCGGTTCCGGCACCCGGCAGGTCCTCGACGCGGCCCTGGGCGGCCTGGCCCGTCCGCTGATCGAGCTGTCCTCGACGACGGCGGTGAAGGCGTCGGCGGTCAGCGGCGCGGGCCCGGCGGTCCTGAGCGAGCTCGCGGTGGGCGAGGAACTGGCGATGCGGCGGCTGATGGGCGTCCCGGTGGAGGGAGTGGCGCTGCGCCGCGACCTGCGGGCGGTATGGCCGACGGGGCACCGCCCGACGGGCCCCGCACGAGAACTCCTCTCCCTCACCCGCGGCTGACCCACGCCGGTCCGGCATCCGCCGCGCAAGTGCCGGCTCAGGACGCGGCTGTGACCAGGGCCTGCATCACGCGCAGGTCCTCACCCATCTCCGGGTGCCACTGCACCCCGAGGACCCAGCCCCGTCCGGCGGGCAGCTCGATCGCCTCGGTCGTGCCGTCGTCCGTCGCGTGGGCCGAGGCCACGAGGCCCGCCCCGAGGCGGTCCACCGCCTGGTGGTGGAAGGTGGGGACCGAGGTCTCCTCCGGGACGGCCGCGGCGTACAGCGTGCCGGGGACCGGCTTGACCGGGTGCCGGCCGAAGACGCCGGGTGTCCGCGCGTGGCCGTCGATGTGCTGGACGAGGGTGCCGCCGAGGGCGACGTTCAGGAGCTGCATGCCCCGGCAGATACCGAGCAGCGGGACCCGCGTCGTCAGGGCCGCGTCGATCAGGGCCAGTTCCCAGGCGTCCCGCGGGCGGTCGGGGCGGCCGGTGCGGGGGCCGGGCTCGGCACCGTAGCGGACCGGTTCGACGTCCGGGCCGCCCGCGATCACCAGGCCGTCCAGCCGGGCCACCACCGCCGCCGCGTGCTCGGGGGCGTCCGGGGGCAGCATCGCCGCCAGCCCGCCCGCCCGCTGGACCAGGCGCGGATAGCCGGCCGGCAGCAGGGCCGCCTCCAGCTCCCAGACGCCCCACCGCGTGCCGGCCTCCAGATATGTGCTCACGCCGATCAGCGGCCGTCCGGACATGGGCCCCTCCCGAGTCGTAAAGGTTTACGCACGCACCTTTATGTGCACACCTTTATGACATGCCGGCCGGGCCTCACGCCAGGAAACCCCGCAGCAGCGCCGCCGTCCCCGCGCAGTGCTCCCGCATCATCTCCCGGGCGCCGTCGGCGTCCCCGTCCAGCACCGCCTCCACGAGGGCGATGTGCTGGCGCTGCGAGTGCTCCAGGTTGCGGACCAGCAGCGGGATGCAGTCCAGCAGGTCGTTGACGGTCGCCCGGACCGCCGCGTACTGGGCGGTCAGGGACGGCGAGCCGCACAGCTCGGCGATCGTCAGGTGCAGCAGCGTGTCCAGGCGGCGGTAGTCCGCGAGGGGCGCCTCATGGGTACGGGCCAGGGCCTCCCGGAGACGGTGCGCCTGGTCGGCGGGCAGACCGTGCGACGCGCACAGCCCGGCCGCGCCCACCTCCAGCACCTCGCGGAACCGCAGCACGTCCTCGATGTCGACCTCGGCGACCCGGCGCCGCAGTTCGTCCTCGCCGCCCGCGTCCGCGCGCGGCAGGACGAACGTCCCGCCGTACCGTCCCCGGCGGGACTCCACCAGGCCCTGGTCCTGGAGCACCTTCAGCACCTCGCGCAGCGTCACCCGGCTGATGCCGAGGCGCTCCGCCAGCTCCCGCTCGGCGGGCAGCCGTTCGCCGCCCGGGACCAGTCCGAGACGAACGACCTGGAGGATCTGCTCCAGCGCCTCCTCGAAGCCGTTGCCCGCCCGCACCGGCCGCAGCACCGGCGTCAACGGGTCGTCGAGGGCGCCGTCCGCGTCCGGCGACATAGGGCCGTACCCCCTTCCCAAGCAATGGTTCGCACCCATACCTTAGAGCTCCCGGACCGGCCGCAGCAGTGCAGCACCGTCGTGACAGACGCCGAAGGAGCACCCCCCGTGGCAGACCGCACACCCCCGCTGAGCGTCGAGGAACTGCACACACTCGTCGCGGGCGGTGAGATCGACACTGTCGTCCTGGCCTTCCCCGACATGCAAGGGCGACTGCAGGGAAAGCGGTTCGCCGCCCGGTTCTTCCTCGACGAGGTCCTCCACCACGGCACCGAGGGCTGCAACTACCTCCTCGCCGTCGACACCGAGATGAACACCGTCGACGGCTACGCCATGTCCTCCTGGGACCGCGGCTACGGCGACTTCGCCATGCACCCGGACCTCGCCACCCTCCGCCGCGTGCCCTGGAACGCGGGCACCGCGATGCTCGTCGCCGACCTCGCCTGGAACGACGGCTCCCCGGTCGCCGCCGCCCCCCGCCAGATCCTCCGCCGCCAGCTGGAGCGCCTCGCCGAACTCGGCTACACCGCACAGGTCGGTACGGAGCTGGAGTTCATCGTGTTCAAGGACACCTACGAGGCCGCCTGGGACGCGAACTACCGCGGGCTGACCCCGGCCAACCAGTACAACATCGACTACTCGGTGCTGGGGACCGGCAGGATCGAGCCGCTGCTGCGCCGCATCCGCAACGAGATGGCGGGGGCCGGGCTGACCGTCGAGTCCGCCAAGGGCGAGTGCAACCCCGGCCAGCACGAGATCGCCTTCCGCTACGACGAGGCCCTGGTCACCTGCGACCAGCACGCCGTCTACAAGACCGGTGCCAAGGAGATCGCCGCCCAGGAGGGCGTCTCCCTCACCTTCATGGCCAAGTACAACGAGCGTGAGGGCAACTCCTGCCACATCCACCTGTCGCTGACGGACGCGGACGGCCGCAACGTGTTCGCCGACGGGCAGGGCATGTCCCAGGTGATGCGGCACTTCCTCGCCGGACAGCTGGCCGCCCTCCGCGACTTCTCACTCCTCTACGCCCCCAACATCAACAGCTACAAGCGGTTCCAGCCGGGCTCCTTCGCCCCGACGGCGGTCGCCTGGGGCCACGACAACCGCACCTGCGCCCTCAGGGTCGTCGGCCACGGCCGCTCACTGCGCTTCGAGAACCGGCTGCCCGGCGGCGACGTCAACCCGCACCTCGCCGTCGCGGGACTGGTCGCGGCCGGGCTCCACGGCATCGAGCAGGAACTCGAACTCCCCGAGCCCTGCCCCGGCAACGCCTACGCCGCCGACTTCGCCCACGTCCCCACCACCCTCCGCGAGGCCGCCGAACTCTGGGAGAACAGCCCTGTCGCCAAGGCCGCCTTCGGCGACGAGGTCGTCGCGCACTACCGCAACATGGCCCGCGTCGAACTGGAGGCCTTCGACGCCGCGGTGACCGACTGGGAGCTGCGCCGCTCCTTCGAACGCATGTGAGGCACCACTTGTCGCAACCGTACGCATCGTCGCAACAGTACGAACTCGACGTCCTCAACCCGGCCACCGAGGAGGTGATCGCCACCGTCCCGGGAGCCGCGGCGGAGGACATCGACACCGCCGTACGGCGGGCCGCGCGGGCCCAGGAGCGCTGGGCCGCGCTCGCCCCCGGCGAACGGGCCCGGCTGCTGCGCCGGTTCGCCGCCGTGGTGGACGAACACCGCGAGGAACTGGCCCGGCTGGAGGTCCGGGAGGCCGGCCACACCCTCGGCAACGCCCGCTGGGAGGCCGGCAACGTCCGTGACCTGCTCGACTACGCGGCCGGGGGAGTGGAACGGCTGACCGGACGGCAGATCCCGGTCGCGGGCGGCCTCGACGTCACGCTGCTCGAACCCCTGGGGGTCGTCGGCGTCATCGCCCCCTGGAACTTCCCCCTGCCCATCGCGGCCTGGGGCACCGCCCCGGCCCTCGCCGCCGGCAACGCGGTGCTCCTCAAGCCCGCCGAGACCACCCCGCTCACCGCCCTCCGCCTCGCCGAACTCGCCCTGGCGGCAGGGCTCCCGGAAGACCTCTTCCAGGTGCTCCCCGGCCGCGGCGACATCGCGGGCGAGGCCCTGGTCCGCCACCCCGGCGTCGCCAAGATCGTGTTCACCGGTTCCACCCTGGTCGGCAGGCGCATCATGGCGCTCTGTGCCGACCAGGTGAAGCGCGTCACCCTCGAACTCGGCGGCAAGAGCCCCAACATCGTCTTCGCCGACGCCGACATCGAGGCCGCCGCGGCCGCCGCCCCGATGTCCTTCCTGGACAATTCCGGGCAGGACTGCTGTGCCCGCACCCGCATCCTCGTCCAACGGTCCGTCCACGACCGCTTCCTGGCCCTGCTCGCCCCCGCGATCGAGTCCGTCACCGTGGGCGACCCGGCGGACGAGGGGACCGACATGGGCCCGCTGATCTCCAAGGCCCAGTTGGAACGCGTCCGTTCCTACGTCGACGCGGACGCGCCGGGCATCCGGGGCGAGACCCCCGAGGGCCCCGGCTTCTGGTTCCCGCCGACCGTCCTCACCGGCGTCGACCCGCACGCGCGGGTGGCCGTCGAGGAGGTCTTCGGACCGGTCGCCGTCGTCATCCCGTTCGACGACGAGGCCGACGCGATCCGGCTCGCCAACGACACCGAGTACGGCCTCTCCGGATCGATCTGGACCCGGGACGTGGGCCGCGCGCTGCGCGTCTCGGCAGCCGTCAAGGCCGGCAACCTGTCCGTCAACTCCCACTCCAGCGTCCGCTACTGGACCCCCTTCGGCGGCTTCAAGCAGTCGGGGATCGGCCGCGAACTCGGCCCGGACGCGCTCACCGCCTTCACCGAGACCAAGAACGTCTTCATCAGCACGGAGGGCCCCGCACAGTGACCGCATCCACCGAAGAGATCGTCTGCCGCCGGCTCGTCGGCCGTACCGCCGTCATCACCGGCGCGGGCAGCGGCATCGGCCTCGCCACCGCCCGGCGGCTGGCCTCCGAGGGCGCCCACGTCGTCTGCGGCGACGTCGACGAGACCCGCGGCAAGGCCGCGGCCGAGGAGGTCGGCGGAACCTTCGTGAAGGTCGACGTCACCGACCCCGAACAGGTCGAGGCCCTGTTCCGGACGGCCTACGAGACGTACGGCAGCGTCGACATCGCCTTCAACAACGCCGGGATCTCACCACCCGACGACGACTCCATCCTGGAGACCGGGCTGGAGGCCTGGAAGCGCGTCCAGGAGGTCAACCTCACCTCCGTCTACCTCTGCTGCAAGGCCGCCATCCCCTACATGCGGCGGCAGGGCAAGGGCTCCATCATCAACACGGCGTCCTTCGTGGCCCGGATGGGCGCGGCCACCTCGCAGATCTCGTACACCGCCTCCAAGGGCGGGGTGCTGGCCATGTCCCGTGAGCTGGGCGTGCAGTTCGCCCGCGAGGGCATCCGCGTCAACGCCCTGTGCCCCGGACCGGTCAACACCCCGCTGCTGCAGGAGCTGTTCGCCAAGGACCCTGAGCGGGCCGCCCGCCGGCTGGTGCACATCCCCGTGGGCCGGTTCGCCGAGGCCGAGGAGATCGCCGCCGCCGTCGCCTTCCTGGCGAGCGACGACTCCTCGTTCGTCAACGCCAGCGACTTCCTGGTGGACGGCGGGATCTCCGGGGCGTACGTCACGCCCCTCTAGGCGTCCGGGGGCCGGGCCGGGCCGGGTGCGGGCCGCCCGGCCCCAAGGTCAGAGGAAGGTGTGGCCCTCGCCCCGGTACGTCGGTACGGTCGCCGTCACCCGGTCGCCCTCGACCAGCTGCAACGCGGCGAACCGCTCGCACAGCTCGCCCGCCTTGGCATGCCGGAACCACACCTTGTCGCCGATCAGGAGATCGTCCGCCGCGGCGCCCAGCAACGGGGTCTGCACCTCGCCGGGGCCCTCCTGCGGGTCGTACGACAGTCCCTCCGGCAGGTACGGCACCGGGAGCCGGTCGCGGCCGGCGACGCCCGAGGCCGGGTAGCCACCGCCGAGCACGGTGACCACGCCGACCCCGGGCCGCCGCACCACCGGCATGGCGAACAGCGCGGCCGGACGGCCGGTGAACGACGTGTAGTTGTCGAAGAGGCGCGGCACGTACAGGCCGGAACCCGCCGCGATCTCGGTGACCGCCTCCTCCGCCGCCGTGTACTGCACGCTGCCCGTGCCGCCGCCGTTGACGAACTCCAGGTCAGGAGCGACGGCCCGGACCGCACGCACCACCGCGGCGCGCCGCTCCGCCAGCTCGCGGCGGGCGGTGGCCTGCATCAGCCGCACCGCGCGGGACCGCAGCGGCCGGCCGGCGACGGAGTCGCCGACCCCGGCGATGTGCCCCTCGTACCCCATGATCCCCACCAGCCTGAAGCCCGGCCTGCGGGCCACGGCCCGCGCGAGGTCGGCGAGCTGGGCGGGGGAGTGCAGCGGCGAGCGGCGGGCCCCGATCCGCACCCGGCCGCCCAGCAGCTTCAGCGAGGTGTCCAACTCCAGGCAGACCCGCACGACTTCGGTGCCGCCGTCGCGGGCCGTGTCGATCAGGTCGAGCTGGGCGGGGTCGTCGATCATCACCGTCACGGCGGCGGCGAGCTTGGGGTCGGCGGCCAGCTCGGCGAACCCGGTCCGGTCGGCGGACGGGTAGGCGAGCAGGACGTCGTCGAAGCCGGACCGCGCGAGCCACAGCGACTCCGCGAGCGTGAAGGACATGATCCCGGCGAACCCGTCCTTGGCCAGCACCCGTTCCAGCAGGTGCCGGCAGCGCACGGACTTGCTCGCCACCCGTACCGGCTTGCCGCCGGCCCGGCGCAGGATGTCGTCCGCGTTGGCGTCGAAGGCTTCCAGGTCGACGATCGCGAGAGGGGCGTCGAGGTGGGCGGTGGCCCGGTCGTAACGGGCCCTGTCGGCGGCGCGCGCAGTCATGAACGAAGCCTGCCAGACAGGATTACCGCAGGGTAGGGGGACGATCCGGGCAGATGCCCCGGGGGCGTGGACTGGTTCCCGTTCGCGCTCGTGCAACCCGTAGAGTGACGCGCACGTACGGCGGAACCGGCCTGGTCGCCCGGCCCGCGCCGGGATGCGGAGCCGCGGGCAGGGGTAGGTCTGCCCGGGGTGGACTCTGCGCGCCGGGGAGCGGGACGGCCCGTACGAGAAGGTGGCCCGGGTACGAGGAGACGGGGGGCGCATGAGCAGGGAAGCGCAGCACGCCCCGATCCCGCGACAGCCCTCGCCCGGGGATCCCGCGCCCGCCGCCGACGGTGACGCGGGGCGGGGGGACGGGCCGGGTTTCTTCGAGCGCCCCGACCGGGTGAATGGGTCGCGCCGGTCGGACGTATTCACCGGTGGGGCCGAGCGGACCGGGCAGGACCAGCTGCCGGGTCGGTCCGGTGGACAGCAGAGTCGTGATGACGGGACCAGTCGGGGGGGTGCGGTGGGGCAGGGCGAGCAGGGCGCGGGGGACCGGCCGGCCGACGGCTCTTCCAGCACCGAGCGCATCACCCGCCCCCGCTCCCCCAACCTCCGCCCGCCCCGCCCCACGTCCCCGGAGGACGCCTGGGGCGCCGGAGCCGGCCGGAACGTGCCGTCCTCGTCCTTCGGGGCCGAGGGTGGGCGTGGCGTGCGTTCGACGTCCTCCGGTCGCGAAACCGATGCCCGCGGGGCCGTAGCGCCGGTGCCGGGCGGCCGGGAGGCGGGGCGTGACGTGCCGTCCGGGCCTGCCGGGCAGGAGCCTGCAGGGCGGGACGCCGGGAGGGGTGCGCGGGGTGCGCCGTTCCGGTTGTCCTACGCGGCGCCGCCGTCGGGTGAGGCGCCCCGAGGCTCCGCCGCGCGGGCCGAGCGGCCCCGCACTGACGTCCCGACCCCCCTCGGCGCGCCGGTGTCGGGCAGCGCCTGGAGCCCCCACATGCGGACGTTCCCGGTGCCCACGGCCCCGCCCCGCCCCACCACACCCCCCAAGACCCCGCCCCCGCCGACCGACACCCCACCCCGCCCGTCCGAGCCCCCGGTAACGGGCAACGCGTCGCGTTCCGCAGCCGCCCCACCCCGCCCGACGCCCCCTCCGTCCCCGGGCTCCGCCCCGGCACCTGTCACCCCGCCCCGCCCGTCCGGGCCCCCGACGACCGGCAACGCGTCGCGTTCCGCGGGCGCCCCTGCGCGTTCGGCGCCCCCTCCGTCCTCCGGCTCCGCCCCGGCGACGGGCACCCCGCCCCGCCCCTCCGAGCCTCCGGCGGTCAAGGCTGCGGGAGCCGCCCCTTCCGGCGCGGCCTCGCGCTCGCGCGTGGCGCGGTCCGCTGTCGTCGATGACCCGTCGGGTCCGGCGGCCGGCGTGCCGGGCGGTGCGCCGCCCCGCCCGGCGGCGCCCCCGGTGCCGCCCGCCGGTTCCGGCGACCCGGGCGCGCCGCCCGGCCCGATGCCGGACCCCGCCATGTCCTGGACCGCCTCCGCGGGAACTCCCGGCAGGGACCGCCCTGTTGTCACGTTCGGTGAGCCCGAGGGATACGACGAGCGTGGGCGGGGGCTGTCGTTGGTCGGTCGCGTGGCCCCCCGCACCGCCGCTGCCGCCGCCTGCATGGTCCTCGGCCTCGGCCTCATCGGCGGCGCCGTGACCGGCAGTTGGATCGTCGACGACGGCGGTGACGTGACCGCCGCCGGCACCTACAGCGCCGCCGCCGACCTGTGGCACAACGTCCCCGTCGACGAACTGTTCCCGCCCACCGTGCTCGGCACCGGCGCCGGCCCCGGCGGAGCCGACCGCACCTGGACCCGGATCGGCGTCGCCCCGGCCACCGGCTGCACCGACGCCTTCGACCCGCTGCTGCGCAAGGTGCTCGCCCCCGTCGGCTGCCGGCGCCTGATCCGCGCCACCTACACCGACGCCACCCAGAGCTACGTGACCACCGTAGGCCTCCTCTTCACCAGGGCCGACCCGGCCGCCATGACCGCCCTCGCCACCCGCTTCGCGGACGAGCGCCTGGACCGCCGGACCGACCTGATGCCCCTCCCGTACGCCGCGAAGGGCACCGCGGCCGAGCGGTTCGGCCCGCACCAGCGCGCCTCCTGGACGGTCTCCGTGCTCACCGACTCCCCGGTCGTCGCCTACGCCGTCTCCGGCTGGGCCGACGGCCGTACCGTCGACACCCCGCAGCCCGCCGCCGACGCGGAGGCGTCCGGCGCCACCACGGCCGTGGCCCAGGCCGGCCTCGGCAACGAGGCCCAGGGCCTGGCCGACCGCATCGAACGGCGTCTGCGCCAGAACATCGCAGGCCCGGCAACGGAGAAACCCTCATGAAGCGCCGCGCGACCGGAGCCGCGCTGAGCCTGCTGTGCGCCGGTTCGCTCGCCCTGCTGCCGTCCACGACCGCGTACGCGGACAGCATCCGCGCCCAGCAGTGGGGCCTGTCCGCCCTGCACCTCGACGAGGCCTGGCAGACCACCAAGGGCCGGGGCGTCACCGTCGCCGTCCTGGACACCGGCGTCGAGGCCGACCACCCGGATCTCGTCGGCAACGTCCTGCCCGCCAAGGACATGATCGGCTTCGGCGCCCGGCAGGGCCAACGCGACTGGGCCCGGCACGGCACCGCCATGGCCGGGATCATCGCCGGTCACGGCCATGGCGTCGGCAACGGCGACGGCGTGATGGGCGTGGCGCCCGAGGCCAGGATCCTGCCCGTCCGGGTGATCCTCGAAGACGGCGACAGCGCCCGCGGCAAGGCCCGTTCCACCCGCGGCGACGCCCTCGCCGAGGGCATCCGCTGGGCCGCCGACCACGGCGCCGACGTCATCAACCTGTCCCTCGGCGACGACTCCGACTCCGCGCACCCCGAGCCCAGCGAGGACGAGGCCATCCAGTACGCCCTGAAGAAGGACGTCGTGGTCGTCGCCTCGGCGGGCAACGGCGGTGACAAGGGCGACCACATCTCGTACCCGGCGGCCTATCCCGGTGTCATCGCGGCCACCGCTGTGGACAAGTTCGGCACCCGTGCCTCCTTCTCCACCCGCCGCTGGTACGCCACGGTGAGCGCGCCCGGCGACGACATCGTCATCGCGGACCCGGACCACAAGTACTACGAGGGCTGGGGCACCAGCGCCGCCTCCGCCTTCGTCTCGGGCGCCGTGGCCCTGATCAAGGCCGCCCACCCCGGACTCACCCCCGCGCAGATCAAGAAGCTCGTGGAGGACACCGCCCGCGACGCCCCGGCGGGCGGCCGGGACGACTCCCGGGGCTTCGGCATGATCGACCCGGTGGCCGCCATCAAGGCGGCGGGCAGGCTCAGGACGCAGGACCTGACGGCAGCCTCGTACGGGAAGAAGTACTTCGGTCCGGGCCCTGACCCGCAGCAGGACACGGCGAGCGCCAGCGACTGGGCGGCCCCCCTGGCAGGCGGCACGGGCGGTGTCCTCCTGGTGGCCGCGGTCGTCCTGTGGCGAGGCCGCCGCCGGTCGCTCGAAACACCCTGATCCTCGAAGCACCCGAGGGCAGGCGCCCCGCCGGGGGCGCGGGGAACTGCGCGACGAGCCCCCACGTGGCCGCGGCCGCCACAGAACCCGTGGTGCCTCCCGCTACGGCGAAGCCGAAGCGGACGCCGACGAATCGGCTCCGGTGAAGGAACTCACCGCCGCCCTGGCAGCCGCCTCCACGAGCGAGATCCCCTTCGCCTGGCTCACGGTCCCCTTCGACAGCACGGCCACCAGGTAGTCCGTCCCGCCCACCGTCACCCGCCCGATGCTGTTGACGTCCCACAGCCCCGTCGTGCTCCGCGCCAGCCACCCGTTCTTCAGCGCGAACGCGGAACCGTCCGCCACGGCGGAAACCCCCCACCGCTGGTCGGACTCGACCGTCCCCATCAGACCCCGGACATAGGCCCGCGAGGCCTCGCTCAGCTGCGAATCGTCCCCGAACACCTGCCGGAGCAGGGTGAGTTGGTCCGCCGCCGTGGTCTGGGTCAGCCCCCACAGCGCCCCCTCGCCCCCCTCGGTCGAGGTCAGCCCGAACCGCTTGTTCGCGGCGTCGAGCCCCTCCGCCCTGCCGATGGTGTCCCACAGCTCGGACGCCGACGCGTTGTCGCTGTTCTCGATCATCTTCGTGGCGTACGCCCGCTCCGTCGCCGTCAGCCGCCGCCCCGCGTCCTGCGCCTGCAGCAGCAGCGTCGCCAGGATGTCGACCTTGACGATGCTCGCGGTGTCGAAGGCCGCGTCGCCGTGGACCGCGCTGTCACCGGTGTCCAGGTCGAGCACCGCCGCCGCCACCTGCGCACCCGGCGGCACGCTCACCGTCGCCATCGCCGAACCCAGCAGGGCATCCCGGTCCACGGCCGGCTCCGTCACGGGCTCCACCGTCGCCTTCCCGTGCGCCGAGGCCGAGGGGGAGGGCGACGGCGACGCAGCCGAGGATACGGCGTCCTCCCGGGTGTGCGCCTTCACGTACACGGTGCCCGCCGCGGTCGCGCCGAGGACGGCGACCACGGCGAGGGAGACGGGGAGAAGGGCCCGGCGCCGTGGCCGGGCGCGGCGCCGGCCGCGGCGGGCACCGGAAGTGGCTCTGGGGGACTCCATGCCCGTGATGCTCGGGGTGGGGACTGTGCGCGCCGTTTGCCGGACGTTAGAGGAAGGTCAGGGAATTCTGAGATTCCTGTGAAAGCGGTGTCGGCCCGGTTTCGGGGGCCGCACAACCGCAGCAGCATCCCCCCGATAGGGTCGGGGACCGTGGCGAACAAGAACATTCCCGACTCCGGCTACTCCGACGACGACGGCTCCGCCGACCCCCGGCTGACCGCCGCGCTGGCCGCCTGGGCCGAGGACCGCACGGCGGTGGGCCCCGTCCTGGAGGCGTTGCGGGGCGCCCGGCTGCTGGTTCCCGTCGTCGCCGTGCTCGGCGAGGTCGAGGAGGACGAGAACGGGCTGCGCCGCGAGAAGACCAGCGACATGGCGGTGCCGACCCTGAAGGCCGGCGGCCGCACCGCCCTGCCCGCCTTCACCTCCACCGCGTCGCTGGCCCGCTGGGACCCGGCGGCCCGGCCCGTGGCCGTACCCCTGCACCAGGCGTTGCAGGCCGCCGCGCACGAGAAGGCGGACACCGTGGTGCTGGACCTGTCGGGACCGGTGCCGTTCGAGCTGACGGGCGCCGCGCTGCTCGCCCTCGCGGAGGGGCGCACGACGGCCGATCCTCTCACCGACCCCCGGGTGCTGGAGGCCGTCCGCACGGCGGTGGCCGCCGAGCCCGCCGTGCTCCGCGCCCACCTCGGTCCCGGACAGGCGGACGGCGTCCTGGCCCTCGTCCTCGACCCGGCCGTGCCGCCCGCGGCCGCCGCGCGCTCCGTCGCCGAGCGGCTCGCCGCCGACGAGACACTGCGGGCCCGCCTGGTGCGCGGCCTCGACCTGGCACTCCTGCCGGCCGGCACCACACCTCCGGGCGAGCCCCTGTACGTGCGGGACTGAGCCCGGCGGCCCTAGCCGTAGACCGGGCCGGTGTACTTCTCGCCCGGGCCCTGGCCCGGCTCGTCGGGGACGATCGAGGCCTCGCGGAAGGCCAGCTGGAGCGACTTCAGGCCGTCCCGCAGCGGGGCCGCGTGGAAGGAGCTGATCTCGGTCGCGGAGGCGTCGAGCAGTCCGGCCAGCGCGGTGACCAGCTTGCGGGCCTCGTCGAGGTCCTTGTACTTGTCGCCCTCCTCGGTCAGACCGAGCTTCACGGCGGCCGCGCTCATCAGGTTGACGGCGACCGTCACGATCACCTCGACCGCGGGGACCTCGGCGATGTCGCGGGTCATCTCGTCGTAGTCGGGCTGCTCGGCGGAGCCGGGGCCGGAAAGGGGCGTCTCACTCATGCCCCACACGATAGGCGCAGCCGCGAACCGCGCTCACCAGGGCCCGCCTCGCCCCAATTGGCCGTCTCTTCGATTGGCTGCTAGCCTGGTCTGACGACCGGCCGGACAGGTGTGCCATACGGCTAACCGACCCGGCCCACAAGTGGAGGCTTCGAACTCCCACCCGACCACCCCCAGGGCGGCGGGTCACCGGTCAGACGGTCGCTTCGCCGTGTCACGGCGACGGCGTTCCGTCCGATAGTGCGCCCCGCGATCCCCGTGGCGGTGTCTCCGGTAGTTCGAGGAGTCCCGCCTGTGATCGTCCGGGGCATTTTTTGTGCTTCGGTGCGGTTAGGTCTTACGACACAGACGTTACGCGGCTGTCCGCCAGACCGTCGCGTGGTGCTACCGAGGAGGATCCATCAGCACCGAGCCCCGCATCAACGACCGGATTCGCGTTCCCGAAGTGCGACTTGTCGGTCCCAGCGGCGAGCAGGTCGGGATTGTTCCGCTTGCCAAGGCCCTGGAGCTTGCCCAGGAGTACGACCTCGACCTCGTCGAGGTGGCTGCGAGCGCACGCCCGCCGGTCTGCAAGCTCATGGACTACGGCAAGTTCAAGTACGAGTCGGCCATGAAGGCCCGTGAGGCGCGCAAGAACCAGGCGCACACGGTCATCAAGGAAATGAAGCTCCGGCCGAAGATCGACCCGCACGACTACGACACCAAAAAGGGTCACGTCGTCCGGTTCCTCAAGCAGGGCGACAAGGTCAAGATCACGATCATGTTCCGTGGTCGCGAGCAGTCCCGGCCCGAGCTGGGCTACCGACTGCTGCAGCGGCTCGCGGAGGACGTCCAGGACCTCGGTTTCGTGGAGTCGAACCCGAAGCAGGACGGCCGGAACATGATCATGGTTCTCGGTCCGCACAAGAAGAAGACCGAGGCGATGGCCGAGGCCCGGCAGGCGCAGGAAGCCCGCAAGGCGGAGGCGAAGGCCAACCCCGGTCGGTCGCAGAACCCCGCCGAGGCCGAGGCCGACGTCGAGGTCGAGGCGCCCGCCGAGGAGCACGCCGAGGCGTGATCCCGGGGTACACCCGCCCCAGGGCAGCAGCCGGGGGCGAGCGTCCCAGGATGTAACCGATACAAGAGCGACGTTCCACCGTGCCCGGTTTTCGCGACCGGGCACCGGAGCGCCACCGACGAGGAGATAACGGCGCTATGCCGAAGAACAAGACGCACAGCGGTGCCAGCAAGCGCTTCAAGGTCACCGGCTCCGGCAAGGTGCTGCGTGAGCGCGCCGGCAAGCGCCACCTGCTCGAGCACAAGTCGTCCCGCGTGACGCGTCGCCTGACCGGCAACGCCGAGATGGCCCCGGGTGACACCGCGAAGATCAAGAAGCTTCTCGGCAAGTGACACGAGGGCGCCTCGCCGCGCCCTGAGTCAGTACAACCGGGACCCAGTCGTTTCCGGGCCGCGTGAGTCCAACCGCGGCCCCGCTACAAGGAGTTAACAAGTGGCACGCGTCAAGCGGGCAGTCAACGCCCACAAGAAGCGCCGGGCGATCCTCGAGCAGGCCTCCGGCTACCGCGGTCAGCGTTCGCGCCTGTACCGCAAGGCCAAGGAGCAGGTCACCCACTCGCTGGTCTACAACTACAACGACCGCAAGAAGCGCAAGGGTGACTTCCGTCAGCTGTGGATCCAGCGCATCAACGCCGCTGCCCGCGCCAACGGCATCACCTACAACCGCTTCATCCAGGGTCTGAAGGCCGCGAACGTCGAGGTCGACCGCAAGATCCTGGCCGAGCTGGCGGTCAACGACACGAACGCGTTCGCCGCGCTCGTCGAGGTGGCGCAGAAGGCGCTGCCGTCGGACGTCAACGCCCCGAAGGCGGCGTGACGCTGCGCTGGCTCCGGCCGACGTGACATGAGGACCCGCAGGCTGAAAAGCTTGCGGGTCCTGTTGTTGAGGCTCGTGGCTTGTTGTTCGGCTGCGGGTCGGTGGGGGCTGGTCGCGCCCACGCGGCGGCAGCCGCACATCAAGCACAGTCCCGCGCCCCTGAAGGGGCGCTCCTCCGCCGCGTTCCATGAAAGTGACCGACACGATGGCCACCCCCGAGCTGATCTCCCCGCGTTCCGCGCGTGTCCTTGCCGCCCGGCGGCTCGCGAAGCGGAACTTCCGGGGGAAGGACCGGCTGTTCCTCGCCGAGGGGCCGCAGGCCGTCCGGGAGGCGGCCGGGCACCGGGCCGGGGACGCACCGACGCTCGTGGAGCTGTTCGCGACCGTCGAGGCCGCCGAGCGGTACGCCGACATCGTGGGGGAGGCCAGGACGGCCGGCGCCCGGATCCACCTCGCCTCCGAGGACGTCATCGCCGACATCTCCACCACCGTGACGCCCCAGGGCCTCGTCGGGGTCTGCCGGTTTCTCGACACCCCCTTCGAGGAGGTCCTCGCCGCCCGCCCCCGGCTCGTCGCCGTCCTCGCCCACGTCCGTGACCCGGGCAACGCCGGGACCGTCCTGCGGTGCGCCGACGCGGCCGGTGCCGAGGCCGTCGTCCTCACCGACGCGTCCGTCGACCTCTACAACCCCAAGGCCGTGCGCGCCTCCGTCGGCTCGCACTTCCACCTGCCGGTCGCCGTCGGCGTCCCGGTCGAGCAGGCCGTGGCCGGGCTCAGGGACATCGGGGTGCGGATCCTCGCCGCCGACGGCGCGGGCACCGACGACCTCGACGACGAACTCGACAAGGGGACCATGGGCGGCCCGACCGCGTGGGTGTTCGGCAACGAGGCGTGGGGGCTCCCGGAGGAGACCCGGGCGCTCGCGGACGCCGTCGTGCGCGTCCCGATCCACGGAAAGGCCGAAAGCCTGAACCTTGCCACCGCCGCCGCCGTATGTCTCTACGCATCGGCCCGTGCACAGCGTGCCCCCGGAGGGTGCCGTTCCGTCACCAGGGGCTAGTAGGGTGACCAGCCCGGGGGCCTGCTGCGCCGTCTGAGAGGTGGAGTGAGGGGATGAGTGTCGGCACCAGCAACGCGCCGGGTGGCCGGGGCACCGGCCGCGTACCCGCACCCCGGCACGGCGACCTCACCGGGCTCGGCATCGACCCCGACGAACTGCCCGACGGCCTGGTGATCGCCGACGAGCACGGCATCGTCGTCTGCTTCAACGCCGCCGCCGCCCGCATCACCGCCACCGCACCCGCCGACGCCCTGGGTCTGAGGCTGGAGAAGGCCCTGCCGTTAGAGGACCTGGAGGGCAGGCGCTGGTGGCAGCTCACCGACCCCTACGGCGGTCTCGCCATCCGGGTCGGCCAGCCCGAGCGCAACCTGCTGCTGCCCGGTGGCCGGGAGGTGATGGTGTCGGCCCGCTACGTGCGCGCCGAACCGGCCGGACCCGTGCGCCGGGTCGTCGTCTCCCTGCGGGACACCGAGGCCCGGCGCCGCACCGAACGCAGCCACGCGGAGCTGATCGCCACCGTCGCCCACGAGCTGCGCTCGCCGCTCACCTCCGTCAAGGGGTTCACGGCCACCCTGCTCGCCAAATGGGAACGGTTCACCGACGACCAGAAGCGGCTGATGCTGGAGACGGTGGACGCGGACGCCGACCGGGTCACCCGGCTCATCGCCGAGCTCCTGGACATCTCGCGGATCGACAGCGGGCGGCTCGAAGTGCGCCGGCAGCCGGTGGACATGGGCGCGGCCGTCGGACGGCACATCCAGGCGTACGTGGCCGCCGGGCAGCCCGCCGACCGGTTCCTGCTGCGGATCGAGCAGCCGCTGCCCGCGCTCTGGGCCGACCCCGACAAGATCGACCAGGTACTCAGCAACCTCATCGAAAACGCCGTGCGCCACGGCGAGGGAACTGTCACCATCGACGTCACGCCCTCGGCGTCCCCGCGCGAAGGGGAGGACGCCGGTACGTCGGTCACGGTGGGCGACGAGGGGCCAGGCATCCCGGAGGAGTCCATGAACCGCGTCTTCACCCGCTTCTGGCGGGGCAGCAAGCGCGGTGGCACCGGCCTTGGCCTGTACATCGTCAAGGGCATCGTGGAGGCCCACGGGGGCACCATCACCGTCGGACGCGCCCCCAGCGGCGGCGCCGAGTTCCGATTTACGTTGCCCGTGAGCGCGCCGGCGTATCTCACCTGAGACCGGCCGAGCGGCCCGCGGGCGCATCCGTACACCTCCACCCCGTTAGACTCGGCCTTTGGCACCTTTGTGTCCTGCACACGGCCACCGACGGTCACGGGGACCATCCGCCAGTAATCGGAAGCACGGGAAGAGATGTCGGCACCGAACAAGTCGTACGACCCTGTAGAGGTCGAGGCGTTGAAACCGGAAGAGATCGAGCGCATGCGGGACGAGGCGCTCGCCGCCTTCGCCGCCGCGGACTCCCTCGACGCGCTCCAGGAGGCCAAGGTCGCCCACACCGGGGGCACCTCCCCGCTGGCCCTCGCCAACCGCGAGATCGGCGCCCTGCCCCCGCACGCCAAGGCCGCCGCCGGCAAGCTGGTCGGCCAGGCCCGCGGCGCGGTGAACAAGGCCCTCGCCGTCCGCCAGGAGGAGCTGGAGGCCGAACGCGACACCCGGGTGCTCGTCGAGGAGGCGGTGGACGTCACCCTGCCCTACGACCGCGTCCCGGCCGGCGCCCGGCACCCGCTGACCACGCTCTCGGAGCGCATCGAGGACATCTTCGTGGCCATGGGCTACGAGGTCGCCGAGGGCCCCGAGGTCGAGGCCGAGTGGTTCAACTTCGACGCCCTGAACATCGGCCCGGACCACCCGGCGCGCGGCGAGGCCGACACCTTCTTCGTGCGGGGCGCCGGGGGCGGCACCGAGTCCGGTGTCGTCCTGCGCACCCACACCTCGCCGGTGCAGATCCGCTCCCTGCTCGACCGTGAGCTGCCGGTCTACGTGATCTGCCCGGGCCGGGTCTACCGCACCGACGAGCTGGACGCCACCCACACCCCGGTCTTCCACCAGGTCGAGCTGCTCGCCGTCGACGAGGGCCTGACCATGGCGGACCTCAAGGGCACCCTGGACCACATGGTCCAGTCCCTGTTCGGCGAGGGCATGAAGACCCGGCTGCGGCCGAACTTCTTCCCCTTCACCGAGCCGTCCGCCGAGATGGACATGCTCTGCTACGTCTGCAAGGGCGAGTCCGTCGGCAACCCGGACCGCCCCTGCCGCACCTGCTCCTCCGAGGGCTGGATCGAGCTGGGCGGCTGCGGCATGGTCAACCCGCGGGTGCTCACCGCCTGTGGCGTCGACCCGGAGAAGTACAGCGGCTTCGCCTTCGGGTTCGGCATCGAGCGGATGCTGATGTTCCGCCACAACGTCGAGGACATGCGAGACATGGTCGAGGGTGACGTCCGGTTCACCCGGCCGTTCGGGATGGAGATCTGATGCGGGTCCCGCTTTCTTGGCTGCGGGAGTACGTCGACCTGCCGGCGACGGAGACCGGGCGTGACGTCCAGGCCAAGCTCATTTCGGCAGGCCTCGAGGTGGAGACCGTCGAGCAGCTCGGCGACGGCCTCAAGGGCCCCCTGGTGGTCGGCCAGGTGCTGACCATCGAGGAGCTGGAGGGCTTCAAGAAGCCCATCCGCTTCTGCACCGTCGACGTCGGCTCCGCCAACGGCACCGGCGAGCCCCAGGAGATCGTCTGCGGCGCCCGCAACTTCGCCGTCGGCGACAAGGTCGTCGTCGTGCTGCCCGGGGCCGTGCTCCCCGGCGGATTCTCGATCAGCGCCCGCAAGACCTACGGCAAGACCTCCCACGGCATGATCTGCTCCAGCGACGAGCTGGGCATGGGCGACGACGGCACCCACGGCATCATCGTGCTGCCGCCGGAGACCGAGGTCGGCAGGGACGCCGTCGAGCTGCTCGAACTGGTCGACGAGGTCCTGGACATCGCCGTCACCGCCAACCGCGGCGACTGCCTGTCCATCCGCGGCGTGGCCCGCGAGACCGCCATCGCCTACGGTCTGCCGCTGCGCGACCCGGCCCTGCTCGACGTGCCGGGACCGAACGCCTTCGGCTACCCGGTCCAGGTCTCGGACCCGTTCGGCTGCGACCGCTTCACCGCGCGCACCGTCAGCGGTCTGAGCCCCGAGGCCCGCTCCCCGATCTGGCTCCAGCGCCGCCTGCAGAAGGTCGGCATGCGCCCGATCTCCCTCGCCGTCGACGTCACCAACTACGTGATGATGGAACTCGGCCAGCCGCTGCACGCCTACGACCGCAACCTGGTCCAGGGCACCATCGGCGTCCGCCGCGCGGCCGAGGGCGAGAAGATCGTCACCCTCGACGGTGTGGAGCGCACGCTGCACGCCGAGGACCTGGTCATCACCGACGACCGCGGGCCCATCGGCCTCGCGGGCGTCATGGGCGGCGCCGACACCGAGATCGCCGACCACGACGCCGCCGAGAACGGGGCCGAATCCACCACCGACGTGGTGATCGAGGCGGCCCACTTCGACCCGGTCGCGATCGCCCGCACCGCCCGCCGGCACAAGCTGTCCTCCGAGGCCTCCCGCCGCTTCGAGCGCGGCGTCGACCCGCAGGCCGCGGCCGCCGCCGCGCAGCGCACCGTCGACCTGCTGGTGCTGCTCGCCGGCGGTACCGCCGAGGCCGGGGTCACCGAGGTCATCGCGCCGTCGGCGCCGCACACCATCACCCTCGCGGCGGACCACCCCGACAAGGTCGCGGGTGTCGTGTACGGCCGGGAGACCGTCGTCCGCCGTCTCCAGGAGGTCGGCTGCGACGTCTACGGGCAGGACGAGCTGATCGTCACCGTGCCGTCCTGGCGGCCGGACCTGTACGAGCAGAACGACCTCGCCGAAGAGGTCATCCGGCTGGAGGGCTACGAGAACCTGCCCTCCACGCTGCCCAAGCCGTCGGCCGGCCGGGGCCTGACCGCCCGGCAGCGGCTGCACCGCCGGGTGGGCCGCGCGCTCGCCGGGGCCGGCTTCGTCGAGGCACCGAACTACCCGTTCGTCGGCGAGGGCGTCTTCGACCAGCTCGGTCTGGCCGCCGACGACCCCGCCCGCCGCGTCGTCAGGCTCACCAACCCGCTCAACGACGAGGAGCCCGTGCTCCGTACGTCGCTGCTGCCGGGCCTGCTCGGCGCGCTCCGGCGCAACGACGGGCGCGGGGCGCACGACCTGGCGCTGTTCGAGACCGGCCTGGTCTTCCTGCCCCGCGAGGAGCAGGGCAGCGCCGGACACCTCCCGGTCGACCGCCGCCCCACCGACGCGGAGATCGCCGCGCTGAACGCCGTGCTGCCCGAGCAGCCGCGTCATGTCGCCGTCGTCCTCGCGGGCGCCCGCGAGCAGGCCGGCTGGTGGGGCAAGGGCCGACCGGCCGACTGGGCCGACGCGATCGAGGCGGGGCGCGCGGTGGCGCGTGAGGCCGGGGCCGAGCTGATCGCGCGGGCCGGCCAGTACGGGCCGTGGCATCCCGGCCGGTGCGCCGAGCTGGTGGTCCTCGCCGACGGTGCCGAGCGGGTCGTGGGCCACGCCGGCGAGCTGCACCCGCGGGTCGTCAAGGCGCTGGGGCTGCCGGCCCGCACCTGCGCGATGGAGCTGGACCTGGACGCGGTGGAACGGGCCGGCGACGGCACCCCGCAGGCGCCGAGCATCTCGACGTTCCCGGTGGCCACCCAGGACGTCGCGCTCGTGGTCGACAAGCCGGTCCCGGCGGCGGAGGTCGAGGCGGCGCTGCGCGAGGGCGCGGGTGAACTGCTGGAGGCCATCCGGCTGTTCGACGTCTACGTCAACGACGAGCAGCTCGGCGACGGGAAGAAGTCGCTGGCGTACGCGCTGCGCTTCCGGGCGCCCGACCGCACGCTGACCGTGGACGAGGCCTCGGCCGCCCGGGATGCGGCGGTCGCCCTCGCCGGGGAGCGCACGGGGGCGGTGCTGCGCGGCTAGCCCCCGCCACCTGCATCCATGCGGTGTCCGGTGGCTGCTCACTCATTTGAGTGAGATCCACCTGGACATGGCCCTTCGTGGGCATGCCGTCGACAGAATCGGACCGGCCTTTCGGGGTCGGTCCGATTCTGTCTGTCAGGGCCTACATGGGGGCCATCGGCATGATCCGCATCAAGGCTGGGGTTCCCCGCAGCAGGCGGCCCCGGACGCAGGCACGGCCCAGGCGCCGTGCCCTCGCCCTGGCGTTGCCCACGGCATGGGGTGCCGTCGCGGTCGGTTACCGGTTCGGGTGCCCGCTGGCCGAGCAGAACGCGTTCGGCGCTCGGATCGTCACCAGCGCGGTGTTCTTCGCGGTCGGCACCGGGCTGATACTCCATGTCCGCCGGACCCTGCTCAGGGAGCTGAGGCAGGCCCGCAAGGTCGCCGGTGCCGCGCAGAGCGTGCTCCTGCGGCCGCTGCCACCGCGCCTCGCCGGGCTGCACGTGGCCGCCGCCCAGCTCTCCGCCGACCGGGGCGCGAGCATCGGCGGCGATCTCTACGAGGCCGTCGCCACCGAACACGGCGTACGGGTCGTGATGGGCGACGTCCGCGGACACGGACTGGCCGCCATCGCCACGGCCGCAGCCGTCCTCGGCAGCTTCCGCGAGGCCGCCCACGACGAACCCGAACTGGGCCGGGTCCTGGGCCGTCTGGACCGCGCCCTCGCCCGGCACCTTCGGGAACGGGCCAGGACGGAACACCCCTCCAGCGGCCTCGACCCGGACAACCCGGTCGCCGAGGAGTTCGTCACCCTGCTGCTCCTGGAGATCGCGGGAGACGGCGAGGTACGGGCGATCAACTGCGGTCATCCCTGGCCCTACGTGCTGAGCGGCGCGCGGGTGGCGCCCTTGTCGGCGGCCGATCCACTGCCGCCTCTCGGGCCCTTCCCACTGCCGACGGACCTGACCGCGACCGACTGCGGCCGGTTGCTCGACGGTGAGTCGCTCGTCCTCTTCACGGACGGAGCGGAGGACGCCAGAGACGCCAGAGGCCGCTTCTTCTCCCTGCCGGAAGCGCTCGGGAAGACGGTCGGGGACCGCCCGGCCTCCCCCCAGGCCGTCCTCCGCACGGTCTTCACGGCCCTGCTGCACCACACGAACGGCCGCCCGGCCGACGACATCGCCCTCCTGGTGATCCACAACGCACGCACGCATCAACGTGCCCCCTCGGGAGCGGGGGGCACCGCCCGGGCAACCCCGACCCACCCGTAGCAGACCGAACGGACACCCTCCGTGCCAGCGCGCGCACGCCGGGATGCGCGCACTCGGTTCACACCCCGTGTGAACGCGCACGCACTACGCTGGCGGCACCAGGCCACCCGGGGGGCATCCATGCAGCCCAACTCACTGCTCGACGCGATCCTGGACGAGGCGGGGATCTCGCACGCAGGTCTCGCCGCCCATGTCAACCAGGCGGGCCGAGCCCGTGGACTCTCGCTACGCTACGAACACACCGCCGTCGCCCGCTGGCTGAAGGGGCAGCGGCCCAGGGGGCAGGTGCCCGACCTGATCTGCGAGGTGCTCGCGGGCCGCCTGCACCGCCCGGTCACCCTCGACGACATCGGCCTCGGCGTCCCCGGCGAACCCGGCGCCCCGGGCGCCACCTCGCTCTCCGGCTTCGTCGAACGGGCCACCGCCCTGTGGCGCTCCGACGAGCAGCAGCGCCCGCACGTACTCGGCGCCCCCGCGGTCACCGGCACGCCCGCCGTGATGCCGGTGTGGGAGTGGGAGAACCCCCCGGAGGACGTCGACGTCTCGCGCGGCGGACGGCACCGGGTGACCCCCGGGGACCTGGAGATGCTGCGCGCGGCCCGCGCCCACTACGAGCAGATGTACCGCAAGGCCGGCGGCATGGCGACCCGCACCCGGATCGTCGGCTTCCTCAACGCCGAGGCGGCCCCGCTGCTGCGCGGCAGCTACACCGACGCCACCGGACGCCAACTGCACCGGGCGACCGGCGGGCTGGTGGCCATCGCCGGAATCTGCGCGTACGACTCCGACGCCCACGGTCTCGCCCAGCGCTACTTCCACCAGGCCCTGCGCCTGGCCAAGGCCAGCGGGGACCGGGGGCTCGGCGCGTACGTCATCGCGCTGCTCGTCAACCAGTCGCTGTTCATGCGGGAGTTCCGGCAGGCCGTCGCCTTCGCGGAGGCCGCGCTGCGCACCGCGGGCAAGCACATCACCCCCGCCCTCGCCTCCGACCTCTACGCGATGCAGGCCAAGGCGTACGCCCACCTCGGCGACGGCACGAGCGCGCTGTCCTGCATCCGGCTGGCCGAGACGGCCGCCGATCGTATCCGGCGGGGCCACGAACCCGACGAGACCGGCTATGTCCAACCGGGCCTGGTCAACGTACAGGTGGCCGAGGCGCTGCTCAGCCTCGGCGAACTCGCCGCCGCCCGGGAGCACGCGGCGGCCGCCGTCGACAACCCGGCCCACGACCGGGGGCGGGTGCACCGGCTCGCCATGCTGAGCACCATCGAACTGCGCCAGGGAAACGCCGACAACGCGGTGGCCACAGCCGTGCTGATGGCCGAGCAGGCCCGCGGGATGGAGTCTCAGCGGCTGCGCGACAGACTGCGCGCGGTACGGGAGCACCTGGTGCGCAGCGGCGGCACCGGAACCGCCGAGGCCGCCGAACTCATCGACGGCGCACTGCGCGTACCGCTCTAGGCGTGCTGTAGGCCTGAGGAGCCCCTGCTGCGATATTGCCACTTACTCGGCGGAAGGTGGCAGAACCATGCAGTGGGCGAAACAGAACGAACAAACCGTGTACGAAAACCGCTGGTTCAGCGTCAATCTCGCAGATGTCGAGCTGCCGGACGGCCGGCACCTCGACCACTTCCTGATACGGCTGCGGCCGGTGGCCGTGGCGACGGTGGTCAACGGAGCGGGCGAGGTCCTGCTCCTGTGGCGCCACCGTTTCATCACCGACAGCTGGGGCTGGGAACTCGCGGCGGGAGTCGTGGAGGACGGCGAGGACATCGCCGTCGCGGCCGCCAGGGAACTGGAGGAGGAGACCGGCTGGCGGCCGGGGACCCTGCACCATCTCATGACCGTGGAGCCGTCCAACGGCCTCACCGACGCCCGGCACCACATCTACTGGTCGGACGAGGGCGAGTACGTCGGACACCCCGTGGACGACTTCGAGTCGGACCGCCGGGAGTGGGTCTCCCTCAAGCTCGTCCCGGACCTGATCGCCCGCGGGGAGGTCCCGGCCGCCAACATGGCGGCCGCGTTACTCCTGCTGCATCACATGAGGCTCGCCGACGACCGGTAGGTCAGCGGGCCAGCGCCTGCCAGACCGTGACCACCAGGGCGCCCAGCGCGGTGAGCGCGGCGAGTGAGGGCAGCGGCCAGCGGGCGTGCTCCAGCGAGGACAGGCGGGTGTTCAGCTCGTCCAGTTCCTTGGCCGTCTCCTTGGTGCGGTGGCTGAGCAGGTTCAGCCCTCCCTCGACCTGTGCGTAGGCCACATCGAGGCGGCGACGTAACTCTGCGAGTTCTCCTTGGACCACGGGATGCTCTGGTTCGGTGGTCACGGGTCCACTCCCTTGCGTAGTCGAAGTCGTTGTTCCGCATCCCTTTGCATGCGCATGAAGAGTGAACTCGCCTGGTGAGCGCGTGGGGAGAGTGTGCGAAGGGCATATGCGGGCCCGGGGTGCACACGGTGTGTGAAACGCACGGGCCCGGCACCGAAGGAGGTGCCGGGCCCGTGGAGCGTCGCTCCCTGTGACCAACGGGGGATGCTCAGCCGTACGTGTAGAACCCCGAGCCGGTCTTCCGGCCCAGCCGGCCCGCCTCGACCATGCGCTGGAGCAGCGGAGGAGCGGCGTACAGCGGCTCCTTGTACTCGGCGTACATGCTGTTCGCGATGGAGACGATGGTGTCCAGGCCGATCAGGTCGGACAGCTTCAGCGGGCCCATCGGGTGGGCGCAGCCCATCTCCATGCCGTTGTCGATGTCCTCGCGGCTCGCGATACCCGACTCGAACATCCGGATGGACGAGAGCAGGTACGGCACCAGCAGCGCGTTGACCACGAAGCCGGAGCGGTCCTGGGCGCGGATCGCGTGCTTGCCGAGCACCTTCTCGGCGAACATCTGGGCACGGCTGAGGGTGCCCTCGGAGGTGGTGAGGGCGGGGATCAGCTCGACCAGCTTCTGCACCGGCGCCGGGTTGAAGAAGTGGATGCCGATGACGTGGTCGGGGCGCGAGGTCGCGACCGCCAGCTTGACCAGCGGGATCGAGGAGGTGTTGGAGGCGAGGATCGCGTCCGGGCGGGTCACCACCTGGTCGAGCACCTGGAAGATCTCCGTCTTCACCTGCTCGTTCTCCACGACGGCCTCGATCACCAGGTCACGGTCGGCGAACTCGCCGAGGTCCGTGGTGAAGCTCAGCCGGGCCAGGGTGGCGTCCCGCTCCTCCTCGCTGATCTTGCCGCGCTCGGCGGCCTTGGCCAGGGAGTTGTACAGCCGGGTACGGCCGATCTCCAGGGCCTCGCCGGTGGTCTCGGCGACCCGCACGTCCAGACCGGCGCGGGCGCACACCTCGGCGATGCCCGCTCCCATCTGGCCGCAGCCCACGACTCCGACCTTCTCGATGTCGGTCACATCGTCCCTTTCGCTGATCTTCGGGCGGCCGGCAGGACCTCCGGATCCGGTGCCTGCTCCGTTCGTGCACGTTACCCGTAAGTATCGATGATCGATCGTCCGGGTGGGGGCATCCTGTGCGCGGTAGCGATCCGTGATCGCGCGGATCCGCGGCGTCGGAAGGTCTCACGATGGCACGAGTCTCCCGCAGGGCGTTCGCGTTGGCGGCGCTGGCCACGCTCACCACGGGGGCACCGGGCGCGGCGGCCGGCGCGGCACGTCCTCGCCGGGCGGCCACCGAGATGCGCGGCATGTGGCTGGCCACCGTCTCCAACCGCGACTGGCCCTCCCGCGCCGGACTCACGGCCGGGGACCAGCGCCGGGAGCTGACCGCCCTCCTCGACACGGCGGTCCGGCACCGGCTCAACACCGTGATGTTCCAGGTCAGGCCCACCGCGGACGCCTTCTGGCCCTCGCCGTACGAGCCCTGGTCGCAGTACCTCACCGGTACCCAGGGCAGGGACCCCGGCTGGGACCCGCTGGGCGTCGCCGTCGAGGAGGCGCATGCCCGGGGTCTGCGGCTGCACGCCTGGTTCAACCCCTACCGGATCGCCAACCACACCGATCCGGGCAAGCTGGTCTCCTCGCACCCGGCGCGCAAGCACCCGGACTGGGTGGTGCCCTACGGCGGCAGGCTCTACTACAACCCGGGGCTGCCGGCCGTCCGCGCCTTCGTGGAGCAGGCGATCCTCGACGCGGTCGCCAGGTACCCCGTGGACGCGGTCCACTTCGACGACTACTTCTACCCGTACCCGGTGGCCGGCCAGACCTTCGACGACGACGAGGCCTACGACACCCACGGCGGTGACTTCTCCTCCCGGGCGGCCTGGCGACGCGACAACATCGACAAGCTGGTGACCGAGACCGCCGCCGGGATCAGGAAGCTGCGGCCCGGCACCCGGTTCGGGATCAGCCCGTTCGCGGTGTGGCGCAACGCCGCCACCGACCCCCGCGGCTCGGACACCAGGGCGGGCGTCGAGACGTACGACGACCTGTACGCCGACACCCGGACGTGGGTGCGGAAGAACTGGATCGACTACATCGTCCCGCAGGCGTACTGGCAGATCGGGAACGCCGCCGCCGACTACGCCGAGGTCGTCGACTGGTGGGCGGGGGTGGCCGAGGGGTCCGGGACCCGGCTGTACATCGGCGAGGCGCTCTACCAGGCGGGAGCCGCCGGTGCGGCCGCGGCCTGGCAGGACCCGGCCGAGCTGTCCCGGCACCTCACCCTGGCCAGCCGGTACCCGCAGGTCGGCGGGCACGTGTACTTCGCGGCCAAGGACGTGGCCGCGGACCGGATCGGTGCCCTGTCCCGGGTGGTCGCCGACCACTACCGGCAGCCGGCGAACCCACCGGGCTGACCACCGGACCCCCGCACGGGCCTAGAACTGTTGACGGGTCTCCTGGTGCCTGACCTGGCAGTCGGGGCCGGGGGACATGATGGCCTCATGGCCGTCCTCGAAGCGGACCCGGTAGGGCGGGGTGCCCTCGGGGCCCAGCACCTTGACGACGGTCGAGACCTGGTCGTGCTGTCCGACCACCCTGCCGTGCTGGACAAGCTGGTCGCCCTCGGATGCACGCATCTCCAGGGCCTCCTCACGATCGTGATCGTTGGGTGACGGCGATGCACACGAGCACTGCGGCGGCCGTGAGTGGAGCGGCCACGGTGAGGTGCTCGCCCAGCAGCAGCACCGACCACACCAGTGTGAGCAGGGGCTGGGCCAACTGCAACTGGCTGGCCTTCGGGATCCCGATGGTCGCCATGCCCCGGTACCAGACCATCAGTCCGAGGAACTGCGAACCCGCCGCCACCCACAGCAGACCGGCGATTCCGTGCGCGTTCCAGACGACCGGCTCGTACGACAGCGCGACCACCGCGGCCGGGACGGTCAGCGGCAGGCAGAGCACCAGCGCCCAGCCGATGACCTGCCAGCCCGGCATGACCCGGGCCAGCCGGCCGCCCTCGGTGTAGCCGGCCGCGCACACCACCAGCGCCCCGAAGAGGTAGCCGTCGGCGGTCGTGAGCGCCCCGCCGCTCTGGGCGACCGTGAACACCAGCACGGCCGCCGCGCCCGCCAGCGCCGCGGCCCAGAAGGTGCGGGAGGGGCGGACGCCCGTGCGCAGGGCCGAGAAGAGGGCGGTGGTCAGCGGGAGCAGGCCCACCACGACCGCCGCGTGCGAGGTGGTGGAGGTCTCCAGGGCGAGGGTGGTCAGCATCGGGAAGCCCAGCACGACGCCGGCCGCGACCACGGCCAGCCCCGCCCAGTGCCGCCGCTCGGGCGGTCGTACCTGCAGGAACAGCAGGCAGGCGCCCGCCAGGGCCGCCGCGAGCACACTGCGCACCGCGACCAGGGCCCACGGGCCGAAGCCCTCCAGGCCCCAGGCGGTGGCGGGGAAGGTGAGGGAGAAGGCGACGACACCGAGGGCGGCCTGCACGGTGCCCAGCCGGCGGGCGGCGGGAGCGGTGGTCCCGGGACCTCCCGGGGAACCGTTGACCGCTATCGGATGCGGTTCGGTAGCGCTACTCTTTACTCTCATGCAAGAGCGTAGCAGCGCCGTTGAACTGGCGGAACAGTTGCGGCGGGATCTCGACCGCTACTCACCGGGTGGAAAGCTCCCGTCGAGCCGGGTGCTCGTCGAGCGGTTCAGGGTGAGTCCGGTGACCGTCTCGCGGGCGCTGGCCCAGCTGGTCGCGGAAGGGCTGGTCGTCACCCGGCCCGGCGCCGGTGCCTTCAAGGCCCGGCCGCGCGCCGCGACCGAGCCCGCCGGCGACACCTCCTGGCAGGAGGTCGCGCTCAGCGCCGAGGGCGCCCTCGACGTGGTCCCGCGCACGGTCGACGCCTCCGGGGTCACCGTCTGCCTGGCCGCCCCGCCGCCCGGCGTCCTGGAACTCAGCGGCGGCTACCTGCACGCCTCCCTGGAGCCGGAACGCGCCCTGGCGGCGGCGCTCTCCAGGGCCGGCCGGCGTCCCGGCGCCTGGGGCCGGCCGCCGCTCGACGGACTGCCCGAGCTGCGCGAGTGGTTCGCCCGGGACATCGGCGGTGCCGTCACCGCCGCCGAGGTGCTGATCGCGGCCGGCGGCCAGTCCGCGCTCGCCACCGCCCTGCGTGCCCTCGCCCCGCCCGGCGCCCCCGTCCTCGTGGAGTCGCCCACCTACCCCGGCATGCTCGCCATCGCCCGTGCCACCGGCCTGCGCCCGGTCCCCGTCCCGGTCGACCCCGACGGCGTGAAGCCGGAACTGCTCGCCGACGCCTTCCGTGCCACCGGCGCCCGGGTCTTCGTCTGCCAGCCGCTCTTCCAGAACCCGACGGGCGCCGTGCTCGCCCCCGACCGCCGCGCCGAGGTGCTGCGCATCGCCCGCGAGGCCGGCGCGTTCGTCGTCGAGGACGACTTCGTACGACGGCTCGTGCACGCGGACGCGGGCCCGCTGCCCCGCCCGCTCGTGGCCGACGACCCGGACGGGGTGGTCGTCTACGTGGGCTCGCTGACGAAGGCGACGTCCCCCAGCTTCCGGGTGGCCGCCCTGGCCGCCCGCGGCCCGGTCCTCGAACGCCTGCGCACCATCCAGATCGTCGACACCTTCTTCGTGCCCCGCCCGCTCCAGGAGGCCGCCCTCGAACTCGTCGGCTCCCCGGCCTGGCCCCGCCACCTGCGCGCCCTGTCGGCCGAGCTGACGACCCGCCGGTCCACGCTCACCGGCGCCCTCGCCCAGCACCTCCCCGAACTCACCCTCCCGCACCTCCCGTCCGGCGGCTACCACCTCTGGCTGCGGCTGCCCGAGGGCGTCGACGACACGGCCCTGACCGGCGCCGCCCTGCGCGCGGGCGTCGCCATCACCCCCGGCCGCCCCTACTTCAGCGCCGAACCCCCCGCCGCTCACGTCCGGCTGAGCTTCGCGGCGGTCGCCGGGGCGGGCGAACTCACCGAAGGGGTGCGACGGCTGCGCGCCGCCTGCGACGAGGTACTGCGCCCCGGATCCTGAAATCCGATCGACTCCGTCGCGCCCCAGCGGCGAGGATCCCCGCATGAGTGATGCACCCCGCCTCCCCGAGGGCTACGAGTTCTCCGCCGACACCGACCGGGTCGACGTCGACCGCGTCCACCGCTGGCTGTCCACCGACGCGTACTGGGCGACCGGCCGCCCGCTGGACCAGCAGCGCCGGGCGATGGCGGGGTCCCTCAACTTCGGGGTGTACGACGCCGTCACCGGCGAGCAGGTGGCGTACGCGCGCGTGGTGACCGACCACGCGCTGTTCGCCTGGCTGGCCGACGTGTACGTCGACCCGACGGTGCGCGGCAAGGGCGTCGGCACGGCGATGGTCGGCGCGATCCGCGAGCACCTGCGGCCGTCCGGGGTGCGCCGGGTGCTGCTGGCCACCCACGACGCCCACGGCGTCTACGCCAAGCTCGGCTTCGCCCCGCTCGAACACCCGGACCAGTGGATGGCGCTCTACTACCCGGTGCCGGAGTGACATGACGGCCGACTTGTCGGACACCTCCTGACCACTGGGTAACGTTTCCCCCACGTCCGGCAACCAACCGACCGAACGCTCTTGACCTGCGCACATGGGCGTCCCACCATCGCCGCATGTCACTACGGGTCACGTTCGTCGCGGCCGCGCGCAGCTCACCGATGCTCGCCGAGCGGTTCGAGGACGACCGCCCGCTGGACCAGGCGGGCTGGCAGGAGGTGCAGCGTGTCGTCCCCGAGCTGCTGCCGCTGGCGGCGGCCGAGCTGCGCTACTGCTCACCCACCCCACGCAGCCGGGCGACCGGGGAGGGCCTGGGCTACGCCCCGCTGGTCCAGCTCGCCCTGCGCGACTGCGACATGGGGCGCTGGCGCGGGCTGACGCTGGGCGAGGCGATGGCACGGGAGCCGGACCAGGTGGACGCCTGGCTCGCCGACCCGCGTGCCGTCCCGCACGGCGGCGAGTCGCTGCTGGGGTTCATCTCCAGGGTCGGCGGCTGGCTGGACACCCGCCCGGTGGGCGACGGCGGCCGGATCGTCGCCGTCGCCGAACCCTCGGTGATCCGCGCCGCCGTCGTCTACGCCCTCAAGGCGCCGCCCTCGACCTACTGGAACATCGACGTCCGCCCGCTGTCGACGACCACGGTCACGGGCCTCGCCGGCCGGTGGAACCTTCGCTTCGACGCCGTGCCACCGCAGCCCTCGCGCACGTAGCCCCGCCCGGCGCCGGCGCGCCCGGCTCCGGTCACCCGTCGCGCGTGTAGTCGGTCGTCAGGACCAGGTCCTTCGCCGGGCCGCCCACCCGCCACACCGTCCGCCAGCGGTCGGCGTCCCGGACCGTGAACTCGCCCCGGTAGAGGTCGGCCGCGCAGGGGTGGTCGGCGACGTACCGCCCCGATGTCAGGTCCAGGTCGTGGAAGGGCCGCCCGTCGGCGAACCGGACGTCCACCGTGCCCGGCCGCGCGCCCGGCAGGAACCGCAGCGTCCGCTCGGCGGGCCGCGCCACCCCCTGCCAGGTGAACGTCCCCGACTCCTCGTGCAGCAGCCCGCCCCCGTCCAGCGGCCGGAACACCGTGGTCCCCTCGAACCGCCCCTCGTCCCCGCCCGCCAGGTCCCGCACGGTCCGCTCGACCCGCCACCGCCCGGCCAGATGGGCCAGCGCGTCCGGCACCGGCCAGAACCCGTCCACGTCCGTCACCTCCTCGCACCCGGCGAGCACAGCGCACCGCACACCGCGCCCCGCCGTATCCGTGTTCCTCTTGACCTTAGAGCCCTAAGCGACGTCGGTACCGGCCGCGGGCCGCTCCCCGACCGGGAGCAGCCCGCGATCGGCGAACACCTTCTTCGCGACCAGGGTGGCGTTCAGCGCCCGCGGGAAGCCGCAGTACCCGGCGGAGTGCAGCAGCGCCTCCACGATCTCCTCCGGGGTGAGGCCCGCGTTGAGGGAGAAGTTGATGTGCACCTCCAGCTGGGGCTCGCAGCCGCCCAGCGCGGTGAGGATGCCCAGCGTCACCAACTGCCGGTCGCGGGGCGGCAGCTGGGGGCGGGAGTAGATCTCCCCGAAGCCCCAGGCGACCACCTGGTGGCCCAGCTCGGGACTGGTGTCGGCCAGAGCGTCGAGGACCTGGGGGGCGGCGCCGCCGGAGACCTGGCCCATGACCTCCAGGCCCTGGGCGAAACGCTCTTCACGGGTCGTGCTCTCGCTCATGCCGGTTCTTCCGTTCTCCTCGGCGACGGTCACGACGAGAACGCTAGGAGTTGGAGCGTGCTCCAGGTCAAGCCGGCGCAGCGCTCACCCGGCACCCGCGGCGCGGCGGTCCGCTCGGACCGCGCCCTGGCCCCGGACGGTGTCCGCGGCGGCGAGGAGTTCGCCGAGCACGGTCCGCACCGCCCGGCGCGCCGCGCGTTCGGGGCGGTGGAGGACGTCGATGTGACGGTGGACCTCGATGCCGTCGAGTGCTCTGAGGACGACACCCGGGTGCGGGCGGGACGTCCAGCGGGGCATCAGGGCGATCCCGCCGCCCGCCGCGACCACCTCCGCGACCACCGCGATCTCGTTGACCCGGTGGACGATCTCGACCCGGCGGCCGGCCGCGGCGGAGATGGCGTCGACGGTCGCCAGCAGCGGGAAGCCGTCGTGCACGCTGATCCAGGGCTCGCCGGCGACGTCCTCGGCGGTCAGGGCGGACCGGGCCGCCAGGGGATGGCCGACGGGCAGGGCGATGTCCAGGGGCTCGCGCAGCAGCGGGGTGACGGTCGCGGTGCGCGGCCAGGGCGGGGCGTGTTCGAGACGGTGCGCGACGACCAGGTCGTGGACGCGGGTCAGGGGCGGGAAGCCGGCCTGTGCCACGTCCTCGTCGTGCAGGGCGAGCCGGGGGGAGTCCGGGGCCCGCAGCCGTCGCAGCAACAGGGGGTAGAAGGCGGCCGCCGCGCTGTGGAAGGCGGCCAGGGACACCGTGCCCGCGGGCTCCTCGACGTACTCCTCGATGGTGTGGCGGGCCCGGGCCAGTGCCGTCTGCACACCGATCGCCGCGTCGGCCAGCGCCTGCCCGGCCGCCGTGAGGACCAGCCGACGCCCCGCACGCTCGGTGAGCGGGACCGGGATCGAGCGCTGCAACAGGCGCAGCTGCTGCGAGATCGCCGACGGCGTGACCCGCAGCGCCTCGGCGACCGCCGTGACGCTGCCCAGTTCGCCCAGCTCTCGCAGGACTCGCAACTGCCGTTCGTCCACGACCAGAGTGTAGCTTTGCTAAAGGGTTGGTTCACGAAGTCGGCGTGTACTTCACCATGCAGGTCCGGGATCGTGAACCGCATGCCGACCACCCGCCGTACCGACGGGGTGCTGCTGGCCGTCGCCGTCGTCTGGGGCTCCAGCTACCTGACGGCGAAGACGGCCACGGACGCCCTCCCCGTGCTGACCGTTCTCCTCCTGCGCCACGCCGTCGCCGCGCTCGCCTGCCTCCCCGTGCTGTGCGGACCCGGTTCCCCCAGCCGCGCCGAGAGGCTCTGCGGCGGTCTGCTCGGGCTCACCCAGTCCGCCGTCCTCGTCCTGGAGACCTACGGCGTCGCCCACACCAGCGCCGGGAACGCGGGTCTGATCATCAGCCTCACCCTGGTGCTCACCCCGGTCCTGGATCGCGCGCGGCTGCCGGGGAGGTTCTTCCTCGCCGCCGCTGTGTGCGTGGCCGGGGTCGGGCTGCTCGTGTGCGGCAGTGGGCTGCACACCCCCGGCGCGGGTGACCTGCTGATGCTGGCGGCTGCGGTGGCCCGGGCGGGGCACGTGGTGCTGGTCGGGCGGGTGACCGCGGGCCGCACCCTGCGTCCGCTGCCGCTGACGGCGGTGCAGAGCGTGGTCGGCGCGGTCCTCTTCCTCGGGCCGGCGGCGTCCGGCCTGCCGGCGCTCACCAGGACCGGCGCCGTCACCTGGGCGCAGCTCCTCTATCTGGCGCTGGGCTGCGGCCTGTTCGCGTTCCTCGCCCAGACCTGGGCGATCCAGCGCACCTCCGCGACCCGGGCCGGGCTGCTCCTCGGTACCGAGCCGGTGTGGGCCCTGCTGGTCGGCGTCGGGTTCGGCGGCGAACGCCTCACCGTGCTCGCCGCGCTGGGAGCCGCACTGATCGTGGCGGGGACGTACTGGGGCAGATCGATCGAGAGTGCCCAACGGGGACGTCGCGCGAGCGCGTTCACCTGAAAAACATTTCCCCGAAAGCTTTTGTTTCCAGCGAAGTCGTGAATTCTTTCCCTGTGGCACGTGGTTTCGGAATTGGAGTTGTCATTTCATATGCGAGACACAACCATCACGAACCTCCACCCGTCTAAGTCGGCGAAACAAAGACCAGCGGGGAGTAACACCCCCGTTATTTCTCTGGGGGCCGCACAGAATGACTCGCACTACCCTGACCGAGCGCGAACAGGGGGTGAAACCGGCAGGAGACATAAAGACGAAGACCGGTCCGGCGCGGCGGCTCGCCGAGCGTCCGAGAACGTCCGCCGCCCTGCTCGCGGCCCTCCTCACCACCGTCGCGTTCTGTGCCGCCGACGTGGCCGCCCGCAGCTACCCCTTCGGCCCCCGCACCCGCGACGTCAACGACCTCGGCAACCAGTACGTGCCCTTCCACGCCCACCTGTGGGACCTGCTGCACGGCAGGGCCGACGGCGGGCTCCTCGTCAACTGGCAGTCCGGCTACGGCTCCAGCTTCCTGCCGGACGTCGGCACCTATCTCAGCAGCCCGTTCGCCCTGCTCGTCGCGGTGTTCCCGCGCGACGAGATCGACCTCGCGGTCTACACGATCACCGTGCTGAAGACGGCGACGGCCGGCGCCGCCATGGCCTGGCTGCTGCTCAGCCTGCGCCGGGGCCGCTGGTGGGCGGCCGGTCTGCTGGGCGCCTCCTACGCGCTGTGCGGCTGGAGCCTCGCGCTCGCCTCGTACAACCCCATGTGGCTGGACGGCCTGATCGCGCTGCCGCTGCTCTGCCTGGTCGGCGAGTGGCTCCTGGCCGGTCGGCGCCCGCTGCTCGGCGTGGTGATCGTGGCGCTGGCCTGGATCGCCAACTTCTACACCGCCTACATGGCCACCCTCGGCGCCGCCCTGGTGCTGCTGCTCCGGCTGGTGCTGGCCGAACTGCCCTGGCGGCGCGCCCTGGCCGTGCTGGGCCGGGCCGCGGTGACCGTCGGGCTCGGCATCGGACTGGCCGCGCCGCTGGTGATCGTCGTGTACTCCGGCACCAAGCACGCCTACCCGGGCCGCGAGGGCCAGTTCACCCCCGTCAGCACCGAGGACCTGCTCGCCCGGCTGCTGCCGACCACCTATAGCTACGGCTCCCCGGCCCTCTACGTCGGTGTCACCGCGCTCGTCCTCGCCCTGGCCCTGCCGTTCCACCGCGGGGTACCGGCCAAGGTGCGGGCGGGCTGGACCGGGCTCGTGCTCGCGGCCGTCCTCTCCCTGCAATGGGCGCCGACCAGCCTCGCCTGGCACGCCTTCGCCGTCCCGAACGGCAGCTTCTACCGCCAGGCGTTCGTGTGCTGCGCGCTGCTGGTCATCGCCGCCTGGCAGGCCCTCGCCCACGGGACGCCGGACCGGCGCGCCCTCGGTGCGGCGGCCGTGCTGCTGGTCCTGATCACCGCCGTGGCCGGCCACAGCCCGCTGGTCCACCGGCACCCCCACTTCACCTGGCCGATCGTGGCGCTGGCCGCCGCGGGTGCGCTGGGCGGCCTCGCCCTGCTCACCTTCGGGAACGGCCGGCCCGCGCTGGTCGGGCTGGCCGCGCTGCTGCTGATCGGCGCGCAGTTCGGCGAGGCCGCCGCCACCTCCGCCGTGGCCACCCACAGGCGCCTCAACGAGATGGACGACTACGCTCCCTGGGGCGACCGCCAGCAGGTGGAGGCGGACGCCGTCGCCCGGGCCGACGCCTGGCCGCGGTACCGCACGGAACCCGGCCGGGAGCAGACGGTCGGCAACGACCCGATGGTGGTCGGCGGCCAGGGCGCCCAGTACTACAGCAGCCTCACCTCCGACGTCCTCGGCCGCACCCTCACCGCGCTGGGCGACGGCTGGACGTCCCGCGGACGCAGCCTGCAGAGCCTCGACAACCCGGTCACCGACGCGCTGTTCTCCGTGGGCGCCCGGCTGCACAACCCGCCGGACCCGCACCAGAAGTGGCTGCCCCAGGACGGCGGCACGTCGACCGTCACCCGCCAGGCCGTCCCGCCGCTGGTGACCGTGCGCCCGGCCGCGCCCCGGACCACCCCCGCCGCCTTCGGCCCCTCGCCCTACCGCAACCAGGAACTGCTGCTCGGCGCCCGCGTCTACACCCTGCCCCGCACCACCCTCAGCGGCAGCCGGCCGGGCGACGGGGCGCGGGAGCTGCCGGTGGACGCGGCGGGGACGCTCACCGCGCGCTGCCGGCCCGGGAGCGAGGTCTTCCTGTGGGCGCCGCACTTCTCCGGCACCGCCCGGCTGCCCGGTGGCGGCGGACGGAAGCTCTACCGGTCCGACGCCGAGAACACGAAGATCGCCACGATGCAGCCGCTCGGCACGACCGGCGCCACCGGGCGGGTCCGGATCGAGCTGCGGCCCGACCTTCCCGGCCGGGTCCCGGCCCGGGGGGCGGTCGGCTGTCTCGACACCGCGCGGCTGCGCGCCGCGGTCCGGCACCTGAGGGCCACGGGCGCGACGGAGGTGTCGGTCTCCGACGGCACCGTGCACGCCCGACTGCCCGCAGGCAGCAGGGGGACCGCCGTGGTGGCCGCCCCGCGCATCGCCGGCTGGCGCTGCTCCGCCGACGGCCACGAGACGCCGGCGGGCGAGTTCTACGGCCTGATCGCCGTCCCCCTGGACGGCTCCGCCACCAGCCTCACCTGCACCTTCCACCCTCCCGGCCTGCGCCTGGGCACCGCCGTCGGCGGCGCCTCGCTGCTGGCGCTGCTGCTGATCGGCGCCGTCCCGGCCGTCCGCCGCAGAACCGCCGCCCGCCGCGGCGAGCGCACGGCCACCGCTCACTGACCCGTCCCCAGGGGAGAAGAACCCATGCTGATATCGATCGTCGCGCCCTGCTACAACGAGGAAGACGTCATCGAGCGCTTCCACGAGCAGGTCCAGAAGATCGCCGACGAACTCCTGCCGCTCGGCCACGACATGGAGTTCGTCTACGTCGACGACGGCAGCCGCGACCGCACGCTGACCCTGCTGAGCCGGATCGCCGACGGCGACGCACGCGTCCGGTACGTCTCCTTCAGCCGCAACTTCGGCAAGGAGTCGGCCCTGCTCGCCGGCCTGAAGCACGCCACCGGTGACGCGGTGATCGTCATGGACGCCGACCTCCAGCACCCGCCGGAGCTCATCAAGCGGATGGTGGAGCTGCGCGGCGAGGGCTACGACCAGGTCATCGCCAGGCGGACCCGGCAGGGCGACCGCTTCACCCGCACCCTCACCGCCCGCCTCTACTACCGGCTCATCAACCGGATGGTCGACGTCGAACTCGTCGACGGCGTGGGCGACTTCCGGCTGATGTCGCGCCGGGTGGTGGACGCGATCGTGAGCCTCACCGAGTACAACCGGTTCTCCAAGGGCCTGTTCGCCTGGGTCGGCTTCCCCAGCACCACCTTCGAGTACGAGAACGCGGTGCGCGAGCACGGCAGCAGTTCCTGGTCGTTCCGCAGCCTGCTCAACTACGGCCTCGACGGGCTGCTCTCCTTCAACAACCGTCCGCTGCGCGCCGCGCTCTACCTCGGCATGACCCTGCTGGCCCTCGCCGGCGCGTACACGGCCTGGATCGTGGGCGCCGCGATGATCAACGGCGTCCAGACGCCCGGCTATGTCACCATCATTACAGCCGTCACCGCCCTGGCCGGCGTCCAGATGATCATGCTCGGGGTCATCGGCGAGTACACCGGCCGGATCTACTACGAGGTCAAGGGGCGCCCGCACTTCCTGGTGAAGGCGACGAACGTGGACCGTACGGAAGACCGCACCCGCGGCACGACGAAGGACCTCATCCCCTGATGCCGAACGCCCTCTCGACCGCCCCGGCGACCACCAGACCCCCGCGCCCGATAGCGGGGCAGATCATCACCTTCGCGGCGGTGGGCGTCGTCAACACCGCGACCTACTACGGGCTTTACCTGCTTTTTCTCAGGTATTTGCCATATCTCGCCGCGCACGTTATCGCTTTCTTGCTCAGCATGGTCGGCTCGTTCTTTCTCAATGCCCGATTCACTTACCGGATCCGTCCCACCTGGCGGAAATTCCTGCTCTTCCCGCTGACCAACGCGACGAATTTCGTGATCACCACGGCGGGGGTGTACGTGATCGTCGACGTACTCCACGTGGGAAGCGAGTTCGCGCCGCTGATGGCGTCGGCGGCGGCGATCCCGGTGACGTTCGTGGTGTCGCGGTGGGTCATGCTGCCGAAGGCCGGGGCCGCATAGTCCTGCATCCTGTTGCATAAACGTGCAGCGAACCGTATAGTCATGCCATCCAGAGGAGGATGGACATGGCGGTACGTGCGGCGGTGGCCGGAGCGAGCGGGTACGCGGGCGGAGAGGTCCTGCGGCTGCTCCTCGCGCACCCCGAGGTCGAGATCGGCACCCTGACCGGCAACTCCAACGCGGGCCAGCGCCTGGGCGCGCTCCAGCCGCACCTGCTGCCGCTGGCCGACCGGGTGCTCGCGGAGACGACCCCCGAGGCCCTCGCCGGGCACGACGTCGTCTTCCTCGCGCTCCCGCACGGGCAGTCCGCCGCCGTCGCCGAGCAGCTCGGCCCGGACGTCCTCGTCGTCGACATGGGCGCCGACTTCCGCCTGAAGGACCCGGCCGACTGGGAGCGTTTCTACGGCTCCCCGCACGCCGGCACCTGGCCCTACGGCCTCCCCGAACTGCCGGGTGCCCGCGCCGCGCTGGAGGGGTCCAAGCGCATCGCGGTACCCGGTTGCTACCCCACCGCCGTCTCCCTCGCCCTCTACCCGGCCTACGCGGCCCGGCTCGCAGGCCCCGAGGCGGTGATCGTCGCCGCGTCCGGCACCTCCGGCGCGGGCAAGACGCCCAAGCCGCACCTGCTGGGCAGCGAGGTCATGGGCTCGATGACCCCGTACGGCGTCGGCGGCGGCCACCGGCACACCCCCGAGATGATCCAGAACCTGAGCGCGGCGGCGGGGGAGCGGGTCGCCGTCTCCTTCACCCCGACGCTCGCGCCGATGCCCCGCGGCATCCTCGCCACGTGCACCGCCGCGGCGCGGGCCGGGGTGACCGCCGAGTCCCTGCGCGCCGCCTACGAGAAGGCCTACGCGGACGAGCCCTTCGTCCACCTGCTCCCCGAGGGACAGTGGCCGGCCACGGCGTCCGTCCACGGTTCCAACGCCGTTCAGGTGCAGGTCGCGTACGACGAAGCCGTCGGCCGCATCATCGCGATCAGCGCCATCGACAACCTGACCAAGGGCACCGCGGGCGGTGCCGTCCAGAGCATGAACCTCGCCCTGGGTCTCGCCGAGACCACCGGGCTGACCACGATCGGAGTTGCGCCGTGAGCGTGACGGCAGCGAAGGGATTCACGGCCGCGGGCATCGCCGCCGGGATCAAGGAGAACGGCAACCCGGACCTGGCCCTCGTGGTCAACACCGGGCCCCGCCGCGCCGCCGCGGGCGTCTTCACCTCCAACCGCGTGAAGGCCGCGCCGGTGCTGTGGTCCGAGCAGGTCCTCAAGAGCGGCCAGGTCTCGGCCGTCGTCCTCAACTCCGGCGGCGCCAACGCCTGTACCGGCCCCAAGGGCTTCCAGGACACCCACGCGACCGCCGAGAAGGCGGCCGAGGTGCTCGGGCGCGGTGCCATCGAGGTCGCGGTCTGCTCGACCGGCCTGATCGGCGTGCTCCTGCCCATGGACAAGCTGCTGCCGGGCGTCGAGACCGCGGCCGCCGCCCTGAGCGAGCACGGCGGCGAGAAGGCCGCCATCGCCATCAAGACCACCGACACCGTGCACAAGACGGCCGTCGTCACGAAGGACGGCTGGACCGTCGGCGGCATGGCGAAGGGCGCCGGCATGCTCGCCCCCGGCCTCGCCACCATGCTGGTCGTCCTCACCACGGACGCGGTCGTCGAGAGCGAGGTGCTCGACAAGGCGCTGCGGGCCGCGACCCGCACCACCTTCGACCGCGTCGACTCCGACGGCTGCATGTCCACCAACGACACCGTGCTGCTGCTCGCCTCCGGTGCGGCCGGCGTCACCCCGGAGTACACGGAGTTCGCCGAGGCCGTCCGCGCCGTCTGCGACGACCTCGGCAAACAGCTCATCCGGGACGCCGAGGGCGCCAGCAAGGACATCAAGGTGGAGGTGGTCAACGCCGCCTCCGAGGACGACGCCGTCGAGGTGGGCCGGTCCATCGCCCGCAACAACCTCCTCAAGTGCGCCATCCACGGCGAGGACCCCAACTGGGGCCGCGTGCTCTCCGCGATCGGCACCACCAGGGCCGCCTTCGAGCCGGACCGGCTCAACGTCGCCATCAACGGTGTGTGGGTCTGCAAGAACGGCGGGGTCGGTGAGGACCGGGAGAAGGTCGACATGCGCTACCGCGAGGTGCACATCGTCGCCGACCTGGCCGCCGGCTCCGAGACCGCCACCATCTGGACCAACGACCTCACCGCCGACTACGTCCACGAGAACAGCGCCTACAGCTCATGAGCACCACACGCAGACACACCGCGCTGCCCAAGGCGCAGATCCTCATCGAGGCGCTGCCCTGGCTGGTCAGGCACAACGGCAGGACGGTCGTCATCAAGTTCGGCGGCAACGCCATGATCGACGAGGACCTCAAGGCCGCGTTCGCCCAGGACGTCGTCTTCCTGCACCACGCCGGCCTCAAGCCGGTCGTCGTGCACGGCGGCGGCCCGCAGATCAGCGCCGCCCTCGACAGGCACGGCATCGTCAGCGAGTTCAAGGCCGGTCTCAGGGTCACCACCGAGGACGCCATGGACGTCGTACGGATGGTGCTCGCCGGGCAGGTCCAGCGGGAGCTGGTCAACCTGCTCAACCAGCACGGGCCGCTCGCCGTCGGACTGACCGGCGAGGACGCCCACACCATCACCGCCACCAAGCACACGCCCGAGATCGACGGCGAACTCGTCGACATCGGGCGGGTCGGCGAGATCACCGCGATCGACACGGGCGCGATCGAGGCACTGCTCGCCGACGGCCGGATCCCGGTCGTCTCCTCCATCGCCCGCTCCCAGGACGACGGGCATGTCTACAACGTCAATGCTGATACGGCGGCTGCGGCACTCGCTGCTGCTCTGGGCGCCGAGACCCTCATGGTCCTCACCGACGTGGAGGGTCTCTACGAGGACTGGCCGAACTCCGACGAGGTGATCAGCCGCCTCACCGCTTCCCAACTGGAGAAGCTGCTGCCGGACCTGAGCTCCGGCATGGTGCCGAAGATGGAGGGCTGCCTGCACGCCGTACGCAACGGCGTGAACACCGCCCGCGTCATCGACGGCCGGGTCCAGCACTCGATCCTGCTGGAGATCTTCACGGACGAGGGCATCGGCACGATGGTCGTGCCGGACGCGGAGGGGGAGTCATGAGCAACCAGGAACTGACCGCGCGGTGGCAGGGCACGCTCATGAACAACTACGGCACCCCGCGGCTGCCCCTGGTGCGCGGCGAGGGCGTCAAGGTGTGGGACACCCAGGGCCGGGAGTACCACGACTTCGTCGGCGGCATCGCCACCAACGCGCTCGGCCACGCCCACCCGGCGATCGTCGAGGCGGTGAGCCGGCAGATCGCGTCCCTCGGGCACATCTCCAACTTCTTCATGGCCGAGCCCACCGTCGCCCTCGCCGAACGGCTGATCCAGCTCTTCGGCCGGGACGGCCGGGTCTTCTTCTGCAACTCCGGCGCCGAGGCCAACGAGGCCGCCTTCAAGATCGGCCGGCTGACCGGGCGGACCCACATGGTCGCCACCGACGGCGGCTTCCACGGCCGGACCATGGGCGCCCTCGCGCTCACCGGGCAGCCCGCCAAGCAGGACCCGTTCCGCCCGCTGCCCGCCGACGTCACCCACGTGCCCTACGGCGACGCGCAGGCGCTGGCCGCCGCGGTCACCGAGGAGACCGCCCTCGTCGTCATCGAGCCCGTACAGGGCGAGAACGGCGTGGTCGTCCCCCCGGCCGGCTACCTGAAGGCGGCCCGCGCGATCACCGCCGCCACCGGCGCCCTGCTCGTCCTCGACGAGGTGCAGACCGGCATCGGCCGTACCGGCACCTGGTTCGAGTACCAGGCCCACGAGGGCGTGCTGCCCGACGTCGTCACCCTCGCCAAGCAGCTCGGCGGCGGACTGCCGCTGGGCGCGACCGTGGCCTTCGGCCGCGCCGCCGACCTGCTCCGGCCCGGCCACCACGGCACCACCTTCGGCGGCAACCCGGTCGCCTGCGCCGCCGGGCTCGCCGTCCTCGACACCATCGAGAACGAGGGGTTGCTCGAGAACGTCAAGCGGCAGAGCGGCAGGTTGCGCGACGGAATCGAGGGTCTCGGCCACGGGTTGATCGATTATGTCCGGGGGGCGGGTCTCCTCCTGGGTATCGTGCTCACCGAGCCGCGGGCAGCGCAGGTGCAGCAGGCGGCTCAGGAGGCCGGGTTCCTGGTGAACGCGCCCGCTCCCGACGTCGTACGGCTGATGCCGCCGCTGAACCTCCGCGACGCCGAGACGGACGCGCTGCTCGGGGCCCTGCCCGGCATCCTCGACGCAGCGAGCGGGGACGGACGATCCGGAGAATGAGACGACGATGAGCCAGGCGCAGGAGTTCGACCAGTCGGGCGGCACGGGGGCCGCGGTGCCGCAGACCCGGACCGCCCGGCACCGCCGGATCGTGGACATCCTCAACCGGCAGCCAGTGCGCTCGCAGAGCCAGCTCGCCAAGCTGCTGGCCGACGACGGACTCACGGTCACCCAGGCGACGCTCTCCCGGGACCTCGACGAGCTGAACGCGGTGAAGATCCGCAACACCGACGGCGAGCTGATCTACGCGGTGCCCAGCGAGGGCGGCTTCCGCACCCCCCGCGCCCCGCTGGGGGAGTCGGCCAAGGAGGAGCGGATGCGCCGCCTCTCCCAGGAACTGCTGATCTCCGCCGAGGCGTCCGCGAACCTGGTCGTCCTGCGCACCCCGCCCGGCGCGGCCCAGTTCCTCGCCTCGGCGATCGACCAGGCGGAGCTGCACGACATCCTGGGCACCATCGCGGGCGACGACACCCTGCTGCTCATCAGCCGTGAGCCGACCGGCGGCCAGGCCCTCGCGGACCACCTGCTGCGGCTCGCCCAGAACGGTCACTGACCCGCGTGCGGGCCCCGGCCCGCCGACGGAGAATGAGTGTGTGATCTTCCGCGGCGAGCGGTCGGGCGGGCGGCCAATCCCTTGGCGGCCGTCCAACGTATACAGAGGTGTGACGGGCTTCCGGTTCCCCGTCGGCCGACTGCCGGACGAGGCTCTGCTGTCCGGGCTGGCGACCGGCGACCCGGAGCTCGCGGTGATCTTCGTACGGAGGTTCCAGCAGCGGGTCTTCGGCGTCGCCATGGCCGTCACCGGGGACCAGCAGCTCGCCGAGGACGTCGCCCAGCAGACCTTCGAGCGCGCCTGGCGGCACGCCCAGATCTACGACCCGCGCCGTGGCTCGGTCACCACCTGGCTGACGACCATCGCGCACAACCTCGCCGTCGACGCCGTCCGCGCCCGCCGGACGGAGCCGATGGCACCCGAGGACCTCGACCCCCTCCTGGAGGCCGTCACCGAGACCCCCGAACGGTGGGCACTGGCCGACGAGGCCTCCACCCAGCTCCGGGCCGCCCTCGGCCGGCTGCCCAGGGAACAGGCCAGGGCCCTGATGATGGCCGGCGTCTACGGCATGACGGCCCAGCAGGTCGCCGACGCGGAGCAGATCCCGCTGGGCACCGCCAAGACCCGGATCAGGACGGCGATGGCACGGCTCCGCACCGCACTCACGGCTTCGGAGGGAGGCGGCGATGACCGGTGACGCACCCTCGCCCTGCGAGAAGCTCCGGGAGACCGGCGCCGAACTGGCGCTGGGCGTGCTGCCCGGCCGTGAGCGGGCCGAGGCCCTCGCCCATCTCGACCGCTGTGCGGACTGCCGGGAATACGTGCGCCAACTGACCGGGATCGGCGACCGGTTGATCGGCCTGCTGCCGGAGGGCGAGCCACCGTCCGGTTTCGAGACCCGGGTGGCGCGCAGCCTCGCCGAGATGGCGACAGGGCAGGAAGGGGACCGGCACGCCCCCCAGCGCCTGCGCGGCCGCGCCCGGCGGGCCCGGCTGCGGCTGGCCACGGCCGCCGCCGCACTGGCCGTCGCGGTCGGGTTCGCCGGCTGGGGGATCGGCACCGTCGTCGAGGAGGCCACCGCCCCGCCCTCGGCCGCCGTCGAGTCCGAACCCGTCCTGGTCGGGGACATGATCCCGGCCGGCGGCGGACAGCCGGTCGGCGAGGTCTACGCCCACCCGGGCAGCCCCGCCTGGATGTTCGTGTCCGTCGCCCTCGAAGGGCCCGCGGCCACCGGCCGGGTCACCTGCCTGCTCGCCCGCGCCGACGGTACGACCACCCGGGTCGGCGACTTCCCGCTGCGCCACGGACGCGCCAACTGGGGCGTGGCGGTCCCCGTCGACCTCACCAGGTACTCCGGCGCCCGCCTGACCTCCGCCGACGGGACCGTCCTCGCCACCGCCCAGCTGGAGCGGGGCAAGGTGGTGACACCCGTGACGTGACTCACCGGAGGCGACTCACCGGCCGCGGGCCGGGGACGGCAGGGCCGCCTCCAGCTCGGCGGCCAGCTCGGCGACCCCGGGACGGCTCGCGGGATCCGCCGACAGACACCCGTCGACGGCCGCCGCGAGAGCGCGGGGCAGCCGCCGCAGCGAGGAGACCGGCGCCGGCCGCGCCATGCCCTGCGGCCCGTTCCCGCCGGGCTCCGACGCCCCGGCCCCGCACGCCGCCTCGTGGAGGACGACGCCGATGCCCCACACGTCGGCGGCGGGCGTCAGGATCCCGTCCCGGTCCTGTTCGGGAGCGCGGTAGCCGCGGGTGCCGAGACCCGCGGGCGCCGGCCCGGGGCGCCGGGCCACGCTCAGGTCGAGCACCTTGACGTGACCGCGCTCCACCACCACGTTGGACGGCTTGAGATCCAGGTGCAGCAGGCCCCGCCCGTGCAGATAGTGCATCGCCGAGCACAACTGCACCCCGAGCAGCGCCACGTCGGCGGCGGACGGCCGCCGCCGCAGCCGGTCCAGCAGATGGGAGAGCGTCTCACCGGTCAGCGTCTCCAGGACGACGAGCGGCTCGGGGGAGCCGAAGACGTCGTAACCGCGGACCAGATGCGGATGGCTGAACTCCCGCAGCCGGCGGCCCTCCCGCAGCAGCCGCGCGCCCAGTCCCCGCTCGTCCCGCCGGTCGGGACGCACCACCTTGATCACGCACCGGCAGTACCGCTCCGCGCTCCAGGCGTCGTGGACGTCCAGCCATCCGGTCCGGGTGAGATGGGCCAGCACCTCGTACCCCGGGACCGGTCGCGTGCCCGGCGCCAGCGGCGGGGCCCGGCCCGCGGAGCTCATGACAGCACCGCTCCCGCGTGCAGCCGGTGCAGCCGGGCGTACGGCCCCTCGCGCCCGAGCAGCTCGGCGTGCGCCCCGTCCTCCACGACCCGGCCGTGGTCGAGCACCACGATCCGGGTGGCGTCGCGGACGGTGAGCAGGTTGTGGGAGATGACCACGGTCGTCCGCCCGGCCATCAGCCGCCGCAGCGGCCCCATGATCCGCCGGCCCGACCCGGCGTCGAGCCCCGCGGTCGGTTCGTCCAGCAGCAGCACCGGAGCGTTGCGGATCATCGCCCGGGCGATGGCCAGCCGCTGGCACTGGCCCCCGGAGAGCGTCCGGCCACGCTGGCCCACGAGGGTGTCGTAGCCCTCCGGGAGCCGCTCGACGAACTCGTGCGCGTCCGCCGCCCTGGCCGCCGCGACGATCTCCGCGTCGGTGGCCGCGGGCCTGCCGTAGGCGATGTTCTCCCGCACGGTGCCGTGGAAGACGAGCGTCTCCTGGAGCACCACCGCCACGCTCTCCCGCACGTCGGCGAGGCTCAGCTCGCGCAGGTCGGTGCCGTCGAGGCGGACCGCGCCCCGGTCGGGATCGTAGAACCGCAACTGCAGCTTCGCCACCGTGGACTTGCCCGCCCCGCTCGCCCCGACGAGCGCGAGCGTCTCCCCGGGCGCCACCCGGAAGGACACGTCCGCCAGCGCGTGGGCCGCCGTCCCGGGATAGCGGAACCACACCCCGTCGAACTCGACGGCGCCGGCCGCCCGCCGGATCCGCCGGGGGTGGGGGGCCTCGGCCACCTGGGGCCGCTGGTCGAGGAGTTCGATGATCCGTTCCGCCGAGGCGGACGCCGCGTAGAAGGTGTTGCCGAGTCCGGACAGGCCGTGGACCGGGCCGTAGAGCTTGCCGATCAGGGCGAGGAACACCAGCAGCCCGCCGAGCGTGAGCTGGCCCTGGGCCAGCTTCCAGGTCCCGAGACCCAGCACCACGAGGCCGCCGGACACCTCGATGATCTCCACGACGGGCCGGTAGACCGCGCGGATCCGCGCCGAGGCCATCGCCGCCCGGAACCTGCCGACGCTCTCCTGCTCGAACCGGCGCGCCTCCCAGCCCTGCCGGTTGTACGCCTGCACCAGCGCGACGTTGCCCAGCGACTCCTCGGCGACCGCGCTGAGCGAACCCGAGCGCCGTCTGCGTTCCCGGGACGCGTCCTTGATGAGCCGGGAGAAGTGCCGGGCACAGCCCCAGAAGAGCGGCACCACCGCGAGCGAGAGCAGGGTCAGGTCCCAGCGCAGGTAGAACAGCAGACCGACGAAGACGGCGAGCCGGATCACGTAGTACAGGGCGTCGGCGACACCCGACAGCAGAAAGGTCTCCACCGCGTCGACGTCACCCGTGATCCGGGACAGCACGTCCCCGAGCCTGCGGCGCTCGAAGAAGCCGAGCGACAGCCCCTGGACGTGCCGGAAGACGTCGGAGCGCAGCGCGAGCAGGAAGCGTTCGCCGACCCAGGTGGACGTCACGTCGTCGGCGAAGCGGAGCATGCCGGAGCAGACGACGAGCGCGAGGAAGGCGGGCGCGATCCACAGGAAGGGCCGCAGGTCGCGGGGGACGAGCACGTCGTCGATGACGATCTTGAAGAGCCAGAGTTCGGCCGCGTCGACGGCGGGAGCGGTCAGGCTCAGCAGGACGACGGGCACCAGCCAGCGGCGGCCGCCGCGCGTGTACGGCCAGAACCGCCGGAACACCTCGCGCGGGGAGACCGCGGGCGCGGCCGCGACCACGTCCTCGGAGGGGACGGCGGGTGACAGCAGACGCCGCAGGACATGCGCCATGGCGGGAGTTCCTCGTGAGCAGGCGGCGGCGCGGACCGGCTGCCCCGGTAGCCGGTCCGCTCACCCTTCCCTCTGCGGTCAGTAGTCGTCGTGGCCGTGGCGGTCGCCGTGGTCGTGGCGGTCGCCGTGGAAGTCGTCGTGTTCGTCGCCGTGACGGTCGCCGTGCCGGTCGTCGCCGTGACCGGACGAGCCGTGGTCGTGGTCGCGGTGCATCGCCGGCAACAGGTTGCTGAAGATGGCCATGGTCTTCCTCCCGGAATTTGCTTCATAGGGGATACGGGGGAGGAAGCGATATGGATGGCGCTCAACAGGACAAAAGCGAAAAAAGCTCGATCCGCTCAGCCGAGCCGCGCCGCGAGTCCCCCGGTGCACCGCACCTCGTCACCGGCCGTGATCAGCAGCCCCTCCACGTCCGGCAGCGACTCCAGGAAGGCCAGCCCGGCCCGCGACCCCATCGCGAACGCCGCCGTGGCCCAGCAGTCCACCCACGTCAGCCGCGGGCCCACCACCGTCACCGCCACCAGGTCCGTCACCGCCGACCTGCCCGTCCGCGGATCGACGATGTGGGCGCCCCGCTCCGCCGTGCCCGAGGTCGCGACCGACAACTCGGTCACGCCCGCCGCGGAGATGACCGCCGCCAGCCCGCCGGGCCGCAGCGGATCCGCGATGCCCACCCGCCACGCCCGCGTGGGCTCCGGCGTGCCGAGCATCTGCACGTCGCCGCCGCCGTTGACGCTGACGCCGCTGACCCCGGCCACCCGGGCGAGCGCCCGGGCCGCCCGCTCCGCCGACCAGCCCTTGACGATGCCGGTGGGATCGAGCCGGCCCCGGTAGCGCGGGCTGAACCAGCCGTCGCTCACCCGCTCCGCCTCGGCCGCCAGTTCCAGCACCTCGGCGACCTCGGGATCGCACTGCGCGACCTCGATCTCCGCCCGCGCCAGCCGGGACACCTGGCTGTTGTCGCGGTAGGTGCTGAACACCTCGTCGACCCGGTGCAGCCCGGCCACCGCCTCGTCCAGGGCGGCCCGTACCGCGTCCGGGTCCCCGCCGCGGACGTCGAAGGAGAAGACGGTCCCCATGACCTCCTCCGCGTGCCGCACCGCGGCGGGAGCCTCCGCGGGCTCCGCCACCGCCTCAGCCACCTGCCTGGTCCAGCGCCGACTGCAGCGACTGCTTGTAGCCGGTGCTGGTGTAGGTGGCGCCGGAGACGGAGTCGATGTTCGCGTTGCCCGCCGCCACCGCCTCCTTGTTGAGCTGCGGCACGGCCAGCGCCGTCTTCTGGTCGCTGAGACCGCCCTTGGGGGCCTGGACGGCCTCCGCCTTGGTGATCTTCCCGCCCGCGACGGTGATCCGGACCTGGACGGCCCCGTACTGGGTCTGTGCGACCTGCCCGGTCACCGTCTTCGCCTGCGCCTGCGCGGACCCCGACGAAGAGGACCCCGACGAGGAACCCGGGGACGAGCCGGAGGAGGACGAGGGGGCCGCCTGCTTCATCTTGTCCAGCGCCGACTGCAGCGACTGCTTGTACCCGGTGCTCGTGTACGTCGCCCCGGACACGGAGTCGATGTTCGCGCTCTGCGCCGCCACCGTCTCCTTGTTGAGCTGCGGCACCGACAACGCGGTCTTCTGGTCGCTGGTGCCGCCCTTGGGCGCCTGGATCGCCTGGGCCTGGGTGATCTTGCCGTTGGCCACGGTCAGCCGGACCTGCACGACCCCGTACTGCGTCTGGGTCGCGGCCCCGTCCACCGTGGTGGCGCCGGCGGCCCCGGTGCCGCCCTGCGGCGACTCCTGCCCGGCCGCCGCGGCCGACGGCGCCGCGCCCGCCGCGGACGCGGCCGCCGGGTCCGACGACGGCTTCAGCGACAGCAGCAGCACGACACCGGACACGGTCGCCGCGGTGGCCAGCACCACCCGCCTGATGGGGTGACTCTTCCTCATCGTTCCCGAACTCCCGATTCCTGGATTCCCGTGTGGTCCCCGTCGCTCACATCTCGAACGACTCGTGATGGATGCGGCGGGCGGGGACCCCCGCGCCGCGCAGTGCTTCGTACACGCCCTGCGCGAACCCGGGCGGGCCGCACATGAAGACGTCGTGGTCGTCGATGTCCGGGATCTTCCGCTGGAGGTTCTCCGCGGAGATGTCGGGACGCTCGCCCTCCGGACTGTTGACCGCGTACATCAGCCTGGCCCCGCGCTCCTCGGCGATCTTCGCCAGTTCGTCCCACAGGGCCAGGTCCTGGGTGGTGTTGGCCCGGTAGAGCAGGGTCAGGTCGCCCGCGGCGCCGGGCAGCGTCTCGAACAGCGCCCGCATGGGCGTGATCCCGACGCCGCCCGCCACCAGCAGGACCTTGCCGCGGCTGCGCCGGGACGCGGTCATCGCCCCGTACGGCCCTTCGGCCCACACCTTGGTCCCCGGCCGCAGTTCGCGCAGCCGCGCGCTGTGGTCCCCGATCGCCTTGACGGTGATCCGCAGCATGTCGGGGCGGGGGGCCGCCGACAGGGAGTACGGGTGCGAGCTGAACCGCATCCCGGGCGCCAGGAACCGCCAGCGGAAGAACTGACCGGCCTCCGCGCCCATCCGGTGCAGCTTGCGCCCGCCGATCAGCACCGACACGATGCCCGGCGTCTCCTCGATGACCGCCTCGACCCGCATCCGGTGCCGCAGGTTGAGCCGGATCGGGGTGAGGATCCGATACCAGACGACCAGCAGGGTGACGGTGCCGTAGAGGCCGTACCAGAAGGTCTTGGCGGCCGGGGTGAGCGCGAAGTCGTTGCCGGTGGTGATCTGGTGCCAGAACGTCAGGAACACCGCGCCGTACGTCAGCACGTGCACGTGGTACCAGGTGTCGTACGGCAGCCTGCGCCGGACCGGGCCGATCGAGGTCAGGCCGATGACGACGAAGAGACCGGTGCCGATGGCGGCCTTGCCCATGTCGGGCAGCTGGTTGATGGAGTCGATCGTCTGCTGGACGATGTCGTTCAGCGTCTTGCCCGCCTGCAGCGCGTAGCCCCACATGATGAGGAAGACGTGCGCGAAGACCAGGCAGAGCGTGTAGCGGCCGCTCATCGCGTGCCAGCGGGCGACGCGGTCGGAGCCGACCCGCCGCTCCAGCGCCGGCACGCGGGCCATCTGCAGCACGACCAGCGCCATCAGGTAGCCGGCCAGCAGACCGGTGATCCGGCCCGCGTTGAGTATCTTGCCGTTGGTGTCGGCGATGGACGGGGTGTTGTGCCACCACAGCCAGAGCACGGCCGCCGCGCCCGCCCATACGGCGAGCAGCAGCGGTACGGCCGGGGAGCGGCGCGGGCGGATGCGGCGCATCGTCTGGCGGCGGGCGGCACGTCCGCCTGCGAGTGTGGTGGTCACGGTTCCTCCGTGGGGAATTGACCCTTGGCCCACAGGTACGTGCCGTACCGCCTGATTGTTCAGAGTCCCGCGGAGTCGAGTGCGGACTGGAGTGACTGCTGGTAACCCTCGCTGGTGTAGGTGGCCCCGGAGACGGTGTCGATGCTCGCGCTCTGCGCCGCCAGCGCCTCGCTGCGCAACTGCGGCAGGGCGTAGCTGTTGATCTGCTGGTCGCGCGGGTTGTCCTGCGGGTACTGGACGGCCGTCACATCGGTGATCCTGCCGCTCTTCACGGTCACCCGGACCTGGACGGGCCCCCAGCGGGTCTGCACGGTGTTCCCGGTGACGGTCTTGGTGCCGGTGCTGCCGGACTTGCCCGACTTGCCGGAACCGGTGCCGGCGGTCGCGCCCGGTGTGACGCTCGCGCTGCTCGACGGCGCCGGAGCCGCCGAGTCAGTGATCACCGTCGGGCTGGTGTGCGGCTTCAGTGCCAGCAGCAGCACGATCCCGGAGACGGTCGTGGCACTCGCCAGCATGACCCGGCGCAGGGGGCGGTTCTTGTTCAGTGCGTGCACGGCAGCGGCCTCACAGCTCGAAGGACTCGTGGTGGATACGGCGGTCGGGCACCCCGGCGGCCCGCAGCGCGTCGTACATCTCCTGGGCGAAGCCGTGCGGACCGCAGATGTAGACGTCGTGCGCGGCGAGACCGGGGAAGGTGGCGCGCAGCGCCTGGGCCGTCAGGGCGGGGCGTTCACCCCGCGGGCCGTTGAGGGCGTAGAGCACCCGGGCCCCGCGCCACCGCGCGATCGCCTCCAGCTCGCCGCCCAGCGCCAGGTCCTCCGCCGTGCGGGCCCGGTAGAGCAGGGTCACCTCGCCGGGCAGCGTCTCGAACAGCGCCCGCAGCGGGGTGACGCCGACCCCGGCCGCGATCAGCAGGGAGCGCCGGGCGGTGGCCCGGTCGGCGGTGAGGGAGCCGTACGGACCCTCCGCCCACACCCGGGTGCCGGGCCGCAGCAGCGGCACGGCCGCGCTGTGGTCGCCGAGCGCCTTGACGGTGATCCGCAGCAGGTCGCCGCGCGGCGGCGCGGACAGCGAGTAGGGCGTCGACGTCCAGCCCATGCCGTCGCCGCCGAAGAAGCGCCAGCGGAAGAACTGCCCTGCCTGCGCGCCCAGTGCGTCGATCCGCCGCCCTCGGATCACCACCGAGTACACGCCGGGCGCCTCCTGCTGCACGGACTCCACGCGCAACCGGTGCCGGAGGTTGAGCCGGACCGGCGCCAGCACCCGGAACCACACCACCAGGGCCGCGGCCCCCAGGTACAGCGCGTACCAGAAGGCGGTGGCGACCGGCTTGCCGTTCAGGTCGTTGCCGAGCGCCAGCTGGTGGCCGAAGGCGAGGAAGACGGCCGCGTACGTCAGCAGGTGGACGTAGTACCAGAACTCGTAGCTGGTACGACGGCGCACCGCACGCGCCGAGGTGATGCCGACCGCGAAGAGGATCGCCGTGCCGGCGGTCGCCTTGAGCATCTCCGGGTAGTGCAGGACGACGTCGACCGCCTCGCGGACGACCCCGGCGTGGTCCTGCGCCGCGTACCCGGTGAGGATCAGCACGACATGCGCGACCAGCAGGCACACCGTGTACCGGCCGGCCATCGCGTGCCAGCGGGCCACCCGGTCCGACCCGACCCGGACCTCCAGCAGCGGCACCCTGGCCATCAGCGCGACCAGCACCGCACAGGCGTACCCGCACAGCAGTCCGGCGATCCGTCCGGCCCCCGTCAGCCAGCCCGCGGCACCGACGATCGAGCCGGTGTCGGACCACCACAGCGCGAGCACGGCCGCCGCCCCGGCCCACAGCACGGTGAGCACGGCGACGGCGGGGGAGCGGCGCGTGGCCACGGCGTGCCCGGCCGGGGCCGTGCGCCGTTCGTCCACGGTCGTCATGAGAGGCGTCCTTTCTCCGGTCAGGACGCCCACTGTGCAGCGCGAACCTCTGAGGGACCTCTGAGCGGGCCCGTCCCAGCCCACTCAGAGGAAACTCAGAGCACCGGCGGGCACCGCTCACCGTCCGGAGGAGAGATGCTGGTAGACGCGATGAACACCACCCGCTCCGGCCGTCCCGCCCTCACCCGCCCCGACGGCACCCCGCTGCGCGTCCTCGTCGTCGACGACGACCCCGACCTCGCGGAGGTGCTCACCGGCGCCCTGCGCTACGAGGGCTGGCAGGTCCGCGCCGCCGGCGACGGCGCCACCGCGCTGACCGCGGCGCAGGAGCTGATGCCCGACGCGGTGGTCCTCGACGTGATGCTCCCGGACACCGACGGCTTCGCCGTGCTGCGCTCGCTGCACCGGGTCCAGCCGGACGTGTGTGTGCTCTTCCTCACCGCCCGGGACGCCGTCGAGGACCGGATCGCCGGTATCACCGCGGGCGGTGACGACTACGTCACCAAGCCGTTCAGCCTGGAGGAGGTCGTCGCCCGGCTGCGCGGCCTGCTGCGCCGGGCCGGCATGGCCCGCCAGCAGGAGGACGGGCCCCGGCTCACGGTCGGCGACCTCACCATGGACGAGGAAGCCCGCGAGGTCACCCGGGCGGGTGAACTGATCGAGCTGTCCCCGACCGAGTTCGAGCTGCTCCGCTTCCTGATGCGCAACCCGCGCCGGGTGCTCAGCAAGGCCCAGATCCTCGACCGGGTCTGGTCCTACGACTTCGGCGGCCGGGCCCACGTCGTCGAGCTGTACATCTCCTACCTGCGCAAGAAGGTGGACGCGGGCCGCGATCCCATGATCCACACGGTGCGCGGCGCGGGTTACGTCCTCAAGCCGGTGAGCAGGTGAATCCCCTGCGACGGCTACGGCACCTGCCCCGCCCCCGCTTCCCGCGCACCCTGCGGGCCCGCCTCACCGCGGGCCTGGTGGTGCTGCTGGCGGTGAGCTGCGCGGCCGTCGGTGTCGCCGCGGTGGTCGAGCTGAACGGCTTCCTCACCGGCCGCGTCGACCAGCAGCTCCAGCAGAGCGGGCCGAGCTTCCCGCAGTCCCTCGAACACGGCAGGATCAAACCCAGCGACCGGGACGGCGACGAACACGGCGACACCCGCCGGCAGGCCTCCGGCACCTTCGGCGCGCGCCTGGTGAACGGCCGGATCACCAACGCGGCCCTGATCCCCGCCGACGACGATCCGGACCTGACCGTCGGTCTCACCGCACGCGACCGCACGGCCCTGGCCGAGGTGCCGGCGGACGGCAGGGGACACACCGTCCGCCTGCGGTCGATCGGCGACTACCGCATCGTGGCCTGGACCGGCCTGGACGGCGACGTCCTGATGACCGGTCTGCCCCTGGAGCCGGTGCACGCGACCGTGCACCGGCTGGAACTGGTCGCGGCGGTGGTCTTCGGTCTCGCGCTGGCCGTGGCCGGGGTCGCCGGCGCCTTCTGGGTCCGCTGGTCCCTGCGCCCCCTGAGCCGGGTCGCGGCCACCGCCGCCAAGGTCAGCGAGCTGCCCCTCGCCAGCGGTGAGGTGGCGCTGCCGCCCCGGGCGCCCGAGTCCGATCCCCGCGGCGAGGTCGGCCGGGTGGCCACCGCCTTCAACCGCATGCTCGGTCATGTCGAGGACGCCCTCACCAAACGCCACGCGAGCGAGGAGCGCCTGCGCAGCTTCGCCGCCGACGCCAGCCACGAACTGCGCACCCCGGTCGCCTCGGTCCGCGGACACGCGGAACTCGCCCTGCTCCACCCCGGCCCGGTGCCGCCCGAGATCACCCGGGCCCTGGAACGCATCGCCGCCGAGTCCGCGCGCATGGGCGAGATGGTCGACGACCTCCTCCTGCTGGCCCGCCTGGACGCGGGCCGCCCCCTCGAACGCACCCCGGTGGACCTCACCCGGCTGGTCCTGGACGCGGTGACGGACGCCCGCGCCACCGGCCCGGACCACCGCTGGTCCCTGGACCTGCCGGAGGACCCGGTCACGGTCCCGGGCGACACCCACCGCCTCCACCAGGTGCTGGCCAACCTGCTGGCCAACGCGCGCCTGCACACGCCGGCCGGTACGAAGGTGACGGTGACCCTGGAGACGGACGGCGGACGGGCGGTCCTGCACGTCCACGACGACGGTCCCGGCATCCCGGCCGACGTCCAGCCGGGCGTCTTCGAACGCTTCACCAGGGCGGAACACCGCCGCCGCCAGGACGCGACAGGGGCAGGAGCGGGCCTGGGGCTGTCGATCGTGGCGGCGGTGGTGGAAGCGCACGGGGGGACGGTGACCCTGGAGAGCCGTCCGGGCGCGACCACGTTCACGGTGGAACTGCCGGCGGCCCCGGGCGCCTAGGGCGGTCAGTACCGGGTGAGCGCCGTGTTCCCGGCCGCGGTCCCCACGGCGATGTGCGGCCTTTTCCTCGGGTCGACCCACTGAAGGATCCGCCGCATCGCGTCCTGGGGCACCGACACGCATCCGGCCGTCGTGCCCGCCCCGTCGACATGGAGGAAGATCCCGGCTCCCCGGCCTCGCACCGGCTTCCGGTAGTTGAACCCGATCACCAGCGCGTAGGCGTACTGCTCCGGGTACGACGACAACCGCTCCGACTCCGCGGCCCGGCAGTCGCCCGGCAACGGCTCCACCCAACGGTTGTAGGAGGCCGAACCGGTGTCCTGGCACCACCAGGAACCCGCGGTCACCGTGCGGTACTCGACCAGGGTCCCGGTCGGCGCCGCCCGCAGTCCGAAGCCGAACGGGAGGTCGTACAGCCCCGTAGGGGTCGTGTTCGTGTCCTGCTTCCGTCCGGCCCCCTCGACCAGGCCCTTCGCCCCGAACCGGGCAGCTGCGGAGCCCTCCTTCACCCACCGGCCGCCCCGGCGCTCCCACCAGGTCAGGGTCCCGGAGGTCGCGCTCGGCGCGGACGCCTCGGCGGTGATCAGCTGGCTGCCGCCGCCCGTGTCGGCCATCAGGGCGGGCAGGGGCGCGGGGTCCCCGGTCCCGGGAGCCGCACCGAGCAGCAGCAGGCAGGCGGAGACGAGGACAGCGGGGAGGCCTGGGCGCATGGCTCAGACCGTAGGCGCGGGCGGCGGCGCCGGCAGCCGGGGTGGGCCGTCCGGGGTGCCACGGCGCCGGGTGCCGTGCGTCGCCGGACGCCACCGTGGCCGCCCCGGCCGGCGCTGTACGCGGGGCGGCCACGGCTGCCTGTCACGTCACTTGGTGAGCGTGCAGGCGGCCAGGGAGTCGAGGCCGGTGGGCTTGGCGGCGGTACGGCCGATCGAGATGGCGATCCGGTCGATGGTCGACTTCCGCTTGTCCGCCAGCGGGCCGAGGATCGCGTTCTGCACGAAGTTGGGGCCACCCTGGCCGACCGTGCTCCGGAGGCGGTTGTTGGCCTCCTGGATCTGCGTCTGGAGGAGCGTGAGGTTGCGGGTGACCTCCGCCTGCGCGGTGGCGGGGATCGCCGGCAGCTTCGAGGCGACGTCCGGGCAGCTGATCGTGCCCACCCCGCTGTTGCCGGCGTTCGTCCCGGCGTTGCCGGCCGACTGCTGCTGGTTGCCCGTCTTGCCGGGCGCGGCGGAGGCTGCCGTCGAGCCCGTCGCCGTACCGGTGCCGGTGTTCGTGTTCGTGCCGCCCGCGTTCAGGGTGCACGGCGCCAGCGCGTCCAGACCGGTCGGCTTGGCGGCCGTACGGCCGATCGCCGTCGCGATCCGGTTGACCGTCGCGATGCGCTTGTCCTTGAGGGGACCGAGGATCGCGTTGTTCACGAAGTTGGGCCCACCCTGGCCGACGGTGTCGACCAGCCGCTTGTTGGCCTCCTGGATCTGCGTCTGGAGGAGCGCGAGGTTGCGGGTGACCTCCGCCTGTGCGGTGGCGGGGATCGCCGGCAGCTTCGAGGCGACGTCCGGGCAGGTGATCGTGCCGGGCGAGGCGGCGAAGGTGCGGGCGTTGGCGGTACCGCTGCTGTTGTCCGGCGTTCCGGCCAGGGCCGAACCGGCGATGACCGCACCGGACAGCGCCACGGCGGCGGCACCGCCGATGATCGCGACACGACGCTTGTTGTACTTCGGAAGAGCCCTGGACATGCGGATGCCTCACTTGGGTCAGAGGTGGGTTTACAAACGCGGCGCCAGCGTTCAGGCATGGGTACGGGTAAGCGGTTTCGTTTGTTCAAACCTTTCTGAGAATCCGTCCGCGATCCCGGCGGATTGACGAACCATGCAGAGCTCTGCATACTCATGCATAGCGAGCGGATGTACGTGAGGAGGGACCCATGACCGAGCGCGTCGTACTCGCCTACTCGGGCGGGCTGGACACCTCCGTCGCCATCGGCTGGATCGCCGAGGAGACGAACGCCGAGGTCATCGCCGTCGCGGTGGACGTCGGCCAGGGTGGCGAGAACCTGGACGTCATCCGCAAGCGGGCCCTCGCCTGCGGGGCGGTCGAGGCCGAGGTCGCCGACGCCAGGGACGAGTTCGCCGAGGAGTACTGCCTCCCGGCGATCAAGGCCAACGCCCTCTACATGGACCGCTACCCCCTGGTCTCCGCGCTCTCCCGGCCGGCGATCGTGAAGCACCTGGTGGCCGCCGCCCGCAAGCACGGCGCCACCACGGTCGCGCACGGCTGCACCGGCAAGGGCAACGACCAGGTCCGCTTCGAGGCCGGCATCGTCGCCCTGGCCCCCGACCTGACCTGCATCGCCCCGGTCCGCGACTACGCGATGACCCGGGACAGGGCCATCGCCTTCTGCGAGGCGAAGAACCTGCCGATCGCGACCACCAGGAAGTCCCCGTACTCCATCGACCAGAACGTCTTCGGCCGCGCCGTGGAGACCGGCTTCCTGGAAGACATCTGGAACGGCCCGATCGAGGACATCTACGAGTACACCCAGAACCCCGCCACCCCGCGCGAGGCCGACGAGGTGGTCGTCACCTTCGACGCGGGCGTACCGGTCGCGATCGACGGCAGGGCGGTCACCGTGCTCCAGGCGATCCAGGAGCTCAACGCACGCGCGGGCGCCCAGGGCGTCGGCCGCATCGACCTGGTCGAGGACCGCCTCGTCGGCATCAAGTCCCGCGAGGTGTACGAGGCTCCGGGTGCGATCGCGCTGATCACCGCCCACCAGGAGCTGGAGAACGTCACCGTCGAGCGCGAACTCGCCCGCTACAAGCGGCAGGTGGAGCAGCGCTGGGGCGAACTCGTCTACGACGGCCAGTGGTTCTCCCCGCTCAAGCGCGCCCTGGACGGGTTCGTCAACGAGGCGAACCAGCATGTCACCGGTGACATCCGGATGACCCTGCACGGCGGCCGCGCGGTCGTCACGGGCCGCCGTTCCGAGTCCTCCCTCTACGACTTCAACCTCGCCACCTACGACACCGGCGACACCTTCGACCAGGCCGCGGCCAAGGGCTTCATCGACATCTACAGCCTGTCGTCGAAGATCGCGGCCAAGCGGGACCAGGCATGGACAGGCCCGGATCTGCGAGGATCCGGGCACCCGTCAACCCTCTCTAGGAGCAACGCAAGTGAGCAGCAACAGCGGTGACGTACGGCTCTGGGGCGGCCGTTTCGCCGACGGTCCCGCCGAGGCCCTGGCGAAGCTGTCCGCGTCCGTCCACTTCGACTGGCGGCTCGCGCCCTACGACATCGCCGGTTCCCGCGCCCACGCCCGGGTGCTCCACAAGGCGGGCCTGCTCACCGAGGACGAGCTCCAGCGCATGATCGCGGGCCTGGACCAGCTGGAGGCCGACGTCGCCGCCGGCTCCTTCGTGGGCACGATCGCCGACGAGGACGTCCACACCGCCCTGGAGCGGGGCCTCCTGGAGCGCCTCGGCCCGGACCTCGGCGGCAAGCTGCGCGCCGGCCGCTCCCGCAACGACCAGGTGGCGACCCTCTTCCGGATGTACCTCCGGGACCACGCCCGGGTGATCGGCGGCCTGATCGCCGACCTCCAGGACGCCCTGATCGGGCTCGCCGAGGCCCACCCGGACGTGGCGATGCCCGGCCGCACCCACCTCCAGCACGCCCAGCCGGTCCTCTTCGCCCACCACGTGCTGGCCCACGTCCAGTCCCTGTCCCGGGACGCGGAGCGGCTGCGCCAGTGGGACGAGCGCACGGCGGTCTCCCCGTACGGGTCCGGCGCGCTCGCCGGTTCCTCGCTGGGCCTGGACCCGGAGGCGGTGGCGGCCGACCTCGGCTTCGAGCACGGCAGCGTCGGCAACTCCATCGACGGCACGGCCTCCCGCGACTTCGTGGCGGAGTTCGCCTTCATCACCGCGATGATCGGCGTGAACCTCTCCCGGATCGCCGAGGAGGTCATCATCTGGAACACGAAGGAGTTCTCCTTCGTGACCCTGCACGACGCGTTCTCCACCGGCTCGTCGATCATGCCCCAGAAGAAGAACCCGGACATCGCGGAGCTGGCGCGCGGCAAGTCGGGCCGCCTGATCGGCAACCTCACCGGCCTCCTGGCCACCCTGAAGGCACTGCCCCTCGCCTACAACCGCGACCTCCAGGAGGACAAGGAGCCGGTCTTCGACTCCTGCGACCAGCTGGAGGTCCTGCTCCCCGCCTTCACCGGCATGATGGCCACCCTCACCGTCAACCGCGAGCGCATGGAGGAACTGGCCCCGGCCGGCTTCTCCCTCGCCACCGACATCGCCGAGTGGCTGGTCAAGCAGGGTGTGCCGTTCCGCGTGGCCCACGAGGTGGCCGGCGAGTGCGTGAAGGCCGCGGAGGCCGAGAGCAAGGAACTGGACGAACTGACGGACGACCAGTTCGCGAAGATCTCCGCCCACCTGACCCCCGAGGTGCGCACGGTCCTCAACGTCCCCGGTGCCCTCGCCTCCCGCAACGGCCGCGGCGGTACGGCCCCGAGCGCGGTGGCCACCCAGCTGGCCGAGGTCAAGGCGGACGTGGCCCGGCAGCACGAGTGGGCCGACGCGAAGAAGTAGAACGTCCCCGCGCCCGGAAAGGGGCGCGGGGAACTGCGCGAGCAACCCCCACCCGGCCGCACTCGCCGACGCACCGCACCCCCCCGAGCTGAACGGCGAACCGAAGGGCATCACGGGATACGTTGGTCGAAGTCCTCTCCGAGGCCGACCGAAACGGAGCCCGCGATGCCCTTCGCCCGACTGGCAACAGCAACCACCCCGACCTGCCACATCGGCCTGGGCCTCGCCGCGGTCGGCCGCCCCGGCTACATCAACCTCGGGCGTGAGGCGGACCTCGGCGAGGACCGCAGCGTGGCAGCCCTTCGCGCCCGCACCCACGAACTCCTCGACGCCGCCTACGCCCAGGGCGTCCGCTACTTCGACGTCGCCCGCTCCTACGGCCGCAGCGAGGAGTTCCTCGCCGGCTGGCTCACGGCCCGACCGGACCTCACCGACGTGGTCGTCGGCAGCAAGTGGGGCTACACCTACACCGCCGACTGGACCACGGACGCCGAGAAGCACGAGGTCAAGGACCACAGCGTCGAGACCTACGACCGCCAGCGCGCCGAGACCGCGGAACTCCTCGGTGACCGGCTCGACCTCTACCAGGTCCACTCGGTGACCCCGGACAGTCCCGCCCTCACCGACAAGGAACTCCACGCCCGCCTCGCCGAAGCGGCGGCGGGCGGCCTCACCGTCGGCTTCTCCACGAGCGGCCCGGCCCAGGCCGACGCCATCCGGGCCGCCCTCGCCGTCACGGTCGACGGCGAGCCCCTCTTCCGTACGGTCCAGTCGACGTTCAACGTCCTGGAGACCTCGGCGGGTGCCGCCCTGGCCGAGGCGCACGAGGCCGGACTGACGGTGATCGTGAAGGAGGGCATGGCCAACGGCCGGCTCGCTGCCCCGCACGCCCCCGACGCGGTACGCGCCGTGGCCGAGGAGACCGGCCTCGGCTGTGACGCCGTGGCGCTCGCGTTCGTACTGCGTCGCCCCTGGGCCGGAGTCGTCCTCTCCGGCGCGGCGACACTAGCCCAGCTGGCCTCCAACCTGCACGCGGCCGTCGTCGACCTGGACGAGGGCCAGCTGACCCGCCTCGTCTCCCTCGCCGAGGACCCCCGTGCCTACTGGGAGCACCGCGGCAGCCTGCCCTGGCACTGAGCGGCAGGGCTCCCGGACCCCCGCGAGTCCTCATGCCCGCCACGCATGAGTCACGCATGCCCGTCGTGAGACACGCGTGTCTCATCTGCGCTACTCTCGTCTCATGCCCCTCGATCGTGACCACGTCCTCCGCAGCGCCGCCGCCCTGCTGACCCGTAAGTCCACGGCGACCATGGACGAGGTCGCCAAGGCCGCCGGGATCAGCCGGGCCACGCTGCACCGGCACTTCGCGGGCCGCGACGCGCTGGTCCGCGCGCTGGAGGCGCTCGGTATCGCGGAGTGCGAGGCGGCCCTGGACGCGGCCCGCCTCGACGAGGGCCCGGCGGCCGACGCCGTGCACCGCCTGGTCCGCACGATCGAACCGGCCGCCGGCCTGCTGGCCTTCCTGTACACCGAGAACCAGCTGTTCGAGGGCGACGGGCAGAACGCGGGCTGGACCCGGATCGACGACCGCATCGCGGCCCTCTTCCGGCGCGGACAGCGCAGCGGCGAGTTCCGCATCGACCTCACGCCGGCCTGGCTCACCGAAGCGCTGTACGGCCTGCTGGCCTCCGCGGCCTGGGCGGTCTCCGAGGGCCGCGTCGCGCCCAAGGACTTCACCCACATGATCGTCGAGCTGCTGCTCGGCGGCGCCCGAAGAAGAGAGGAACCATGACCAGCGCCCTGCGGCCGGCGGCCGCCACGGAGACGGAGAAGCGCCCGGGCCGGTGGCTCGCGCTCTGCGTGCTCGTGCTCGCCGTGCTGCTTGTGGCCGTCGACGCCACCGTCCTCGGCCTCGCGACCCCCTACATCAGCGAAGACCTCGATCCGTCCGGAACCCAGCTGCTGTGGATCGGTGACGTGTACTCGTTCGTCATCGCCGGTCTGCTGGTCTCCATGGGCAGTCTCGGCGACCGCATCGGCCGCAAGCGGATCCTGCTCTGCGGCGCAACCGCGTTCGGCGCGATATCCGTACTGAACGCCTACGCGACCACACCCGGGATGATGATCGCCGCCCGCGCCCTGCTCGGTGTCGCGGGCGCGACCCTGATGCCGGCGACCCTCGCCCTGATCCGCAACCTCTTCCACGACCCGCGCGAGCGCAGTCTCGCCGTCGGCGTCTGGGGCGCGGCGGCCTCGGCCGGTACCGCCGTCGGCCCGATCGTGGGCGGTTTCCTGCTCGAACACTTCTGGTGGGGCTCGGTCTTCCTGATCAACCTGCCGGTGATGGTGGTCCTGGTCCTGGTCGGCGTCCGGACGCTCCCCGAGTCCCGCAACCCCGACCCCGGACCCTGGGACCTGATCAGTGTCGTCCTGTCGCTGGTCGGCATGATCGCTCTCGTCTACGCGGTGAAGGAGGCGGCGGCCCACGGCCTCACCGCGGTCACCGCCGCGGCCGCCGTGCTCGGCGCCGCCGCCCTGCACGGCTTCGTGCGCCGTCAGCTCACCATGCCCAGGCCCCTGCTGGACATGCGGCTGTTCCGCAGCCGCGGCTTCAGCGGCGCCGTGCTGGCCGACCTGCTGACCGTGCTCGGCATGTCCGGCCTGGTGTTCTTCCTCTCCCAGTACCTGCAACTGGTGCAGGACAGACCGCCGTTCGAGGCCGGCCTGGCCGAACTCCCCGCCGCCGTAGGTGCGGTGGGGGCGGGCCTGGTGGCCGGCCGCGTGGCCCGCCGCTACTCGGTGCGGCTGGTGGTCTCCGGCGGCCTGGCGGCCGTGGGCGTGGCCCTGGCCGCGCTGACGACCCTGTCCCGGTCCACCGGCTACCCGGTGCTCGGTGCCGCCCTCCTGGTGGTGGGCGTCGGCGCGGGCTTCTCCTTCACGGTCACGGCGGACGTGATCCTCTCCAGCGTCCCCAGGAACCAGGCGGGCGCCGCCTCCGCCGTCTCCGAGACGGCGTACGAACTGGGCGCGGCGCTGGGCATCGCCCTGCTCGGTTCGATCGTGACGGGTGTCTACCACGGTTTCCCGGGCCCCACGGGCACCCCGGCCGCCGCCCACGAGTCCCTCGGAGCGGCGGTGGAGGCGGCGCGGACCATGCCCTCGCCGACGGCTGCCGACATGCTGACAGCGGCCCGCGACTCCTTCGTCCACGGCCTCCACCTGGCGTCAGGAGCGGGAGCGGCGGTCCTCCTGGCCACGTCGGCGGCGGCGTGGTTCCTGCTCAGGGGGCAGGAACTGGAGGGCGCCGGGTGACCCACCGGCACCTCACCTCTTGTACCCCAGCACCGTCATCATCCCGCTCTCCGAGTGGTACTGGTTGTGACAGTGCAGCATCCACAGCCCGGGGTTGTCGGCATCGAAGTCCAGCACGAGCTTGCGGTGCGGCAGCACGATCGTGGTGTCCTTGCGCGCCCCGGTCGAGCTGATCCCGTTGACCGAGAACGTGTGTCCGTGCAGGTGCATCGGATGCCACATGTCGGTCGCGTTGACGAGCGTCAGCCGCACCCGCTCACCGGCCCGCACCGCATGCCGTTCCCGCACGTCGTACGGCTTGTGGTCGAACCCCCAGTCGTAACGCTGCATCGTGCCGGTGATCCTGATCCGCAGATCGCGGTCGGGAACCCGGTCGTCCATGGCGACGGACTCGGCCGGCAGCAGCCGGCGCGCCGGCACGATCTCGCGGTCGAGCTCGTCCGGACGGGCATCCGGCGCCGGAAGGTTTCTGCCCTTGTCGGTCCGCAGGATCGCCACCCCCTTGCCCTTCTTGCCCTCGGCGAGCGCGACCAGCGGGAAGACCCCGTCCTTGGCGGTGACCAGCACGTCGTACCGCTCGGCCATGCCGATGAGGAGCGCGTCGGTCCGCTTGTGCTGCACGGGATAGCCGTCGGTGTGGGTGATCGTCATGGGGTGGTCGCCGAGCGCCACCCGGAACGCCGTCTCGGAACCCGCGTTGATGATCCGGATCCGGATGCGGTCGCCGGGGCGGCAGCGGAAGACGGAGGGGTCGGTACGCAGCCGTCCGTTGATCAGATAGTGGGGGTAGTTGACGTTGCCGCCCTCACCGTGGAGCAGGCGGCTGTGGGAGTCGCGCAGCACCCGGTCCGGCCCCGTCGCGCGCCTGGCTCCGGACGCCGCCGCCGACGGCGACCCGGACCGCGACGCGGAAGCGCTCGCCGACGCGTGCGGACCGGCGCTGTGCCCGGCCGGGCCCATCCCCATGCCCCCCATCCCCATCTTCATGCCGCCGCCCGGCTTGAGCTGTTCGAGCACGTGCTCGGGGGTGGAGCCCTCGATGCCGTCGAGCCAGTCGTCCAGGACGACGATCCATTCCTTGTCGTACTTGAGCGGTTCCCTCGGGTCGTCGACGATGAACGGCGCGTACAGCGCCCGGTCCGGCTGCATGCCGACGTGCGAGTGGAGCAGGTACGTCCCCGGGTGGGCGGCGGTGAAGCGGTAGACGAAGTCCGCGCCCGGCGCGATGGGTGCCTGGGTCAGGTCCGGGGCGCCGTCCATGTCGCAGCGCAGCCGCACCCCGTGGGCGTGCAGAGTGGTCTTCTCGACCAGCCGGTTGCCGAGGGTCAGGCTCAGCACGTCACCGGCGGTGACCCGCACCAGCGGCCCCGGCACCGACTCGTTGTACGCCCAGCTGTGCACGGACCGTCCGCCCAGGTCCAGCATGCTCTCGGCGGCCGTCAACCTGACCATGCGCACCGGCCCCGAGCCGCGCCTGCGCTCGGCCGCCAGCACCTCCGGGTCCGACGGGTTGACATACCCCTTGGGTCCCTGGGGGACGAACGCTGCGGTACCGGCCGGGTGCCGCGGGCCGGAGCGGGGTTCGGAGCCGGAGTCGGAACATGACGCCAGGAGCCCCGCGCCTGCGGCAGCGAACGGAGCACGGAGCAGGGTACGCCGAGAAGGTTTCTGCATATCTGAATAAGACATGCTGTGTGCTCATATGCCAGGTAAATGCGAAGGAATGACCGAAGTGTCGGGCCAGATTCCACCGGCAGGCGGACGCCGGACAACCCAGGGCGGATGTCAGGCGGATGGCAGACAAAAGGGCACGGACCAACGGCCCGTGCCCATCCCCCGAAAGGGTGTCAGACGCTCGCCCGTGTTCAGGCGGCCTTCGCCTTCGTGGCGTACATGTCCACGTACTCCTGACCGGACAGCCGCATGACCTCCGCCATCACGGAGTCGGTCACGGCCCGCAGCACGTAGCGGTCCCGGTCCATGCCCTCGTACCGGGAGAACTCCATCGCCTCGCCGAACCGCACGGTCACCTTGCCGGGCCGCGGCATGCCCTTGCCGCCGGGCTGGAGCTTGTCCGTGCCGATCATGGCGAACGGCACCACGGGCGCGCCGGTCATCAGCGTCAGCCGCGCGATGCCGGTACGGCCCCGGTACAGCCGGCCGTCGGGGGAGCGGGTGCCCTCCGGGTAGATCCCGAAGATCCTGCCCTCGTCCAGGACCCGCTTGCCGGTCATCAGCGCGGCGACCCCGCCGCTCGCGCCGTCCCGGTCCACCGGGATCATGCCGACGCCGGTGAAGAACCAGGCCATCAGCCGGCCCTTGAGGCCCTTCCCGGTGACGTACTCGTCCTTGCCGATGAAGAACACCTGCCGCTTGCTGACCAGCGGCAGGATCATCGAGTCGATGAAGGTCAGGTGGTTGCCGGCGAGGATGACCGGACCGTCCCCCGGGATGTGCTCCACGCCCTCCGCCCGGAGGCGGAACATCAGGCGCATGATCGGTCCGAGCACTGCCTTGATGAGCGCGAAGCGGGACAACGGGTCCTCCGATGTCGAGTGGCGGTATGAGTCTGTGCAGGTGAGGACATTACTCGCGGCTCCGTGGGAAGCGCACATCGGGTTCGGCCGGTTCACCGAGGTCTTACGTAGTGTTGACGCTGGTTTACCTGCGGTGGCGTCCCGGCGGCACGCGGCCACCGGGCGGCGGCCATGTGACGGAAATCGCCGACGGCCCGTCATGCCGGCCGTCCAGCAGCCATACGGCGTCACCCGGCCGTTGGGCCGGCCGTCTCCCGTCGGTCACGTCCGCACCCCTACGATCGGCGCGCATGCGAGAGGGCGGACGGCAGGAGAGCGCTCATGGACAGCAACGAATCGAACGAGCGGACCCGGGCGGACGGCATGACCGGGCGGCGGGCGCTGCTCGGCGCCGCGGTCCTCGGCGCCGGCGGTGCGGTCCTCGGACTGCCCGGTGCCGCCAGAGCGGCCGAGGCGAAGCCGGCCGGACACGGCGGCGGGCTCAAGAGCCTGCCGAAGCCGGCCATCATCGGCCACCGTGGCTCCAGCGGCTACCGGCCGGAGCACACCTTCGGCTCCTACGACCTGGCCCTCGACCTCGGCGCCGACGTCGTCGAGGCCGGCGACCTGGTCCCCACCAAGGACGGCCACCTGGTCTGCCGTCACGAGCCGGAGATCGGCGGCACCACGGACGTCGCCGACCACAAGGAGTTCGCCGACCGCAGGACCACCAAGACGCTGGACGGCGTCCCCACGACCGGCTGGTTCACCGAGGACTTCACGCTCGCCGAGCTGAAGACGCTGCGCGCGGTGGAGCGCATCCCCGCCAACCGCCCGCACAACACGCTCTACAACGGCCGCTGGGAGATCCCCACCTTCGAGGAAGTCCTCAAGTGGCAGGACGAGCAGACCCGCAGGCGCGGCAAACAGGTCTGGATCTACCCCGAGACCAAGCACCCCACCTACTTCCGCGGGCTCGGTCTCGGCCTCGAGGAGCGGGTCGCCAAGCTGCTGCGCAAGTACGGCAAGGACAAGCGGAACTCGCCGGTCATCCTGCAGTCCTTCGAGCCGACCAGCATCCAGCGCCTGAACACGCTGGTCGACAACCCGCTGGTCGTGCTGCTGTCGGCCGCGAACACCCGGCCCTACGACTTCGTGGCCACCGGTGACCCGCGCACGGTCGCCGACCTGATCACGCCGAAGGGCCTGCGCGAGATCGCCGGTTACGCGCAGGGCATCGGCCCGACCCTCGACCTCATCATCCCGAAGGACGCGGGCGGCGACCTCACCGAGCCGAGCACGCTGGTCGCGGACGCGCACAAGGTGGGTCTGGTCCTGCACCCCTACACCATGCGCAACGAGAACCCGTTCCTGCCGCCGGCCTTCCGCAGGGGCAGCGCCCCGGACGCCTACGGCGACGTCTTCCGCGTCTTCCAGGCCTACTTCGCCACGGGCATCGACGGTGTCTTCACCGACAACGCCGACACCGCCCTGCTGGCCCGCGCCGACTTCGTCAACGGCTGAGCCACCGCCCCCCGTTCGGGGTGTCTCCCGGCCGTCCCGGCAACCTGCCCCGGGGCGGCCTCGTCGTTCCGCGTATGACGCACGACCTGGTCGCCGCCCTGCGCCCGCTGCTCACCGCCGAGGCCCGCGCCGAGGCGCATGCCTCGGGGAGCGACCCCGGCGACCTGGAACAGACCGTCTGGCTCCGCCTCCTGGAGCGCCTGGCGGCCCACGGCCCGCCCCGCGCACCCGAGGACTGGCTGCGCCGGGCCGTCCGCGCGGAGTCCCGCCGCGCCCGCCGCAGAGCACGCCATGAACGGCCCTACGGCACCGAACCCGCCGACCTCAGCGCGGCCGGCCCGGAGCAACTCGCCCTCGCGGCCGCCCACCACCGCGCCCTGCGCGCCGCGGTCGCCCGCCTGCCCGGCCGCTGCCCCCGCCTGCTGCAGGCCCTGTTCTCCCCGCGGGACCTGACATACCGGGAGGTCGCGGTGGAGTTGGGTATCTCACAGGGCAACCTTGGACCGGAACGTTCCAGATGTCTGGGATGTCTGCGCCGATTGTTGACGCCGGAGGTTGCGGCCCGCGAAGCGCGGGGATAGGAGTGAGAACGACAGGTGATCAGGTGAGCGGGAGGCGTGCGCACATGGGCATGAGCGTGACCATCTCGGTGGCGACCGAGCATGACGCGGAGCAGATCTTCAGGCTCCAGTACCTGTGCTTCCAGAGCGAGGCGGCGCTGTACGGCAACTACCGCATCGACCCGCTCGTGCAGAGTCTGGACTCGGTCCGCCAGGAGGTCGCCGCCGACTGCGTCTTCGTGGCCCGCCTCGGCGAGGAGGTCGTCGGCTCGGTCCGCGGCAAGATCACCGAGGACGGCGCCGCGGCCATCGGGAAGCTCTGCGTCCACCCCCGCCTCCAGGGTCACGGCATCGGCGCGAGGCTGTTGCGCGCGGCCGAGTCGGCGCTGGTCGAGGAGCGCGGCGCCAAGAAGTTCCGCCTCTTCACCGGCCACCGCAGCGAGGGCAACCTCAGGCTGTACCGGAGGGTCGGCTACGAGACGGTGGGCACGTCCGAGGGCGCGGACGGCGTCCCGATGATCGTCCTGGAGAAGCCGGCCACCACGTACGCGACAACGGCTTGACGCACCGGTCCCCTTGACGGGAGCGCCCCGTCAGGGGCGCGCGGCGCCCTTGCGCAACCAGTACAGAGCGGAAACCGGCAGCAGCACGGGAATGAACACGTACCCCATCCCGTAGTCCGACCACACGGTCGCGTCCGGGAACGCGGAACCGTCTACGACGGTCCACGTCCCCACGATCAACACCCCCGCGAGCTCGGCGGCGCAGCACGCCTGCGCCACCCTGCGGGCCGTCTCCCCACCCCGCACCAGCGTGTACGTGATGAACGCGTACACCACCCCCGCGACCGCCGACAGCGAGTACGCGAGCGGCGCCCGGTCGAACTCGGTGGCGATCTGGTACGCGGACCGCGACACCGCCCCGACCACCATCACCCCGTAGAACCACACGAGCAGCGTGCCCGGCCCGCTGGTGAGCCGCTTCGGCTTCTCTTCCACGGCCGTCATCTCAGCCTCCCCAGATGTCATAGAGCCGCACCTCCAGCACCGCCAGCACCACACCGCCGGCGGCGACCGTCACCGACCCCCACCGGGTCCGCTCGGCGAGCGACATGAACCCCGCGGCCGGCACGCACGCGAACGCCCCCAGCAGATAGGCCACGAAGATCGTCGTCCCCTGGTCCGGCTTCCCGCCCCGCGCCAGCAGCACGATCCCGGCCACCAGCTGGACCAGCGCCAGCACCGTCACCACGGCCATCCCGATGAAGTGCCAGTCCTTCGTCGGCTGGTCCCGGTACGCCGCCCACCCGCACCACACGGCGAGCAGCAGCGCGGCGACACCGGTCGCCAGCAGCAGGGCATTGAGCATGCGGTGACCTTATTACGGCCGAAAGGGCGCGATGCCGTCGCCCCTGCCGTACGCCGTAGGGTCGGGAACATGACGATCCACGCACAAGCCCTGCTCTTCGACAACGACGGGACCCTCGTCTCCACGCTCGCCTCGGTCGACCGCTGCTGGACCCGATGGGCCGTCGAGTACGGGATCACCCCCGAGGAGTTCGCCCGCGTCGCGCTGCACGGCCGCCCCGCCGCCGAGATCGTCGCCGACCTGCTGCCCGCGGCCCGCGTGCCGGAGGCCGTCGCCAGGGTCGAACAGCTGGAGGTGGACGACGTCCCGGGCGGCGTCCACCTGCTCCCCGGCACCGCCGCCCTGCTCGACTCCCTCCCCGCGGACCGCTGGGCCGTCGTCACCTCCGCCACCCGCCGGCTGGCCGAGGCCAGGCTGGACGCCGTCGGCATACGGCCGAAGACGCTCGTCTGCGCCGACGACATCACCCGGGGCAAGCCCGACCCCGAGCCCTACCTCCTCGCCGCCCGGCAGCTGGGTGTCGATCCGGCCGGCTGCGTCGTCTTCGAGGACGCCCCGGCCGGTCTCCGGGCCGGCCGCGCCGCGGGGATGACCACCGTGGCGTTGACCACAACCCACCAGCCGCACGAGCTGGTCGCGGACCTCGTGGTGAAGGACCTCTCGGCCGTGTCGGTGCTGGTCACCGACCGGGGCGTGGAGATCGCCGAACGCGTGTGACGGGTGTCCGCCGCTGTCCAGCATGCGGACAGCGGCGGCCTGTCAGGACCGTAGGTCTGGTTTACTGATCGCATGACCACGACGAGCGACCGCACCCCGGTGACCGAGGCGACCATGACGCCCGGTGCTCGTTGTATGTGTCGAATGTGCGCCTTCTAGAGGGCCCCCGCACCACCCCAGAGCTCGCGCCCCGAAGCGAGACAGGTGGCATGTCCGTACGACGCCCCGACGCGCGTACGTGACGCACGCCGCCCCCGCGCACATGTTCTCCCCGGTTCAGCGCCTTCGCGAGAACCGTGCCGCGTCCCCGCACGAACGCATCCGTGCGCCCGGGCACACCCGCGCCCGCGCACTCGACAGTGACGGAAACCCACGTGATCACCACAACGGGCCTGACCAAGGTCTACCGCTCGCGCGGCCGCGAGGTCACCGCCCTCGACGGCGTCGATCTGCACGTCCGTGAGGGCGAGGTGTACGGCGTCATCGGCCAGTCCGGCGCCGGCAAGTCCTCGCTCATCCGCTGCGTCAACCTCCTGGAGCGTCCCACCGCCGGGACGGTCACCGTCGCCGGACAGGACCTCACCGCCCTCGCCGGGCGCGGTCCGCGGGCGGGCAGGGAGCTGCGGCAGGCGCGCAGCCGTATCGGCATGGTCTTCCAGCACTTCAACCTGCTGTCCTCGCGGACCGTCCAGGACAACGTCGAACTGCCGCTGGAGATCCTGGGAAGGTCGGGGAAGGAACGTTCCCGCAAGGCGCTGGAACTGCTCGACCTCGTCGGGCTCGCCGACAAGGCGAAGGCCTACCCGGCCCAGCTCTCCGGCGGCCAGAAGCAGCGCGTCGGCATCGCCCGCGCACTGGCCGGCGACCCCAAGGTGCTGCTCTCCGACGAGGCGACCAGCGCCCTCGACCCGGAGACCACCCGCTCCATCCTCCAGCTGCTGCGCGACCTGAACCGGCAGCTGGGCCTGACCGTCCTGCTCATCACGCACGAGATGGACGTCGTGAAGACGATCTGCGACTCCGCCGCCCTCATGGAGAAGGGGCGGATCGTCGAGTCCGGGACCGTCAGCGAACTGCTCGGCACCCCCGGCTCCGAACTGGCCGGCGCGCTCTTCCCGCTCGGCGGCGAGGCCTCCGGCGACGACCGCACCGTCCTCGACGTCACCTTCCACGGCGAGGCCGCCACCCAGCCGGTCATCTCCCAGCTCTCCCGCACCTACAACATCGACATATCGATCCTCGGCGCGGCCATCGACACCGTCGGCGGCCTCCAGGTCGGCCGGATGCGCATCGAACTGCCCGGCCGCTACGAGGACAACGTGGTGCCCATCGGCTTCCTGCGCGAACAGGGTCTGGGGATCGACGTCCTGGGCCACGAGCCCGCGCCGGTGAAGGAAGGTGCCAAGTGAGCTGGTCCGAGATGCAGCCGCTGTTGTCCCAGGCGTGTTGGGACACCCTCTACATGGTCGGCTGGTCCACGCTGATCGCCGTCGTCGCCGGCCTCCCGTTGGGCGTCCTGCTCGTCCTCACCGACCGGGGCGGCCTGCTCCAGAACGTGCTGGCGAACAAGGTCATCGGGCAGATCGTGAACATCGCCCGCTCGATGCCGTTCATCATCCTGATGGTGGCCCTGATGAGCTTCACCCGCTGGATCACCGGCACCACCATCGGCCGCGAGGCCGCCATCGTGCCCCTCGCCATCGGGGCCGTCCCGTTCTTCGCGCGCCTGGTCGAGACGGCCGTGCGCGAAGTGGACGGCGGACTCGTCGAGGCCGTGCAGGCGATGGGCGGCAACACCTGGACCGTCGTACGCAAGGTCCTCGTACCGGAAGCGCTGCCCTCCCTCATCTCCTCCACCACGACCACGATCGTCGCCCTCATCGGCTACTCGGCCATGGCCGGCACGGTCGGCGCCGGCGGTCTCGGCGACATCGCCATCCGCTACGGCTACCAGCGCTTCGAGACCGAGCTGATGTGGATCACCGTCGCGATCCTCGCCGTCGTCATCTCGGTCATCCAGTTCGCCGGCGACTACGCGGCGCGCTCGCTGCACCGCCGCGGCGGCCGGTCCGGCCCGGCCCCGAAACTGCGCCTGCTGAAGGCGTCGGCCGCCGCCGGCAAGACCGCCTGAGCCCACCCCCAGTTCTCCCCGCACCACCCTCCGCGGGGTCGCTCCACCCTTAAGGAAAGGCACTTTTCGTGCGTAACACCGCCAAGCTCACCACCGCCGTCCTCGCCGCCGGAGCCCTCACCTTCGGGCTCACCGCCTGCGGCTCGCAGAAGGACTCCGCCTCCTCCGACCACAGCGGACCACTGGTCGTCGCCGCGAGCCCGACCCCGCACGCCGAGATCCTCGACTACGTCAAGGACAACCTGGCGAAGAAGGCCGGACTCGACCTCCAGGTCAAGGAGTTCACGGACTACATCACGCCGAACACGGCGACCGAGGACGGCTCGGTGGACGCCAACTACTTCCAGAACCAGCCGTACCTCGACGACTTCAACAAGAAGCGCGGCACCCACATCGTGCCCGTCGTCACGGTGCACCTGGAGCCGCTCGGCCTCTACTCCCACAAGGTCAAGAGCGCCGACGCGCTGAAGAGCGGTGCGACGATCGCCGTCCCCAACGACGCCGTGAACGAGGCGCGCGCCCTCAAGCTGCTCGCCGCCAACGGACTCATCACCCTCAAGGACGGCGCCGGCAGCGAGGCGACCCCGCAGGACATCGCGAAGAACCCGAAGCACCTCACGTTCAAGGAGGTCGAGGCGGCCCAGACCGCGCGCTCCCTGGACGACGTGGACGCCGCGGTGATCAACGGCAACTACGCCATCTCGGCCGGCATCAAGCCCGCCAAGGACGCCCTCGTCCTGGAGTCCGCCAAGAACAGCCCGTACGGCAACTTCCTCGCGGTGAAGAAGGGCAACGAGAAGGACCCGCGCGTCAAGAAGCTCGCCAAGCTCCTCACCTCGCCCGAGGTCAAGAAGTTCATCGAGGACAAGTACCAGGGTTCGGTCATCCCGTCCTTCTGATCGTCCTCCCGGCCGTCCTCGGCGGCACGTATACGGCGTATCGCCACGCACGGGGTCCACTCGCTCACCGGGGGTGGGCCCCGTCGTGCGGTTCGGTGGTTTCATGCTGCATGCTGGGCAGTTCGCGGGCTCCGAAGGTCTGGGCCCGGAAGTATTTCCGAAGGTTACGGAGCGGCGCATGAGTAGCACCTTCCCCAACATCTCCATCAGCACGGAGCGGTTGGTGCTGCGTCCCCTCGACGAGGACGATGTGCCCGCCCTGGCGGAGATGATGAACGACGAGCAGGTGGCCGCCTGGACCGACGTCCCGCAGCCGTTCACCGAGGCCGGCGCCCGGCACTGGATCACCGCGTACGCCCCCGCGGAGCGCACCTCGGGCCGGGGCCTGGACCTCGCGGTCACCGAGTTCCTGACCCAGCGCCTGGTCGGCGTCATCCAGCTGACCAAGACCGACTGGCACATCCGGGCCACCGAGTTGTCGTACATCGTCGCCCCCTGGGCCCGCGGCGAGGGCTACGCCTCCGAGGCCGCGCTCGCCACCGCCCAGTGGCTCTTCGGCGACCAGAAGTTCGAGCGCATCGAGCTGCGCACGGCCGCCGACAACACCGCCTCCCAGCAGGTGGCCCAGAAGATCGGCTGTATCAGCGAGGGCGTCCTGCGCAACGCCTGCATAGCCCACGTCCGCACCGCGGACGGCACCTGGGCGGACCTGCGCACCGACTTCATCGTGTGGAGCCTACTCCCGGAGGACCTGGAGGGCGCCGGCGAGGAACTCGCCGGAAGTGAAGGCTTCACTTCCTGGAACTGACGCGGGCGCACCCGCCCCGTCGCACGCGCTCCACCTCCACCGGGTACTCTCACGGAGCCCGCCCACGGGCACCGGACCCTGACGACCTGCGAAATTCTGGAGACTGACGACGATGGCCGACCGGGTCACGGTGATCGGCTGGGACGGCTCGCCGCTGACCGCCGCGGCACGCGGAGCGCTCGGCGCCGCCACGCTCGTCGCGGGCGCGGCCCACCATCTGGACCTCCCCGAGGTGCCGCAGGCCGCGGAGCGCATCCGCCTCGGCAGCGTCGCCCTCGCCGCCCGCCGGATCACCGGCCACCGCGGCACCGCCGTGGTCCTCGCCGACGGCGACCCCGGCTTCTTCGGTGTCGTACGGACCCTGCGCGCCCCCGAGTTCGGCCTCGAGGTCGAGGTCGTTCCCGCCGTCTCCTCGGTGGCCGCCGCCTTCGCGCGCGCCGGCATGCCCTGGGACGACGCCGAGGTGGTCGTCGCACACCGGCGCACCCTGCGACGCGCGGTCAACGTGTGCCGCGCCCACACCAAGGTCGCCGTCCTCACCTCGCCCGGCGCCGGCCCCGCCGAACTCGGCCTCCTCCTGGAGGGCGTCCACCGCACCTTCGTCATCTGCGAGGAACTCGGCACCGAACGCGAGCAGGTCCACGTCGTCACCTCCGACAAGGCCGCCGACCACGCCTGGCGCGACCCCAACGTCGTCATCGTCATCGGCGGTACGACCGGACCGGTGCCGGTGCCCGAGGGCGGCGGCTGGATCGCCGGCCGGGACCCGGCCGCCGGCCCGCGGGGCTGGGTACAGCCCGACGCGCGCTACGGCGACGGAGCACCGCTCGGCGAAGGGGAGACGGATCTGCTCCGGGCCGCCCAACTGGCCCGCCTCGGACCCCGGATCGGCGACCTCGTCTGGGACATCGGCTGCGGCAGCGGCGCGTTCGCCACCGAGGCCGCGCGCGCCGGAGCCGCCGTCATCGCCGTCGACCGGGACCTCGCGGCCTGTGTGCGCAGCGAGACGGCCGCCCGGACCTTCGGCGTCCAGCTCCAGATCGTGCACGGCGTCGCGCCCCACGTACTGGAGAACCTGCCCGAACCGGACGTCGTCCGGGTCGGCGGCGGGGGAGTCGCCGTCGTCGGCGCGGTCGCCGACCGCCGCCCGCAGCGCATCGTCACCCACGCCGCCACCCGGGACGCGGCCGAACTCATCGGACGCGACCTGACCGAGCACGGATACCAGGTCGAATGCGCGCTCCTGCAGTCCGTCGAACTCGACACCAGGGCCTGGACGGAGACCGAACGGAACGTCGCGTTCCTGCTCAGCGGGGTACTGCCGGAACGCGCCCCGTGATCCTGTTGTCATACTGCGCGCGGTAGGCTGGCCGATCGCTGCACCGCACCGGTGGCCCGGAAATTCGTTCGTCAATATCCGGAAAACGCGCTCCTTTTGGGACGGGTGTGGTACGGCAGAACCGGGGGACGCGCAACGTGGCGCAGTCCACAGCGGGCTGTCGCGGATCACGCTGTCGCGACGGTCGAACGGCCGGGACAATGCCACTGAATGGCTTTGTCGCCTTTTCCGGCGGGTCGTTCGTGCCGCTGGGCACGCACGCTCGTTCTTGACAGTGGGGCGGTCGGTGCGCCGCCCGGGCGAGCTGGTCGTAGAAGGCACTAACCGATGGGCGAGGGGTACGCATGACGGACACCGGCCAGGTCCCGGGCGAGGGACTGCCGGAGAGCGCAGGCATGGTGGAACAGCCGGGCGTTCCCGCGCACGGCGCGTACACCTACCTCTCCGAGTCGCCCGCCGAGGACGAAGAGCTGCTGCTGCCCGGAGCCCAGGGGGCCTGGGGCAACGAGGTGCCGCCGCCGCCCCCGGAGCCGGTCGTGGAGGCCGTCCACGAACCCGGCCCGCACGAGACGGGCGGCCGGGACAGCGGGTCGGTGGACCTCACCGCCGTCCGGCTGCCCAGCTCGGTTCCGGCGTCCCCGATCCTGTCGGTGCCGCACGATCCCGCGGCCACCCCGGCCCCGCGCCGCCCGCTGCACCTCGGCCCGCCGATCCCCGACGCCTCCGCCAGCCCGGTCCGCTCCCTCGCCGACCGCGGCCCCGCGGGTGCGCCGGTACGGCAGTCCGGGCTGCCGTCGGGCGGTCCGGAGTACCTCGACGCCCAGCCGCTGCGCGAGGCCGCACCTCAGCCCGCCGCGCCCTGGGGCACGCCGGGCACCGCCCCCCAGGCCGTCCCGGAGGCCACCCCCCAAGCCGTCCCGCAGGCCGCTCCGGTGGCACAGGTCGCCGCGCAGGCCCCGGCCGCCGAAACGGTTGTTCCCCTGCCGGAACCCGCGCAGGAACCCGTGATGGCCTGGCCCGCGGCCGAACAGCCCGCCGCCCAGCAGGCAGCGGTGCCAACTCCCGACCCGTCCGGCGCCGCCGCGGCCGCCACGGGGGCCGTGGCCGTCGGCGCGGCCACGGAACAGCAGGTGCCGGCGGTCGCAGAGGCGCAGTCCGCGCCCGCATACGCTCCGCAGGGCATGGCCCAGCCGGTCGGCGGGGACGTCCCCGTACCGGCGGCGGAGCCGGGGCCCGCGCAGGCCGCGCAGGCTCCGGAAGCTGCTCAGGGCGCGGTGCCGGGAGCCCGGCCGGAGCCGGGGCCCGCCCCGGACGCCCCACAGCCGCCGTCGCCCGTGCTGCCCGTTCAGGGTGGAGCGCCCGAGGCTCCGCAGCCGCCCGATGCCGGAAGCGCTCCGGGCGAGCCCGCCGTGCCGGCGGAGACCGCTGACGCTGCGGACCGGCCCGCGCCGGCCGTGGTTCCGGCGCAGGCCCCGGAGGACGCGGCTGCCGAGGAGGCCGTCGCGGAGGGTGTCGCTCCGCAGGTGGCGCCGTCGGAGGCGGTTGTTCCGGAGGCGGCGGGGCCCGAGGTGGCAGCGGACGCCGTGGCCGCCGAGCCGGGGCAGCCGGTGCCGTCGGCCGCAGGGCCGGTCGTGCCGGAGGCGCAGCCCGTCGAGCCGGTCGCGGCCCACCGGGCCGATCCCGAGGGGGGCGCACCGGAGCAGGCCGTGGCCGAGGGGGTGGCACCCCAGCAGGTGGTGACCGAGCAGGCCGTCGCCGAGCCCGCCGTCGCCGAGCCCATCGCGGCCGAGCCCGTCGTGGCCGGGGAGGCTGCCGGGCAGGTCGTCGCCGAGCCCCTCGCCGGGCAGGCCGTCGCCGAGCCCGTCGCCGGGCAGGCCGTCGCCGAGGGCGTCGCGGCCGAGCCCGTCGGGGCGGCGGAAGCCGTCGTACCCGAACCGGAGCCCGTTTCCGCGTCGGAGGCAGGTGTGCCCGAGTCCGTTCCGGCTCCGGAAGCGATGGCGGCCGAGGCGGCGCAGCCGCAGGCCGTCGACCCGGCCGTGCCGGCCCGGGCGCCGCAGCCCGCCGAAGCCCCCGCCCCCGTCGCCGAGGCCCCCCGGGCGCAGCCGGCACCCGCCCCCGGGGCCGAGGAGCCCGCGCCCGGCGCCCTGGTGGACGAGGCCGCCGCGGCGGCCGCCGCACCGCAGGCCGAGACCGTCACGCCGGAGACCGCCGACGTCGCGGAGGCCCCCGCGTCCCCGGACGCCCCGGAGCCCCTCGGGGAGTTCGTCGCCGTCGAGGGACAGGTGCCGACCACCCCGCACCTCGCCCCGACCCCGCCGCACCCCCTGGTGCTCCCCGCCCAGGACCAGGGCGAGCAGGCCCCCGAACCGGGCGCGACCGTCCCCGCGCCCCGCGAGGCCGAGCCCGGCGCCGTGGCGGAGCCCCATCCCGATGTCGTACAGCAGGCGGAGGACCTGGAGACCAGGGCCGCCGATCAGGAAGAGAGCACGGCCCCCGTGGCAGAAGCACGACAGTCCACCGGTCCGGCCGCGCCCGCCTACGACGACGCCGAGCGCGAGGCCGTCCTGAAGGTCATGCGGGAACGCCGGGACATCCGCAACGGCTTCCGCAGCGACCCCATCCCGCACGAGGTGCTGCTGCGCGTCCTGGAGGCCGCCCACACGGCGCCCTCCGTGGGCCACTCCCAGCCCTGGGACTTCGTGGTCATCCGCTCGGCCGACACCCGCCGCACCATGCACGAACTGGCGATGCGCCAGCGCGACGCGTACGCCAAGTCCCTCCCCAAGGGCCGGGCGAAGCAGTTCAAGGAACTGAAGATCGAGGCCATCCTCGACACCCCGGTGAACATCGTCGTCACCGCCGACCCGACCCGCGGCGGCCGCCACACCCTCGGCCGGCACACCCAGCCGCAGATGGCGCCCTACTCCGCCGCGCTCGCCGTCGAGAACCTCTGGCTCGCCGCCCGCGCCGAAGGCCTGGGCGTCGGCTGGGTCAGCTTCTTCGACGAGCGCGAGATGGTCCGCGCGCTGGGGCTGCCCGAGCACCTCGAGGTCATCGCCTACCTCTGCGTGGGTTATGTCGACGAGTTCCCGGAAGAGCCCGAGCTGATGCAGGCCGGCTGGTCCAAGCGCCGCCCGCTGTCGTGGGTCGTCCACGAGGAGACGTACGGCCGCCGCGCGCTGCCCGGCGAGGACCCGCACGACCTGCTCGCCGAGACCGTCGCCAGTGTCCGCCCGCTGGACGCCAAGGCGCTCGGCGAGGCCTGGGAGCGGCAGAAGCGGATGACCAAGCCGGCCGGCGCGCTCGGCATGCTGGAGATCATCTCCGCCCAGCTGTCCGGGCTGTCGCGGCAGTGCCCGCCGCCGATCCCGGAGCCCGCGGCCGTCGCCATCTTCGCCGGCGACCACGGGGTGCACGCCCAGGGCGTCACGCCCTGGCCGCAGGAGGTCACCGCCCAGATGGTGGCCAACTTCCTCGGCGGGGGAGCGGTCTGCAACGCGTTCGCCGGCCAGGTGGGCGCCGAGGTCTGCGTGGTGGACGTCGGGGTGGCCGCCGAGCTGCCGGCCACCCCGGGGCTGCTGCCCCGCAAGGTGCGCGCGGGCACCTCCGACATGACGACCGGTCCCGCGATGACCCGCGAGGAGGCCAAGCAGGCCATCGAGGTGGGCATCGAGACCGCCCGCGACCTGGTGGCGGCCGGCAACAAGGCACTCCTGACCGGTGAGATGGGCATCGCCAACACCACCGCGTCCGCCGCCCTGATCTCGGTCTTCACGGGTGCCGACCCCGCCGAGGTCACCGGCCGGGGCACCGGCATCAACGACGAGACGCTCGCCCGCAAGACCGAGGTCGTCCGGCGTGCCCTGGAACTCCACCAGCCGGACCCGGCCGACCCGATCGGCGTCCTCGCGGCGGTCGGCGGCTTCGAACACGCGGCGATGGTCGGCCTGTTGCTCGGCGGCGCGTCCCTGCGCACGCCCGTCATCCTGGACGGCGTGAGCGCGGGCGCGGCCGCCCTGGTGGCCCGCGCCATCGCCCCCGAGGTCCTGGCCGCCTGCATCGCGGGCCACCGCAGCGCGGAACCGGGCCACGTGGCAGCCCTCAACAAGCTGGGCCTGCGCCCCCTGGTCGACCTGGACCTGCGCCTGGGCGAGGGCACCGGCGCCCTGCTCGCGCTTCCCCTGGTCCAGAGCACGGCGCGGGCGATGCACGAGGTGGCCACGTTCGACTCGGCGGGCGTGACGGAGAAGTAGCGCACACAGGGGGGACCGCGGCCGAGGGCGCCCTCCGGCCGACCGGTGGTCGTGCCCGCCCGCGCCGCGCCGCGGTACGGGGGGCACGACCACCCGCAGCCATGCGCCGGCGACGACGCCCAGCCACTGGACACCCTGCGCCGCTGCGACCCCCGCCCCGTAAAATCTGCACGTCAGGGCTACAGCAACGCCTCGGAGGAGCCGCCACCTCATGGCCGAACACCCCGCCTACCCCGTAGGCCTCCGCCTCACCGGCCGCAAGGTGGTCGTCCTCGGCGGCGGTCAGGTCGCCCAGCGCCGCCTGCCCGCCCTCATCGCGGCGGGTGCCCGGGTCACCCTCGTGTCCCCGGAGGCGACCCCCTCGGTCGAGGCCATGGCGGACACCGGAGAGATCTCCTGGGCCAGGCGCCCCTACCAGGACGGCGACCTCGCGGACGCCTGGTACGCCCTGATCGCCACCAGCGACCCCGCCGCCAACACCGCCGCCTCCGCCGAGGCGGAGCGCCACCGGGTGTGGTGCGTGCGGTCCGACGACGCCGACCAGGCCACCGCCTGGACCCCGGCCACCGGCCACAGCGAGGGTGTCACGGTCGCCGTCCTCACCACCGACGCGCGCGGCCGCGACCCCCGGCACACCGCCGCCATCCGGGACGCGGTCGTCGAGGGCCTGCGCGACGGCACCCTCGTCGCCCCGCACCACCGCACCCGCACCCCCGGCGTCGCCCTCGTCGGCGGCGGCCCCGGCGACCCCGACCTGATCACCGTGCGCGGCCGGCGCCTGCTGGCCGAGGCCGACGTGGTGATCGCCGACCGCCTCGGCCCCCGCGACCTGCTCGCCGAACTCCCCCCGCACGTCGAGGTGATCGACGCGGCGAAGATCCCGTACGGCAGGTACATGGCCCAGGAGGCCATCAACAATGCCCTCATCGAGCACGCCAAGCAGGGCAAGTCGGTCGTACGGCTGAAGGGCGGCGACCCCTACGTCTTCGGCCGGGGCATGGAGGAGGTCCAGGCGCTCGCCGAGGCCGGTGTTCCCTGCACGGTCGTCCCCGGTATCTCCAGCTCGATCTCCGTGCCGAGCGCGGCCGGCATCCCGGTCACCCACCGGGGCGTCGCCCACGAGTTCACGGTGGTCAGCGGCCATGTCGCGCCCGACGACGAGCGTTCGCTGGCCGACTGGCCGGCGCTCGCGAAGCTCACCGGCACCCTCGTCGTCCTCATGGGCGTCGACAAGATAGGGAAGATCGCCGAGACGCTCGTCGCCCACGGCAGGTCCCCGGGGACCCCCGTCGCCCTGATCCAGGAGGGCACGACGGCCGCACAGCGCCGGGTGGACGCGACCCTGGCCACCGTGGCGGACGTGGTCCGCACGCACGAGGTGAAGCCGCCGGCGGTCATCGTCATCGGCGAGGTCGTGAACGTCGGCCCGCCCGCGTCGGCCTGAGCAGGCCGGGCGTAACCCCGGGTAACACAACCCGTCCCAGACCATTGGCACCCCACCCAGGACAAGGCAGTATCACCCTGTGGCCGATCTCATCACCGTTGAGGATCCCGACGACCCGCGCCTGCGCGACTACACGGGCCTGACCGACGTCGAGTTGCGCCGCAAGCGCGAACCGGCCGAGGGCCTGTTCATCGCCGAGGGCGAGAAGGTCATCCGAAGGGCGAAGGACGCGGGCTACGAGATGCGTTCGATGCTGCTGTCCGCCAAGTGGGTCGACGTCATGCGCGACGTCATCGACGAGCTGCCGGCCCCCGTCTACGCGGTCAGCCCGGAACTCGCCGAGAAGGTCACCGGCTACCACGTGCACCGGGGCGCCCTCGCCTCCATGCAGCGCAAGCCGCTGCCCACGGCGACCGAACTGCTGCGCACCACCCGCCGGGTCGTCGTCATGGAGTCGGTCAACGACCACACCAACATCGGCGCGATCTTCCGCTCGGCGGCGGCCCTCGGCATGGACGCGGTGCTGTTGTCCCCGGACTGCGCCGACCCCCTCTACCGGCGCAGCGTGAAGGTGTCGATGGGCGCGGTCTTCTCGGTGCCGTACGCCCGTCTCGACACCTGGCCCAAGGGGCTCGACTCGGTCCGCGAGGCCGGGTTCACGCTGCTCGCCCTCACCCCGGACGAGAAGGCGCGCAGCCTCGACGAGGCCGCCCCGCACCGTATGGACAGGGTGGCGCTGATGCTCGGCGCGGAGGGCGACGGCCTCTCCACCCAGGCGCTGGTCGCCGCCGACGAATGGGTGCGCATCCCGATGTCCCACGGCGTCGACTCCCTGAACGTCGGCGCGGCGGCCGCGGTCGCCTTCTACGCGGTGACCACCGGCCGCCCCCAGGCGTGACCCGCCGGGGCTACTCCCTAAGAGGCAGTGCCTGCGCCGGAATCCCGCCGCCGGGCACGCCCATCCCGTGCGCCGGACCCGAACAGCCCTGGGCGAGCGCGATGCCCAGGGCCACCAGCAGGGTCACCACGACGAACACGAACAGCCGCTGACGCAGCAGCCGGGGATTGGCCGGCCGCCGTCCGGTGCCCGTCGGACGCGGCGTGGGACGTCCGGTACCGCTGCGCGGCGCGGGCCGGCCACCGGTTCCCGGGCGGGTGCCGTTGCCACGGGGGGCGGGGGTGGGGCGGGTGCCGTTCGGCCGTGACGGCACCCCGCCGCCGGACCGCGGACCGCTGCCGCCGCGCGAGGGCGCGTTGCCGCGTACGGGCGCGCCCGGTGCGGACTGCGGCCGCCGCTGGGCCCGCTGCGGTTCCGGGTAGGTCTCGGCGAGCCGCCCGGTGGGCCGGTCGGCCTCCGCGGCCCGCGGCGACGGCGGCCGTACGTCGGCCATCCCGTGCGCCTCGCGCGCGGCGATCTCCTTCAGCCGCAGCGACAGCTGGAGCGTGCTCGGCCGGTCCTCCGGATCCTTCGCCAGACAGGCCCGCACCAGGGGCGCCAAGGCGTCCGGCACACCGTGCAGCGCCGGCTCCTCGTGGACGACCCGGTAGAGCATCACCTCGGAACTGCCGTGCCCGAACGGCGAGTCACCGGTCGAGGCGTACGCGAGGGTCGCGCCGAGCGAGAACACGTCCGTGGCCGGGGTGACGGCCGCCCCGCGCACCTGCTCGGGTGCGAGGAAACCGGGGGAGCCCACCGCCGTACCGACGTGGGTGAGTGTCGACGCCCCGGTGGCCCAGGCGATGCCGAAGTCGATGATCCGCGGCCCCTTCGGGGACAGCAGGATGTTGGACGGCTTCAGGTCCCGGTGGACGACCCCGGCCTCGTGCACCGCGACCAGGCCCTCGGACAGGGCCGCCCCGACCGCCGCGGCCTCCGCGGCGTGCAGCGGGCCCTCGTCGGCGACCTTGTCGTGCAGCGAGGGCCCGGGGACGTACTGGGTGGCGAACCACGGCCGCTCGGCCTCCAGGTCCGCCGCGACCAGCCGTGCCGTGCAACCGCCCCTGATCCGCCGGGCCGCCGAGACCTCACGGGCGAACCGCGACCGGAACTCCTGGTCCTCGGCCAAGTCCGGCCGGATCACCTTCAGCGCGACCCGCTGCCCCTTCTTGTCGGAGCCCAGGTAGACCACGCCCATCCCGCCGGCGCCGAGCCTTCTGTGAAGCCTGAACGAGCCGACGACGCGCGGGTCCTCGCGCCTCAGGCGCATCATCGCCATGTTCATCCCCGCTGCCCGGTCCGTCTGACGTGGCACAGCTTACGTTTACCGGGCCGCCCGTGCGCAGAGGCCGCGCCCTCTCGGTCCGATGGATTGTCAGTGCCGGGTGCGAGACTTGAGAAGTGGTCAGGAAGGCGCCCCAGTCGGCGCCTTTGAGCACCCGACTGCTCCAACAAGCCGTCACAGAAGGGGGATTGAAGCTGTGAAGGGTGACCGGGTGGAGATAGTCGTCGACGCCGGCGACACGACGCGCACCTACGAGGTGGTGGCGAGCAGAGCGGGCCGCCGGGTGGAGACGGCGGTACGACGGGGGGTGGTCGAAGTGAGCGAAGTCACGAGAAACGGGAGCGTTGTCCGGACCGCCCGCTTCATGGCCAACCGGGTCCTGGCCCTCGTCGAGCAGCCGGTGCCCCGTGAGGACATCTCGGAAAAGCCGGGAAGGACCGGGCACCCCCTCGGGGATGACCCGGAGACGTAGGTGGAGACACGGGGCGTCGTCTCCACCCAGAGGAGTACTCCGCAGGTCACGGCTCATCCTCTCGGAGGCCCGTGATTCGGTACGAGGGCATGACGCCCGCCGGGAGCCGCACGCCTAGATTTGAGGTCAAGCGGCGGGTGCAGCACTCGTCCCCCGAGGTCAGACACCCGCCGCTGCCAACGACAACTGAACGGTCAGGAGAGGGACCATGGCTCTTACGGCACAGCGGACACACACCACCCGCCCCCGCCGGCAGGGCCGCCGCCACCCCCTGGTGGCGACGCTGATGGCCCTTCCCCTGGCGGCCCTGCTCCTGCTGGTCTTCGACGGCTGGCAGACGGTGGCCACACAGGCGTCGTCCGTGGGAGCGATGCTGGGGCGCTGAGCGGCGACCCCAGGCCCGGAAGAGCGGTCCGGGCGGGGACATCCACCCATGAAACCCCGTGGGGACGGGGGTGCGACGGACGGCAAAAATGCCGGCGCAGCTGGGGAGCTGCGCCGGCATTGCTTTGCCTGCGGACCGACGTGCCGGCGGAGCGCACGGCGTGGTCGCGCGGCACCTGCAGGCGTGGGCGGGCGCCCCCCGTATCCCGCAGGCGTGGGCGGGCGACCCCCAGTACTCCGCCAGCATGGGCGCGCGGCTCCTGGCACTGCGCAGGCCTTGGCGGGCGACGCCTGGTACTCCGCCGGCGTGGGCGGCCGACGCCCGGCACCCCGCAAGCGTGCCGCGGGGCACGGCCAGCCGGTGACATCCGCCGCGCTGCACCCGGCACAGCGTCCTCCGCCGCAGCCCGCTGTGCACCCGGTCCGGCGAATCCCCGTACCCTCACCGCAGCGCAGCCGCACCTCCCGGGGGACCCGTGACCACAGACGTACTGCCCCAGCTGACCGCCGAGATCAGAGCCGCCGCCCACCCCGACGCCCCCGACGCCGCCCCCTGCGCCTGCGCGACCATCACCCTCGCCCACCGCCCCGACGCCACGGTCCTGCGCCACGCGGACACGGTCGCCAAGGCCCACGCCCCCGGCACCGACCCCACCGCCCTCGCCCTCCGCCTGGCCACCGCCACCCGCCTCCCCGACGTCTTCCTCCCGCCCCTCGCCCCGGCCACCGCCGCCTCCGTCGAGGGCCGCCCGGTCACCCTCTGGCCGTACGGCGCCCCCGTGGACCCCGAGGCCCCGGACACCGCCCCCTGGGAGGCCGCCGCGGCCCTCCTCGCCCGACTCCACCGCACTCCGTCCACCCCGGGCACACCCCCGATGCGCGGCCCCGAGAAGGCCGCTCTCGCGATGAGCCGCCTGCGTGCCACCCTGGCGGCCTCGCGCCCGCACCCCGCCGCCCGCCCCCTCCTGCGCGCGTGGTCCGCGCTGCCCGCGTGGGCCCGCGCCGAGGCACCCGCGCCCGACACCCACCCACGCGCCCTCTGCCACGGTGACCTCCACCTCGGCCAACTGGTCCGGCACCCGGCGCCGGACGGCCCGTGGCGGCTCATCGACGTCGACGACCTCGGCGTCGGGGTGCCGGCCTGGGACCTCGCCCGCCCCGCGTCCTGGTACGCCTGCGGCCTCCTCCCGCCCGACGCGTGGAACCGCTTCCTCGCCGCCTACCGCGCGGCCGGCGGCCCGGCCGTACCGGAGGGCGACCCCTGGGCCGCCCTGGACGTCCCGGCCCGTGCCCTGACCGTCCAGACCGGCGCCCGGTACCTCGCGAAGGCCGTCGCGGCGGACCGTCCGCTGGACGAGGTCGAGCAGTCCCTGATCGACGCCTGTGCCCGAATGGCCCCGTAATGACCCCTGAGCGGCCCTGGAGACACCCTCTTCCCGGTCCGGTCGGCGCACGATTCCCCGACGTACGCTGCAACCGCCCGGGGCCGGACGGAGTCTGTCCCGGAAGAACGTGAAGCAGTCTTCACCGGCGAGGAGTTGAGCCGACCATGCAGTGTCCGAAGTGTCATGCGCCGATGCACACCTACAACCGCAGCGGCGTCCAGATCGAGCAGTGCAGCGGCTGCCGGGGCATCTTCCTCGACTACGGCGAGCTGGAGGCGCTGACCCAGCTGGAGGCCCAGTGGGCGAACCCGGTCCCGCCCGCACCGCAGCCGTACCCGGCGGCCCCGCCCGCCCCGGCCTGGGGCGCCCCGCACGGCGGGGGGCACGGCCACGGTCATTACGGCGGCCACGGCCACCACGGCGGCCACCACAACAAGGGCTGGGCCCACATGCTCTTCTCCAGCTGAGCCCACGAAGAAGCCCCGGCCGCGCTGGGCGGCCGGGGCTCTGTGCGTGTGGACGATACTGGGATTGAACCAGTGACCTCTTCCGTGTCAGGGAAGCGCTCTCCCGCTGAGCTAATCGTCCTCGGGACCGCGATCCGAGGATCACGGGCGGTGCGTGCGCGATACTGGGATTGAACCAGTGACCTCTTCCGTGTCAGGGAAGCGCTCTCCCGCTGAGCTAATCGCGCGGGTCGAACCCGGTGGGGTTCCAGTGGACGATACTGGGATTGAACCAGTGACCTCTTCCGTGTCAGGGAAGCGCTCTCCCGCTGAGCTAATCGTCCTTGGAGGTGGAGACGGGATTTGAACCCGTGTAGACGGCTTTGCAGGCCGTTGCCTCGCCTCTCGGCCACTCCACCAGGAGTGTAGGGGATCGGGAAGACCCCTGTTTCCTTCGAGCGGACGACGAGGCTCGAACTCGCGACCTCAACCTTGGCAAGGTTGCGCTCTACCAACTGAGCTACGTCCGCCAGTCGTTTCGGTCCGCTCTCGCGTCCCGGCGACGTGTTGAACTCTAGCGGATTCCCGGGCCAGCACAAAAACGCGTTTACGCAGCGTGCTGCGCTGCGCCCGACGGACGACGTGGTCAGGGGCCCCTCGGCGACACGCCCGGGTCACCCCGGGGACACCCGCCATAGACTCGACGACGTGCTCCATCACCCTCCTCTCGCCCGGTTCGGGGGCCGTGTCGCCACCGGTCTCGTCGACGTCACCAGCGATCCCGAAGCCCTCGACTCGACCGGCTTCTGGGCCGTCTGCGCGGACTTCGAAGGCGGGCTGACCTGCGCACGCTTCCGTGACGTGCGCGAGGAGCCGGTGCCCGCGCCGGTGCCGGGGGCCTGGCGGGGGCCGGCCGCCGGTGACTGGTCGTCCTCCCTCGACCGTGGCGCGTACACGGCGGCGGTGCGGCGGATCCGCTCGCGCATCGCGGCCGGCGAGGTCTACCAGGCCAACCTGTGCCGGGTGCTGTCCGCGCCGGTTGACCCCGGTGCCGACGTGGACGCGCTGACCGCGCTGCTGGCCCGCGGCAACCCCGCGCCCTACGCCGGAACGGTTCGGCTGCCCGCGCACGGCGTCGAGACCGCCACCGCCTCGCCCGAGCTGTTCCTGCGCCGCACGGGACGGACCGTGGAGAGCGGGCCCATCAAGGGCACCGGCCGTACCGAGGCAGACCTCCTGGAGAAGGACTACGCCGAGAACGTGATGATCGTGGACCTGGTCCGCAACGACATCGGGCGGGTCTGCGCCACCGGCAGCGTGACCGTCCCCGACCTGTGCGCCGTGGAGAAGCACCCGGGGCTGGTCCACCTCGTCTCCACGGTCCGCGGCGAGCTGCGCGCGGACTCCGGCTGGTCCGAGCTGCTCACCGCGGCCTTCCCGCCCGGCTCGGTCACCGGCGCGCCGAAGTCGAGCGCGCTGCGGATCATCGGGGAACTGGAGACCGCACCGCGCGGCCCGTACTGCGGTGGCATCGGCTGGGTGGACGCGGACCGGGGCGTCGGCGAGCTGGCCGTGGGGATCCGCACCTTCTGGATCGACCGCGCCGAGGGCATGCTGCGGTTCGGCACCGGAGCCGGGATCACCTGGGGCTCCGACCCCGAGGGCGAATGGCGGGAGACCGAGCTGAAGGCCGCCCGGCTGCTCGCGATAGCGTCGGGCACGTACGACATGACCGAAGGAGGTCTCGGGTGAGCATCTGGCTGGACGGCCGACTGCAGGACGTCGACACCGCGCGTGTCTCCGTCTTCGACCACGGGCTGACCGTGGGCGACGGCGTCTTCGAGACGGTCAGGGCGACCGACGGCAGGCCTTTCGCCCTCACCCGCCACCTGGACCGGCTGACCCGTTCGGCCCGGGGCCTGGGCCTGCCCGACCCCGACCACGACGAGGTCCGCGCGGCCTGCGCCGCGGTCCTGGCGGCCAACCCGATGCCGCTGGGCCGGCTGCGCATCACCTACACCGGCGGCCACGGCCCCCTCGGTTCCGACCGCGGCGCCCAGGGACCCACCCTGATCGTCGCTCTCGGTGAGACCACCCGCCGGCCGGACTCCACGGCCGTCGTCACGGTCCCCTGGACCCGCAACGAGCGCGGCGCGCTCACCGGCCTGAAGACCACCTCGTACGCCGAGAACGTCGTGGCCCTGGCCCGCGCCCACCAACACGACGCCACCGAGGCGCTGTTCGCCAACACGGTCGGGCAGCTCTGCGAGGGCACCGGCTCCAACGTCTTCGTCGTCCTGGACGGCGAGATCCACACCCCGCCGGTCGCCTCCGGCTGTCTGGCGGGCATCACCCGCGCCCTGACCGTCGAGTGGACGGGCGCCAGGGAGACCGACCTGCCCATGGACGTCCTGGCGCGGGCGGACGAGATCTTCCTCACCTCCACCCTGCGCGACGTCCAGGCCGTGCACCGGGTCGACGACCGCGAACTCCCGGGCGCGCCCGGGCCGGTGACCGCCAAGGCGATGCGGATCTTCGACGAGCGGTCGGGGGAGGACCTGGATCCGTAGGGGCCGGACGTTATTCGGCTGACGTGGGCGTCCCCAATGGGTAGAACACCCTTGATGACCACGACCCTGCGGCCGACCGAGCCGCTCCAGCGCAGCACCGACGGGACGTTGTCCCGCCGCTTCCAGGTGTGTGTGAACAGCCGGCCCGTCGGCACCCTCCACCTCGGCTCCTCGCGGCGCTTCGGCGTCCTGGGCGCCCGCATCACCGACCTGCGCATCGAGGAGCCCGACCGCCGCCGGGGCCGGGGCACGGTGGCCGCGCTCGCGGCGGAGGAGGTCGCGCGCGGCTGGGGCTGCCGCCAGATCGAGGTGGACGTGCCCGCCGGTGCGGAACCGGCCCTGCACCTCGTGCGGTCGCTCGGGTACGTGCTGCGCAACCGGGGCATGGAGAAGCGGCTCGGCGACACTCCGCCCGCACTGCCCGCGGACAGCCGAAGCCGTGAGCTGACCGAGGCCGAGTACGAGGAGTGGTTCCCCCACGCCATGGCGGCGTACGCGCGCGTGTGGCACGAACGGGGCGTGCCCGAGGACGAGGCATGGGAGAGGTCGCGGCGCGACCACGCTCGGCTGCTGCCGCACGGGCCGGCCACGGAGGGCGTGCGGCTCAGCGTCCTGGAACACGAAGGGACGCGCGTCGGTGTCCTGTGGCTGGCCCTGCGGGCGGACGACGCCTGGGTGTACCGGGTGGAGACCGACGCCGCCCACCGCGGTCAGGGGCACGGCCGCACCCTCATGCTGCTCGCCGAGGCCCAGGCGACCGCGGCCGGGAAACGGGTCCTGGCCCTCAACGTGTTCGCCGGCAACACCCCGGCCGAGCGGCTCTACGAGTCGCTGGGGTACGTCACCGTCTCGTACTCCTTCTACAAGGATCTGATCTGACTACAAAGACCTGATCCGATCACGAGTACCTGGTCTGACCACGAGGGCCTGGTCTGACCACGAGGGCCTGGTCCGGCTCGTGCTCCTGCTCCGAGGAGCGGCTCTGAGGGGCCTCACTCCTGTCCGGCCAGCAGCCGGTCCGCGATCTGCTCCACGCGCTCGCGCAGGCCCTCCTGGCTCTTGCCGCCGTCGAGGCGTTCCCCGTCGAGGACGTAGGTCGGGGTGCCGGTCACGCCGATGGCCTTGCCCTCGGCCTGGTCGGCGTCGACGATCAGGATGTGCCGCCCGTCGACCAGCGCCGTGTCGAACTCCTCGGCGTCCAGGCCCAGTTCCCGGGCCACCTCGACCAGGAACGGCTCGCCCGCGCGGTCCAGTTCCTCGACCCGGCCGAGCACCGCCTCGACGTACTCCCAGCCCATCCCCTGCTCCAGGGCCTCCTCGGCGGCCTGCGCGGCGGCGAAGGCGTGCTTGTGCTTCTCCAGCGGGAAGTGCCGCAGCCGCAGCTCCAGCCGGTCGCCGTACCGGGCACGCAGGGCGCGGAGGTCGTCCAGCGCGCTGCGGCAGTCGGGGCACTGCAGTTCACACCAGACGTCCAGGACGGGGGTGCCGGAGGCGGGGGAGGAGTCGTTCATGCACTCCAGTCTTCCAGGCCGGGCTGCCTGGACCCAATCGGAACGGTGGGCGCGAGCCCGCCGACGGCGGCGGTCCCGGCGGCCGGGCCGCGACGCCCCGCCGGTGGCCCTGCCGCCGTGTCTCGTACCAGGGGTGGAGGCGACCCGGACCGTACCCCGAGATGCCCCTGATTGTCAGGCCTGGGCATGGATCGCACGGGCCGGGCGGTGCACGATGGAAGGGGCGAAGCGCGGCGCGCGGCTGTCGCCCGCCCTACCGACCGAGCCCGCCAGGAGGACCGGATGATCGCCGAGACAGTCTGCTCCGCCGTGTCCGTGGCGGGCCTGGGCATCGCCGTGGTCACCGCCTATCGCAAGCGGTACCTGGCGGCGGCCCGGATCGCCGCCTACTCGCTGGTGCCCGTGGGTCTGGTGATGACGGGGGTGGTCGGCTGGCTGGCCGACACCGCGTTCAGTCCCACCGCCTGGGCGGGCTTCGGAGTGCTCGGCGTGGCGTGGGCCCTGTTCGCCACCACCCGTGCCGTGGAGCGCAGACGCGGCGGCACCCGTGCCGAGCGTAAGGCGGCCAGGGCCGGACAGCAGGGCGCGGTCGCCCCGACCGCGTCCGCGCCGTCACTCGGTCCCGGCTCCCGTCAGGCCGCCCCACCCGCCGCGGCGCCCCGCGCGGCGGGCTCCGGCGACGACTTCAGCGACATCGAGGCCATTCTCAAGAAGCACGGAATATGACCCTCCGCGGCGACGGGTGACGAGCGGTGCGGGCAGCGCTTGGCCCTGCGCATATGACAGTCACATGAGGCATTGAAACGACACAGTGCGTCCGCGGCGCGCACAGAACCGTTCAGCGGATGAGCGGAGGCGAAACGGACATCGTGGATTTCGGCGAACTACCGCCTATTCCGGGCGTGTTGATCGCGTAGAGGGTGTCCGCTGAGTCATCATCGCCGCGAGATGCTGGACACGAAACAGAGCGAGGCCGCGCTGCCGGAGGACGAGCCGCGCGGGTGCCTCTTCGCCCTTTCCCAGCCACCGCTGATGATCTTCCTTGCGGTGATCGGGTGTCTACTCCTCATGGCCGCGCTGCACGACCTGCTGTGGCTGTGAGCCGTACCCGCCCGTCCCGGCGCCACCCGCCGGGACCGGCGTCGGCATCGACGCTCCCGCTCCGGGGATCACCCGGCGGCCTCCTTGCGGCGCGCCCGGTACGCGGCGACATGCAGACGGTTGCCGCAGGTCCGGCTGTCGCAGTACCGGCGTGAGCGGTTGCGGGAGAGGTCGACGAAGGCGCGCCGGCAGTCCGGGGCCTCGCAGCGGCGCAGCCGCTCCTGCTCCCCGGCGACGACGAAGAAGGCGAGCGCCATCCCGCAGTCGGCGGCGAGGTGGTCGGCCACCGAGGCGCCGGGGGCGAAGTAGTGCACGTGCCAGTCGTAGCCGTCGTGGTCCGTGAGCCGCGGAGTGGTGCCGGCGGCCGCGACCAGCTCGTTGATCATCCCCGCCGCCGCCCGGGCGTCCGGGGCGGCGAAGATCGCCGCGAACCGACCGCGGACCTTGCGCACGGCCGACAGGTCGAACTCCGACAGCGTGCCGACATCGCTGATGTCGTGGCTTCGTACGAAATCCTGGAGGGCCGGGACGTCGGGCAGTCCGTCCACCGCCGAGCCGTCCTCCGGCGCGGTGTTCACCAGATCCACCACGGCGTCGAGGGAACACCGGGTGTCGTGGGTGATCAGCACGTTTCGCTCCCTGGCCTGAGGGTCGGGCGGGCGCCCGCCGATGGTGGCCGATGGTAGCGACATACGGAGGCCCCGCACCGTGCCCTGTTCCACTCGTGGCTCTCCGTAGAACGGTCACCACCCGGCGGAGGTTCCCACGGAGGCGTGCGTGGCCGGGCGCGTGGACACAGCGGTGCCGCCCCGTGACCGATCACGGTGGCGGCGCCGGTGCTGCCGTATGCGGTTGTCCAGGCCCGAGCCGTCTCCCCGAGTGGACGGCGCCGGGCGGCTTTGGGGGGGACTCGCCCTAGCTCTCCGCCAGGATGTGCGAGAGCTCCTGATCGAGATCGAAGTGCCGGTGTTCCGTGCCGGGCGGCACGGCGGCGTCTGTTCGCTTCAGGAAGGACTCCAGGGCCCGCGCGGGGGCTTCGAGCAGGGCTTCCCCCTCGGGGGAGCTCAGGGCGATGCAGACGACGCCCTGACCGTGACTGCGCGACGGCCAGACGCGGACGTCGCCGGTGCCGGTGGGGCGGTGCAGCCCCTCGGCGAGGAGGTCGCGGGCGAACACCCACTCGACGGTTTCCTCGGCTCCGGTGTGGAAGGTGGCGTGCACGGCGTAGGGGTCGGCCGTGTCGTACCGCAGGCCTGCGGGGACAGGCAGGGAGGACTCGCTCGACACAACGAGGCGCAGGTGCAGCTCGCAGCTGACCGTGGTGTTCATAAGCGCCAGGGCCTTTCGCTCAGTGTGCGCTCGGGGATTCGCACGTCGGCGAAATCGACATGCCACCTACGGTGCCGTTGTAAACCCCTCTGAGTGTTTTGCGTGTGTTTACGTAACTCTTCCGGCCGAGAAGCCGAGCGTGATCTACGACCATTCCGGTGACCCGAATCGCTCAGGTAGGGTTTGGTCGTATGAATACGGGGAGTAACGAACCGAGCGAGGCCGCCGCGGTCTCGGACGGGGCGCGCGGTGAGCGGGAGCTGGGATCGCGGGCGCCCGAGTTCGTCAAGGCGCGCCGGATGCTGCACCTGAGCTGGCAGGTCGGGGTCTTCGCGGTCGGCCTGGCGGTGGTGGCCGTGGGCATCGTCATGCTGCCGCTGCCCGGTCCGGGCTGGGTGGTCATCTTCGGCGGCATGGCGATCTGGGCGACCGAGTTCGTCTGGGCCCAGCTGGTGCTCCGCTGGACGAAACGCAAGGTCACGGAGGCGGCACAGAAGGCCCTCGACCCCAAGGTGCGCCGCCGCAACATCACGCTGACGACGATCGGCCTGGTGATCGTGGCCGGCGGAGTCGGGATCTACCTCTCCCGGTTCGGCGTGGTCGTGCCGTGGAAGATCGAGGAGTGATCCGGCCGCAGGCCGCGCACCCCGGCGACTGGTCGGGGGCACCCCCTGACATGGGGTAATGTTCTTCCTGCGCCCGGGCGATTAGCTCAGTGGGAGAGCGCTTCGTTCACACCGAAGAGGTCACTGGTTCGAACCCAGTATCGCCCACCCGGAACTGCGGCCCACCTGCGAATGAGCAGGTGGGCCGCAGTCGTGTGCCCGGGACCCCCGAGGCCGACGCCTTCCCTCGGGCGAGGCGTGCGGCCGGTTCGCGCGGTTACGGGCGGCCCCCTCGTGCGGTGGGCGGCCTGCGCACGCGGCGCGCCCAGGCCGGTGCTGCGTGGCGAGTGACGTGCCGGAAACCGGTGTGCGGGAGGCCCGTGGCAGGGGCCCTGCTCGTCGCCGGTGGCGGCGAGGGTGACCACGCACCGTGTCCGGCCCCCCGGGCTCCTGTGGGATGCCCGTTGGCGCGGCGAGGCGGACGGCGGTCGTAATCGTCGGAGGTGCGGCGAGGGAGACCGCCGACCCGGGGCGCCGTTCGCCCCCTCGCCCACGACCACGTCACACCCGCGAACACCCGGCACCCCCTCCGCACCCGCCGCCCCACCCCCTCCGCACCCGCCCGCCCCGCCCCGCTGCCCCGCCTCTCCGCGGCCCCGCCCGCCACGCCTCTCCGCGGCCCCGCCGCCACGCCCCTCCGCGCGCGCCCGCCACGCCTCTCCGCGGCCCCGCCGCCACGCCCCTCCGCGCGCCCGCCCGCCCCGCTGCCCCGCCTCTCCGCGGCTCCGCCGCCGCTCCCCCTCCATGCCCCGCCTCTCCGTGGCCTCGCCGTCACGCCCCCTCCCCGCCCCTCCGCCCGCACGGCCCCCGTACCTCGGCGGCCCCGCCCAGGGGCCCTCGCACGCCCCCTCCGCACCCTGCCGCCCGCACGGCCCATCCGCCGACGCCAAGCCGTAACCCTCCCGCCGCTCCCGCCGCTTGACGTTCGATCAGCCGACCGCGCGCGCCCCACCTGCGGCGTCCCCGGCCCCACGGGCGCCGCCCGGCGGTCGCGCCGGGCCTCCCGGTCGCTGCGGTCGCAAGAAATTCCTGTGCGAATCATTGACGCCTCACCGGCCCCTCCGTACCTTGTGCCAGCAAGCGCTTACTTGAAACGATTCATGCAAGCGGCGGCATCCGCTGCGGGGAGGGGCCCGACTGTGGGAACCAGCAGGAATGTGGAGAGGCGGACCATCCTGAAGGCGGCCGGGGCCTCGGCGGCCGCGCTCGGGCTCGCCGCGACCACCGGGTGCGGGGGCGGCAGCGGTGCCGGGGACGGGACGGTGACGATCCGTTACTCGTGGTGGGGTGCCGAGGAGCGCGCCAAGAAGATCAACCAGACCATCGCGCTCTTCGAGAAGAAGTACCCGAAGATCAAGGTCAAGACCGACTTCCAGACGTATGCGTCCTTCTGGGAGAAGTTCCAGACCCAGGCCGCGGGCGGAAATCCCCCGGACGTTTTCCAAAATGCCGTCACCTTTCTTCGGAAGTACGACAAGCGAGGAATTCTGCTCGATCTGAAGTCACAGGTTCAGGCCGGCAATCTGAGCCTGGATCACTTCCGGGCCGGTGTGACGAAGGTCGGCGAGGTCGACGGCAAGCAGGTCGGGGTCCCCGTCGGTTCGAACACCATGGCGCTGGTCATCGACAAGAAGGTCTACGCGAAGGCCGGTGTCGAGCCGCACCCGGGCTGGACCTGGGACGACTACTTCAAGGCCCTGAAGACCATCCACGACAGGACCAAGGTCGCGGGGGACACGGGCTACTTCACGATCATGTACCTCTACGACCTCTACCTCCGCCAGAACGGCAAGGCCTTCTACACCTCGGACGGACTCGGCTTCGACAAGGCCGACCTGACGGAGTGGTGGACGGACGGCTACAACCGCGTCAAGGCAGGCATCGTCACCGACCCGAAGGTCGTCGCGCAGGACGCGCCCAAGTCCTCCCTCTCCGCCGGTCACGGCGCCTCGGAGTTCACCTGGGACAACTTCACCGTCCGCTACTCGGCGGAGGGCGGCAGCACCTACGGTCTCGCCCCGATCCCGACCATGGACGGCAAGCACACCGGGCAGTACCTCGCCTCCCTGATGCTCAGCGCCTCGGCCCGCACCGCGCACCCGAAGGAAGCCGCCCAGTTCATCGACTTCATGGTCCACGACCCCGAGGTCGGCAGGATCATGGGCTACGACCGGGGCATCCTCGCGAGCACCGAGCAGTACGCGGCCTACCGGCCGACGGACCCGGTCAACAAGGAGATCGCGCAGTACGAGGACGACACCGCGAAGGCGGGCGTGCTCGGCACGATCACCCCGCACCCCTCCGGCGCCGACACCATCGAGGCCGCGTTCCTGCGCATCGGCGGCGACCTCGGACAGGGCAAGACCAAGGTCACCGACGCGGTGAAGCAGTTCTTCACCGAGTCCGAGGCCGCCTTCCAGGCCTGATGGGACCTGCCGTGACGCTCGTCAAGGACTCCCTGCCCGCGGCTCGCGGAACGCGTTCGGCCGCCGCCGCCCCCACCGGGCGGCGGCCGGGCCGCCGCCGCGAGAACCTCGCCGGCTACCTGTTCATGTCCCCGTGGATCGCGGGCTTCCTGCTGCTGACGGCGGGCCCGATGATCGCCTCCCTGTACTTCGCGTTCACCGACTACAACCTCTTCAACACCCCCAAGTGGGTCGGGCTCGACAACTTCACCCGGATGTTCGACGACCCCCGCTGGCAGAAGTCGGTGGAGGTGACCGCGAAGTACGTCGTCATCGGCACCCCGCTCAAACTGCTGCTGGCGCTCGGGGTGGCGATGCTGCTCGCCCAGAGCCGGCGCGGCCAGGCCTTCTACCGGGCCGCGTTCTACGCCCCCTCGCTGATCGGCGCGAGCGTCTCGGTCGGCTTCGTCTGGCGGTCGCTGTTCTCCGACGGTGCGGTGGTGGACCGTACCCAGTCCTTCTTCGGCTGGCACGTCGGCGGCTGGGTCGGCAACGCCGACTGGGTGCTGTACTCCCTGGTCGCGCTGACGGTGTGGCAGTTCGGCGCCCCCATGGTCATCTTCCTGGCCGGTCTCAAGCAGGTGCCCAGGGAGCTGTACGAGGCGGCCGCGATGGACGGCGCCGGGCCGCTGCGCCGCTTCTGGAACATCACTCTGCCGATGATCTCCCCGGTGCTGTTCTTCAACGTGCTCCTGGAGACCATCCACTCCTTCCAGATCTTCGGCTCGGCGTACGTCGTCTCCAACACCCAGTGCGGCCCGGCCGACGCCACGCTCGTCTACACCTGCTACCTCTACGAGCAGGGCTTCAAGAACGCCCAGATGGGCTTCGCCGCCGCGATGGCCTGGATGTTGCTGCTCGCCGTCGCCCTGGTGACAGCCGTCCTCTTCTGGTCCCAGAAGAAGTGGGTGCACTACGAGGAGGACGCCCGATGAGCGCGATCACCACCAAGGTCACGGACGCGGTCGGCCGCAAGCGGACCGGATCCCTCGCCTGGCACATCGGCGCCCTGCTGATCCTGGCGGTCATCCTCTACCCGGTGGTCTGGGTGATCGGGGCGTCCTTCAAGCCCAGCAAGGACATCATCAACAGCCTCCAGCTGCTCCCGTCCCATCCGATCCTGTCCAACTTCAAGGGTCTCGCCGACGGCATAGCGGACATCAGCATCTGGACGTTCTTCCGGAACTCCCTGTTCTACGCCGGGGGCGCCGTCGTGGGCGTGCTCGTCTCCTGCTCGCTCACCGCCTACGCGTTCGCCCGCATCCGGTTCGCGGGCCGCAACCTGCTCTTCTCCCTGATGATCGGTACCCTGCTGCTGCCGTACCACGTGCTGCTGATCCCGCAGTACGTGATGTTCCAGAAGCTGGGCTGGATCAACACCTACACGCCGCTGCTGATCGGCAAGTACCTCGCCACCGAGGCGTTCTTCGTCTTCCTGATGGTGCAGTTCATGCGGAACCTGCCGCGGGAGCTCGACGAGGCGGCCCGGCTCGACGGCTGCGGGCACCTGCGCATCTACTGGTCCATCGTGCTGCCGCTGTGCCGGCCCGCCCTCATCACCAGCGCGATCTTCACCTTCATCAACGCCTGGAACGACTTCATGGGCCCGCTGATCTACCTCAACGAGCCCGGCAAGTACACGGTGTCGCTGGGCCTGATGATGTTCCGCGACTCCGACGGCGTGGCCGCCAACTACGGCGGCATGATCGCCATGTCCCTGGTCGCGCTGCTTCCCGTGCTGCTGTTCTTCCTCGCCTTCCAGCGCTACCTGATCGACGGAATGGCGACCTCCGGACTGAAGGGCTGAGACCGTGGCCGACGACGTACGCGTGAAGCCCACCCCTCTGTCGGACCGGTTCGGTGTCTTCGCCGAGTGCCTGCTCACCGGCGTGTGGATCGCCGTCGCCTCGCTGGGCGTCATCACCTGGCCGGCCGCCTTCGCCGCCGGTGCCCGGCATCTGCGCCGCCGCACCGGGCAGGTCGGGGGCGGCTGGCGGGAGTTCGTGAGCGACTTCCGGGCCGCGCTGCCCGGCGGCCGGCTGGTCGGACTGGCCGGCTGGGCGGCGCTCGCCGTCGCCTGGGTGGATGTGCGGGCGGTGCGCGCCGGGCTGCCCGGCGGGCCGCTCGTCGGGGCCGTCGGCCTGTTCGCGGTGCTCGGCCTGGCGGTCACGGGGCTGCGCGCGGCAGCCGTCTGGACGCCCGGCGACCGCTGGCGCACCCTGCTCGCGGCGGCCGGCCGCCGCACCGTCCTCGACCCCGGCGGATCCTTCCTGCTCGTCGGGGGAGCGGTCCTCCTGGTCTGTTCCGCCCTGCTCATCGCGCCGCTGGCGGTCCCCGTGCTGGGCGCCGTCGCGGCGGCGGCCGTCGCCGTGGAGGAGCGCCACCGGCGCCGCCGCTGACGGCCCCGTACCAGGGGCGGCGCCCGACCGGCGTCGCACCTCCTCCCTCTGTCATGCCCCTGATCACCTGCACGCGCACGGAAAGGAAAGGCGGACCATGTCGCCCATCCCACGCAGGTCCCTCCTCAAGGCGGCCGCCGTCGCCGGCGCCGCCGCCCAGTTCAGCTGGGCGCTGGGAACGAAGCAGGCGCAGGCCGCGCCCGGAGCCGCGGCCGCCGACGCGGACCCGGTGACCCTCGACTGGCTGGAGGACGGCGGCCTCGGAGCCGCACCCGGCTCGACCGTCGGCGTGCCCTGGCCGAGGGGCGCGTTCCGGGAGGACCAGGCCTTCGCGGTCACGGACGAGGACGGCAAGGACGTGCCGGTCCAGTCCTGGCCCCTCGCCTACTGGCCGGACGGCTCCCTCAAGTGGACCGCCCACGCGGTGGGATCGGGCAACGGCAAGCTCACCCTCGCGGCGGGCGAACCGGCCGCGCCCGACCGGAAGGTCACCGTCGACAGGACCGGCGGCACGATCGACGTGTCCACCGGCGTGATCGCCGTGAAGATCGGCAAGAACGGTGCCACCCTCATCAAGTCGGTCACCCGGGGGTCGACGGAGATCGCCAGGAACGGCAGGCTCGTCCTCATCCGCCAGCCCGAGGTCGAGGACGAGGACCAGGGCACGGTCAGGACCGAGCGCTTCGACGGCGCGATCGACACCGTCACCGTCGAACAGGACGGGCCGGTCCGCGCGGTCGTCCGCATCGACGGCAAGCACCGCAGGGGCAACCGGAGCTGGCTGCCGTTCTCGATCCGGCTCTACTTCTACGCGGGCGCCGACTCCTTCCGCATGGTCCACACGATCACCTACGACGGCACCCAGGAGCCGGGCCGGGCGAGTGGCGACTTCATCCGCGGACTCGGGGTGCGCTTCAGCGTGCCGATGCGCGACGAGGCGTACGACCGGCACATCCGGATCGGCGGCGAGGGAACCGGCCTGCTGCGGGAGGCCGTCCAGGGCATCACCGGCCTGCGCCGCGACCCGGGCACGGCCGTGCAGGCGGCCCAGTACGCGGGCCAGAAGCTGCCCGACCCGGCCACCTGGGACCAGCGCGTCACCACCCGCCTCCAGTACATCCCGCACTGGGGCGACTACACCCTCTCCCAGCTCTCCGCCGACGGCTTCACCCTGCGCAAGCGCACGAAGAAGGGGTACGGCTGGATCGCGGCCGGCGGCGGCAGGCGGGCCTCCGGATTCGGTTACGTCGGCGGCGCGAGCGGCGGGTTCTCCTTCGGCCTCAGGGACTTCTGGGAGAAGTTCCCGGCTCAGCTCGACATCCGCGACGCCCACACCGACGAGGCCGAGGTCACCCTCTGGCTCTGGTCGCCCGAGGCCCAGCCGATGGACCTGCGCTTCTACCACGACGGCATGGGCCAGGACACCTACGCGAAGCAGCTAGAAGGCCTCAACATCACCTACGAGGACTACGAGCCGGAGTTCGGCACCCCCTACGGCATCGCCCGCACCTCGGAGCTGCTGTTCTGGGCCAACGAGACCACACCGGCACCCCAGGTGCTGGCCGACCAGGTCGAGGCCGTCCGGGTGCTCCCGCAACTCACGGCCCCGCCCCAGCAGTTGATCAAGGCCAAGGTCTTCGGCCCGGGCCTGTTCTCCGAACCCGACCGCTCCACCGCCGCCAAGGCGAAGATCGAGGACCACCTCGACTTCCTCTTCACCTACTACAAGGACCAGGTCGAGCAGCGCCGTTGGTACGGCTTCTGGGACTACGGCGACTTCATGCACACCTACGACACCGTGCGCCACCAGTGGCGGTACGACATCGGCGGCTACGCCTGGGACAACTCCGAGCTCTCACCCGACCTGTGGCTCTGGTACGCGTACCTGAGGAGCGGGCGCTCCGACATCTTCCGGTTCGCCGAGGCGCTCACCCGGCACACCGGGGAGGTCGACGTCTATCACATCGGCCAGTGGGCGGGACTCGGCACCCGGCACGGCGTGCAGCACTTCGCGGACAGCGCCAAGCAGCAGCGCATCTCCAACACCACCTACCGGCGCTTCTACTACTTCCTCACCGCCGACGAACGCGTCGGCGACCTCATGGCCGCCAACGTCGACTCCGACGAGACCTTCCTCGTCCTCGATCCGCAGCGCAAGGTCCGCACCGACCCCTACACCCCCGACCGGCATGCCCTGTCCATCGGCTTCGGCACCGACTGGAGCGGCCTGGTGTCGGCCTGGCTGACCGAGTGGGAACGCAAGGGCCCCAAGTGGGAGAAGGCCAGGGCGCGCGTCCTGTCGACCATGCAAGGCATCGCCGCCCAGCCCAACGGCTTCGTGCAGGGCAGCGGTCTGTACGACCTCGACACCGGCAGGTTCGCCACGGCCGCCACCCCGGTCGTCTCCGTCTCCCACCTCTCCGCGGTCTTCGGCCTGAACGAACTCTGCGCCGAACTCATCTACCTGGTCGACATGCCGGAGTTCAACGAGGCGTACTTCGACTACTGCCGCTACTTCAACGCCACCAAGGCCGAACAGGCGGCACGCTACGGCTCCAACTTCGGCACCCTGCTGCTCTTCCAGGGCCACTCCCGGCTCGACGCGTACGCGGCCGTGCAGACCGGCGACGACGCCCTCGCCCAGCGCGCCTGGACGAAGTTCTACAGCTCCGACGGGTACACGGAGTCCTCGCCGTGGAAGACCGAGCCGCTCTCCGGCCCGGTCGCCCTCGTCGCGGGCAGCGAGGCGAGCTGGGTGTCCTCCAACGACACCGCGCTGTACGGGCTCGCGGCCATCGAGAACCTGGCCCTGCTCGGCGACAGGATGCCCTCATAGGCAGGAGCGGGGGAGCGCCGTCGCACGGGCGGCGGCGCTCGCGCCCCCGAGTGTGGTACGGGTCACGCCGCAGGGCATGAGTACGCGTACTCACCCCCGGGCGGCCGGGCAGACTCCGCCCATGGACCGCAACCACTACCGCTTCCTCAGCCGCTGGCCGCTGCCCTTCGGGACCGCGGCCGTCTACCGGGCACTCGAACGGGTCGAGGAGTACCCGCACTGGTGGCCCCAGGTGCGCTCGGTCACCCGCCTGAACGACACCACGGGCGTCCTCACCATCCGTTCCGTCCTGCCGTACGACATCACCTTCACCGCGCGCGAGACCCGGCGCGATCCGCAGGCGGGCGTGCTGGAGACCGGTATGACCGGCGACATCGAGGGCTGGGCCCGCTGGACGGTCGTCGCCGACGGCGCCGGCGCGCTGGCCCGCTACGAGCAGGTCGTGGACGTCAACAAGGCGCTGCTGCGGCGGCTGGCCGTCCCCGGGCGGCCGCTGTTCCGTGCCAACCACCGGCTGATGATGCGGTCGGGACGGCGCGGACTGCTCGGGCACCTGCAAGCGGTTTGAACGAAACCCACGGCTCCCTGTATCGTTCACTGCGTTCCCGGGCGATTAGCTCAGTGGGAGAGCGCTTCGTTCACACCGAAGAGGTCACTGGTTCGAACCCAGTATCGCCCACCACCGGGAAGGCCGGTCCGCCTGCGCGGACCGGCCTTTTTCGCGTCGGCTCTCAGGCCGCCGTCGGCAGTTCCGGCCGCAGCGGCCAGTCCTGGTTCACCGTCTCCGGTGTGCCGCTGCGGGTGAACCAGGCCTGGAGGCCACGGGCCTGCGCCGCGTGCCAGGTGGTCTGCAGCGTGTGCAGCTCGGCCGGGGTCAGACGTTCCAGGCGGCTCGCGAAACGGCGGCCCAGTGCCCGTACCACCTCCAGGGCGGCGAGGGCGTCCGCGCCCGCGTCGTGCGCGCCCTGAAGGGTCACCTCGTAGTGCGCGCACAGGTCGGTCAGGGTGCGGCGGCCCTTGCGGTAGCGGTCCAGATGCTTGTCCAGGACCCGGGGGTCGAGGACCAGCAGGGGGCTCGCCTCGAACCAGCGGTCCAGCGAGGACGCCCGATGGCGGCGCAACTCGCGGTCCAGGAGGGTCAGGTCGAACGGCGCGTTCATCACCACCAGCGGGCGGCGCATCGCCGCGTGCTCGGCCAGTTCCTCGGCTATCTCGTGCATCACCGGCGCCGGCCAGCGGCCGTTGCGCTGCAGGTGTTCGTCGGTCAGCCCGTGCACCGCCGTCGCCGCTTCCGGCACCGGCACGCCCGGGTTCACCAGCCAGCGGACCGCCCTCGGCCGGGTGCCCGGGGCGTCCTGGACGACGACGGCGGCCGACACGATCCGGTCGGTCTCGACGTCGACGCCCGTGGTCTCCGTGTCGAAGGCCGCCAGGGGCCCCTCGTACCAGCACGTCATGCCTACACAACTCCTCGTTCACCCACGGCAGCTGACGTTCCGTCTTCTGCCTGTTTGGTGATACCCGGGCCGTTTGCGACGTACGCCGGAAGGACACAACAGGAGTGCGGGTCTTTGCAGTTCAGCGACCCGTCACGGGGAAAATCCTTGGCTGGGAAGGCTGTTGGTCATGGCGATAGCGCAGCCCGAACGGGGCGGGCTGCTGCCCGAACGTACGGGCCCCCTTCGCGGCACACTCGCCACCACCGCCTGCATGGAGACACTGCAGGTGGGATATCTGCACGCCGTCGCGGCGGCGGCCGGCTGCTCGCTGTCGCAGCCGTTCCCGGACAACGGCATCGACTGGCACGTCAGCCACGGCTCGCCGGGGCACACCGTCGACGACGAGGTGACCATCAAGGTGCAGCTCAAGTGCACCTACCAGATAGCGCCCAACCCGCCGGGACGTTTCTTCTCCTTCACGCTCGACAACGACCACCTGCGCAAGCTCGCCCGCACACCGGTGTCGGTGCACAAGATCCTCGTGGTGATGCTGGTGCCGCGGTCCCAGGACGACTGGCTGCGCGCCAGCCACGACCGGCTCGACCTGCGGCACTGCTGCTACTGGGTCAACCTGGCGGGGCACCCGGTCACCGGCCGGCACCGGACCACCGTGCGGGTCCCGACCTCGCGCATCTTCGACGACCGGGCGCTCTGCGAGATCATGACGCGGGTCGGGACGGGAGGCAGACCATGAGGCACCGTCCGTACGAGGAGCCGCTGCGGGAGGTCAGGCCGCATCCCGACGACCTCCATCGGCCCCACTGGGACCGTCCCCCCGAGCCCACCGAGGTCGACCCCGCCGTGCTCGGCGCCCTGCTGCGCCGGCACGGCTGGGTGCGGCGCGGGGGAGCGCCGGGGCGCTACGGCCGCTGGACCCCACCCGGGCAGGGCAGCACCGGCACCAGCCTGCTGGTACCCGAGAGCCGCGCCTTCCCGGACAGCGACGACCTGCTCGGGGAGGCGCTCACCGCTCTGGTGCGCAGCGGGACGCCCGCGGCCCGCGAGGTACTGGTCGGGCTCGCCGTGCCCAGCGACGAGATCCGCTGGTGGCGGGACGTGCCGAACGGACCCGCGGACGCCGCGTCCTGGACCGCCGAGGAGCAACTGCGCACCGCCGCCCGGGGGACCCTGCTGGCCGGCGCGCTCGCCACCCGCGCGCGTGCCGGGTACTACGGTGCCCGGCACAAGCGGGCCGCCGCGGCCATGCTGGAGTCCGTGCTGGTCGGCTCCGCGGAGGGCGGCCGCGGCCTGACCGCCTTCCTGCCCGTCGCTACCGGCCGCCCGCTCGCCGTACGCCTCCACCAGGCCCTGTACGCCGCCCGCGAGGCCATCGACTACCAGCGGGCCACCGGCGGCATGGACGCCTTCGACGGCGCCGTCGAGGCCGGCGTCAGCCGGGAACTCACCGACGCCCTCGTCACGCTCGTGCGCGGCACCGAAGGCGCCCGCGTCTCGGTGGACTGGGCGCCGGGCGCCGGAGTCCCCGAGGACTGCGCGTCGGCCCTGGACCCCGTCGAGTTCTCACCCGGCGACCTGCCCGTGCTGCGCGAGGCCGGCGCCCGCTACCTGCGCGAAGAACCCTCCGTCGCGGTCCGGGTCACCGGAACCGTGGTCCGGATGCGCCGCTCGGAGCCGCGCGGCGAGGGCGCGGTACGGCTGCGGGTGATTGCCGGCGCCGAGGTGCCGTACGTGCGGGTCACCCTCGACGAGGAGGACTACCGGATCGCCGGCCAGGCCCACCTCGTCGGACTCCCGGTACGGGTCCACGGCCGGCTGGAGAGCCGGGGCGGCTTCCGGCGGCTGTCCGGCGCCACGGGGGTCGTCCCCGTACAGGTGGACGACGAGGAGCGGGACAGTCTGATGAAGTCGCTCCAGGAGAACCTGGACTTCTTCGAGGAGGCCTGCACCGGGGACGACTGCGACTGACGGCGCACTGTCGGTAATCGTTTTTCGGTCGGCGGGGCCGGGTCGGTACGATCCGGTATTGCGCGCGCTCCTCGTACGGCGCCCGCATCCGCCTTCAGTCAGGAGAGACCGGTGTCAGACGTCCGTGTGATCATCCAACGCGATTCCGAGCGGGAAGAGCGCGTGGTGACGACGGGCACTACGGCCGCCGAGCTCTTCGCCGGCGAGCGTGCGGTCATCGCCGCCCGGGTGGCCGGGGAGCTCAAGGACCTCGCGTACGCGCCCGCCGAGGGCGAGGTCGTGGAGCCGGTGGAGATCTCCTCCGAGGACGGCCTCAACATCCTGCGGCACTCCACCGCCCACGTCATGGCCCAGGCCGTCCAGGAGATCTTCCCGGAGGCCAAGCTGGGCATCGGCCCGCCGGTCAAGGACGGCTTCTACTACGACTTCGACGTCGACAAGCCGTTCACGCCCGAGGATCTCAAGGCCATCGAGAAGAAGATGCAGGAGATCCAGAAGCGCGGTCAGCGCTTCTCGCGCCGGGTGGTGACCGACGAGGCGGCCCGCGAGGAACTGGCGGGCGAGCCGTACAAGCTCGAACTGATCGGCCTGAAGGGCTCGGCGTCCTCGGACGACGGCGCGGACGTCGAGGTCGGCGCCGGTGAGCTGACGATCTACGACAACCTGGACGCCAAGACCGGCGAGCTGTGCTGGAAGGACCTCTGCCGCGGCCCCCACCTGCCCTCCACCCGCCTGATCCCGGCGTTCAAGCTGATGCGCAACGCGGCGGCCTACTGGCGCGGCAGCGAGAAGAACCCCATGCTCCAGCGCATCTACGGCACCGCCTGGCCGTCCAAGGACGAGCTGAAGGCGTACCTGGACTTCCTCGCCGAGGCCGAGAAGCGCGACCACCGCAAGCTGGGCAACGAACTCGACCTGTTCTCCATCCCGGAGCAGATCGGCTCCGGCCTCGCCGTCTTCCACCCCAAGGGCGGCATCGTCCGCCGCGTGATGGAGGACTACTCGCGCCGCCGGCACGAGGAGGAGGGCTACGAGTTCGTCTACACCCCGCACGCCACCAAGGGGAAGCTCTTCGAGACCTCCGGGCACCTGGACTGGTACGCCGACGGCATGTACCCGCCCATGCAGCTCGACGAGGGCGTGGACTACTACCTCAAGCCCATGAACTGCCCGATGCACAACCTGATCTTCGACGCGCGCGGCCGTTCCTACCGTGAACTGCCCCTGCGCCTCTTCGAGTTCGGGACCGTGTACCGGTACGAGAAGTCCGGTGTCGTGCACGGCCTGACCCGGGCCCGCGGCTTCACGCAGGACGACGCGCACATCTACTGCACCAAGGAGCAGATGGCGGAGGAGCTCGACAAGACGCTCACCTTCGTGCTGAACCTGCTGCGTGACTACGGCCTCACCGACTTCTACCTGGAGCTGTCCACCAAGGACCCGGAGAAGTTCGTCGGCTCCGACGAGGTCTGGGAGGAGGCCACCGAGACGCTCCGTGCGGTCGCCGAGAAGCAGGGTCTCCCGCTCGTCCCCGACCCGGGCGGCGCCGCCTTCTACGGCCCGAAGATCTCCGTGCAGGCCAAGGACGCCATCGGCCGCACCTGGCAGATGTCGACCGTCCAGCTGGACTTCAACCTGCCCGAGCGCTTCGACCTGGAGTACACCTCCGCCGACGGCTCCAAGCAGCGCCCGGTGATGATCCACCGCGCCCTGTTCGGCTCCATCGAGCGGTTCTTCGCGGTCCTCCTGGAGCACTACGCGGGCGCCTTCCCGGCCTGGCTCGCGCCGGTCCAGGCGGTGGGCATCCCGATCGGGGACGCGCACGTCGACTACCTGCACAGGTTCGCCGCCGAGGCGAAGAAGAAGGGCCTGCGGGTCGAGGTCGACGCCTCCTCGGACCGGATGCAGAAGAAGATCCGCAACGCCCAGAAGCAGAAGGTTCCCTTCATGGTCATCGCGGGCGACGAGGACATGGCGGCCGGTTCGGTCTCCTTCCGCTACCGCGACGGTTCGCAGGAGAACGGCATCCCGTTCGACGAGGCCATCGCCAAGATCGTGAAGGTCGTCGAGGAGCGGACCCAGGTCTGATCCAGGCCGGTCGCGCGGGCCCCCGGGGATCAGCTCCCCGGGGGCCCGTCCTCTTCCTCGCCCAGGGAGAACCGCTGCAGCATCCAGGACGAGAACGAGCCCGTGACCGTCCCCAGCAGCGCCAGGCCGCAGGCCATCAGCCCCACGGCGATGAACCGCCCCAGGGTGGTGACCGGGACGTAGTCGCCGTAACCGACGGTGGACAGGGTCGAACAGGTCCACCAGAGGGAGTCGCCGAAGGTGCGGATCGTGGCGTTCGGGGCCGCGCGTTCGGCCTGGTAGACGGCGAGCGCGCCGGAGAACCCCAGCAGCGAGATCGACAACCCCGAATAGGCCGCCACGCGCGCGTGCAGCCCCAGCCGGGGCTCACCGCGCCGACGCTGGATCGACTCGTAGGTCCGTACGACCTGCACCGGGCGCAGCAGGGGCAGCGCCAGCACGACGGTGTCCAGCCAGTGCCGCCGTACGAACCCCGGCCCCTCGCCACTGAGCCGCCAGCGCACCGCGTAGTCGACGCCGAACGCCGCCCAGGCCGCGTACATCAGCGACAGGAAGAAGGCGTGCGCGGCCTTGGGCAGCCCCGGCAGCAGGACGTGCACCGCGTACGAGCCCAGGAAGACCAGCGACGCGATGACGAGCGGCAGATCGGTCCGCCGCTCCCAGTCCGCCAGCCGGCTGTCGTCGTCCATCCGCCCAGCTTCGCCGCCGATCGCCCCGGCCCGGCCCCGGCGACACGCCGCGAACGGGCGAAGCCATATGCTGCCTAGCATGACGAGTGAGCCGGAGCAGCAGATCGGAGTGGGGACGCAGGACGCGTTCCAGCGCCTGTGGACACCCCACCGGATGGCCTACATCCAGGGTGAGAACAAGCCGACCGGCCCAGGCGCCGACGACGGCTGCCCCTTCTGCTCGATCCCGGCCAAGTCGGACGAGGACGGACTGATCGTCCGGCGCGGTGAGCACGTCTACGCGGTGCTCAACCTCTACCCGTACAACGGCGGACACCTGATGACGGTCCCGTACCGCCATGTCGCCGACTACACGGACCTGACCGGCCCCGAGACCGTGGAACTCGCCGAGCTGACCAAGCAGGCCATGACCGCGCTGCGCACCGCGTCCGGCGCCCACGGCTTCAACATCGGCATGAACCAGGGCACGGTGGCCGGCGCGGGCATCGCCGCCCATCTGCACCAGCACATCGTCCCGCGCTGGGGCGGCGACACGAACTTCATGCCGGTGGTGGGCCACACCCGGGTGCTCCCGCAGCTGCTGGCGGACACCCGCACGATGCTGGCGGAGGCATGGCCGGCGAGCTGACCCCTGCCCCCGCCCCGCTCGCTACGCGTCGTAGGTGTCCGCCTTCTTCGGCGCGGCGTCCTGCACCGACCCGCTGAGCACCGAGGCGCGGCTGCTGAACTTGTCGATGTCGACGTCGTGTTCCTTGAGCACCCGCAGTGCCGCCCGGTGCACGGCCCGCAGTATCGGCGTGGCCGCGCGCAACGCGTCGTCGGCCATGAAGCGGTGCTTCCAGGGCTGGTCGGCCCAGGCGTGCCGCAGGCCGAACGGCTCGGGCAGACCTATCGAACCGCCGAGCCACTTCAGCAGCGGCGGATACCAGCTGACGGTGGCCCGCGCGCTCAGCCGGACCACCTCGTCCGGGGTGACCAGCGGCAGCTTGACGGTCCGCGTCTCCCAGAACCGCACGGTCTTGGCGACCGTCTTCGTGGGCGCCTCGGGCTTGACGCTGAACAGGCCGTTGACCGGGCCGAGGGCGTGCCCGGTGACGTCGATCCGCAGGGTCTCCTTCAGCACGGTCACGGTGGCCATCATCGTGATGATCAGTTCGCCGTTCCACAGGTGCGGCCACTGCACGCCGAGGTAGTGCCGGTCGCCCTTGTCGAAGTGGTTGTTGTTGCAGATGTCCTCGACGTCCTTGGGCCCCACCTTGTAGTCGGTGCCCTCGGGCCGGGACACCTCCTTGGCGCCCTCCCCGACATGGGTGACGATCCAGTGCCTGACCTGGGGTTCCGGGAAACCGCCGGTCTTCAGGTGCTGCCGGTGCAGCACGCTCAGTTCCTTCTCGATCTCCCGCACGACCGTCCAGGCCCGGAACTCGTGGACGCCCTTGACCGGGTCGAGCGGGACCAGTTCCTCCGCGAGGTGCCAGGAACCCCAGCGGGTGCCCATGCCGAGTATGCCCTTGGGGCCGGCGTAGAAGACCGAGTTGGACTGCTGCTCGGCGCTGAGCCGGGCCAGCGACTGCCGCAGCTGCTCGGCGGCGGCCTGGTCGGGGCTGGTCGGCACGGCCTCGGGCACCTTCGCGCCGACGCTGCCCCCGGACAGCAGCCCGCCCCAGGCGGCGCGCAGGTCCTGCGCGGTCCGCTCGCACAGCCGTTTGGCCAGGTACCACCCGACGACGGGGAGCACCACGCAGCCGCGCGCGTACCACCCCCAGAAGCCGCCGAACGGCATCTTGATCATGAACAGCACCGCAAGGACGCCGACGGCGGCCAGCAGCGCGCTGCCGAGCCCGGAGACCCGCTTGTTGTCCGCCTTGAGCATGGTCGCCCGGAGCTGGAAGACGAGCAGGAAGAGCAGCAGGCCGGGCAGGAACAGCACACCGCACACGAACATGACGGCGGTCAGCCGCTGGTCGCGCTCCTTGCGGATGCGGTTGGCGGCGAGGCAGTGCTCGACGACCACCTGGGGTTCGCTGCCGAAGGACTGGATGAGCGGCTTGCGGCCGACGCCCAGCATGCGGTCGATGATCGCCTGCGAGTACGCCTCACCGAAGTTCGGCCGGAAGATCTTCGCCCACCTGCGGCCCTCGTTGACCGTGGACCTGTGCCATTCGTTGTCGGCCTTCTTGATCTCCTCCATGGGTGTGTCCCGGTAGGCCGCCGACGCCAGGGCATAGGTCGGGGCCTGCGCCTCGCCGCCCGGCCTCGGCACCTGTGGCCCGAAGAAGTCCTCGAAGCTCATTCCCGCCCCCACTTGCCGCCGTCCCGCTCCTGCGGCCTTCCCGACTTCCGTACTCCGCACACCTGTTGATCAAGTACTCAGAGTATCCCCAGCCACCGACAACCGTCGGCGGACGGCCGAAGCCGCCCGCCGAAGGCGCTGTTGTCGATCGTGCGGCCGAATTACGAGGCTTCCTTCACCTGTTCGCGAATCTTCTCGGCGACCTGAGGCGGCATCGCCTCGTGCCGCGCGTAGGAGCGGCTGAAGCGGGCCGTGCCGTGCGAGAGGGACCGCAGGTCGACCGTGTACCGGCCGATCTCGAACTCGGGCACCTCGGCCTTGACGAGGGTGCGTCCGCCGCTGGTCTGCTCGGTGCCCAGCACCCGGCCGCGCCGCCCGGACAGGTCGCTCATCACCGCGCCCACGTAGTCGTCGCCGACCAGCACGGAGACCTCGGCCACCGGTTCCAGCAGATGGATCTTGGCGTCCGCGGCCGCCTCCCGCAGCGCCAGTGCGCCGGCCGTCTGGAAGGCGGCGTCGGAGGAGTCCACCGAGTGCGCCTTGCCGTCGAGCAGGGTGACCCGCACGTCGACCAGCGGGTAGCCGGCGGCGACCCCCTTGGCGGCCTGCGCCCTGATGCCCTTCTCCACCGACGGGATGAACTGCCGGGGCACCGCACCGCCCACCACCTTGTCGACGAACTCGATGCCCGAGCCGCCGGGCAGCGGTTCCACCTCGATCTCGCAGATCGCGAACTGCCCGTGCCCGCCGGACTGTTTGACGTGCCGGCCGCGTCCGGCGGACTTGCCGGCGAAGGTCTCGCGGAGCGACACCTTGTGCGGTACGACGTCGACCTGGACGCCGTAGCGGCTGCGCAGCCGCTCCAGGGCGACGTCCGCGTGCGCCTCGCCGAGGCACCACAGCACCACCTGGTGGGTGTCCTGGTTCTGTTCGAGCCGCATGGTCGGGTCCTCGGCGACCAGTCGGGCGAGCCCCTGCGAGAGCTTGTCCTCGTCGGCCTTGCTGTGCGCCTCGATGGCGAGCGGCAGCAGCGGGTCGGGCATCTCCCACGGTTCCATGAGCAGCGGGTCGTCCTTGGCCGAGAGCGTGTCCCCGGTCTCCGCGCGGCCCAGCTTCGCCACACAGGCGAGATCACCGGCGATGACGTGGGTGACGGGCCGCTGCTGTTTGCCGAACGGGGTGGACAGCGCGCCGATCTTCTCGTCGACGTCGTGGTCCTCGTGGCCCCGGTCGGCCAGCCCGTGCCCGGAGACGTGCACCGTCTCGTCCGGGCGCAGGGTGCCGGAGAAGACCCGCACCAGCGAGACCCGGCCGACGTAGGGGTCGGAGGCGGTCTTCACCACCTCGGCGACCAGCGGACCGGCGGTGTCGCACGGCTTGATCTCGCGCGGCTCGCCGTCGACCGTGGTGACCCCCGGTGTGGGGTGCTCGAACGGCGTCGGGAAGCCGCCCGTGACCAGTTCCAGCAGTTCCACCGTGCCGAGCCCCTGGCGGGCGCCCTCCGCCGCGGGGGCGGCGGCCAGGACGGGGAAGAAGGTGCCGCGGGCGACGGCCCGCTCCAGATCCTCGATCAGCGTCTTGAGGTCGATCTGCTCGCCGCCCAGATAGCGGTCCATGAGCGTCTCGTCCTCGCTCTCCGAGATGATCCCCTCGATGAGCCGGTTGCGGGCCTCGTCGATGTCCGGGAGCCGGTCGGGCCCGGGCTCGGACTCCTTGCGCTCCCCGGAGGAGTAGTCGAACAGCTTCTGCGTGAGCAGCCCGACCAGACCCGTCACCGGTGCGTGCCCGTCCGGGCCCTGCGGGCCGTGCAGCGGCAGGTACAGCGGGAGCACGGCGTCGGGGTCGTCGCCGCCGAAGGCCTCGGCGCACACCCGGGTCATCTCCTCGAAGTCCGCGCGGGCGGCCTCCAGGTGCGTGACGACGATCGCCCGCGGCATCCCGACGGCCGCGCACTCCTCCCACACCATCCGGGTCGAGCCGTCCACCCCGTCGGAGGCCGAGACGACGAAGAGGGCCGCGTCCGCCGCGCGCAGACCGGCCCTCAGCTCGCCGACGAAGTCGGCGTACCCCGGGGTGTCCAGGAGGTTGATCTTGATTCCGTTCCAGTCGACCGGCACCAGCGACAGCTGTACGGAGCGTTGCTGCCGGTGCTCGATGTCGTCGTAGTCCGAGACGGTGCCGCCGTCCTCCACGCGGCCCGCCCGGTTCACCGCTCCCGCGGTCAGCGCGAGAGCCTCCACCAATGTCGTCTTGCCCGCTCCGGAGTGGCCGACCAGCACCACATTCCGTACGGACGCGGGGTGGTCGGCCGCCGTAGCCCTGCCGGCGGCTCCGGCGTGTTCCTTGACCTTGTCGCCCATGGTTTTGCCTCCCGTGCACGGTGAGGTCTCTGTGGGCGCGGGCAGGCCGGGCCGCGTGCGGTGGCGGCTCCGACGACGCCCGCGGTCATTCGAGCTTTCCACTCCTGTCACGGTGCGTCCATACGAAGGACGCGATCGTGCCCGCGCGGCCCCGGCGGCCCCGGCCGCGGGGGCCGTCCGAGAGTGCCCGCCCGTCGCACACACGCGCGCGTGGCTACGATGGGCCAGCCGGGGTGGCCAGCAGGGGCCGCACGGCGCAACGACCGTCGGGAAGGCCATGCTGAACAAGTACGCGCGTGCATTCTTCACGCGTGTCCTCACACCGTTCGCCGCGTTTCTCATCCGCCGGGGCGTGAGCCCGGACACGGTCACGCTCCTCGGTACGGCCGGAGTGGTCGCGGGCGCACTGGTCTTCTTCCCCCGGGGCGAGTTCTTCTGGGGCACGATCGTGATCACGCTGTTCGTGTTCTCGGACCTGGTCGACGGCAACATGGCCCGTCAGCTGGGCCGCACCAGCCGCTGGGGCGCCTTCCTCGACTCCACCCTGGACCGGGTCGCCGACGGCGCGATCTTCGGCGGCTTCGCCCTCTGGTACGCGGGCAACGGCGACAACGACGTCCTGTGCGCGGTCTCGATCTTCTGCCTGGCCAGCGGCCAGGTGGTGTCGTACACCAAGGCGCGCGGCGAGTCCATCGGGCTCCCGGTCGCGGTCAACGGGCTCGTGGAGCGCGCCGAGCGGCTGGTCATCTCGCTGGTGGCGGCCGGTCTGGCCGGATTCCACAAGTTCGGCGTCCCGGGCATCCAGATCCTGCTCCCCATCGCCCTGTGGATCGTCGCCGCGGGCAGCCTGGTCACCCTGGTGCAGCGGGTCGTCACCGTGCGCCGTGAGTCCGCCGAGGCGGAGGCGGCGGCCGAGGGCGAGCGGGCCCCGCACGGCACGGAGGCCACCCAGTGACCGCCGCGGAGCGGCTCACCGACGCCCTGTACGGAATGGGCTGGGGCACCGTCAAGAAGCTCCCCGAACCGGTCGCGGTGCGCCTCGGCGACTCCCTCGCGGACCTCGCCTGGAAGCGGCGCGGCAAGGGCGTGCAACGGCTCGAATCGAATTACGCGCGCGTGCGGCCCGACGCGGGCCCGGAGCGGCTGCGCGAACTCTCCCGGGCGGGCATGCGGTCGTACCTGCGCTACTGGATGGAGTCCTTCCGGCTCCCGGCCTGGAGCGAGCAGCGCGTCCGGGCCGGTTTCGCCCCCAAGGACCTCCACCACCTCACCGACGGCCTCGCCTCCGGCCGGGGCGTGATCCTCGCGCTGCCGCACCTGGCCAACTGGGACCTCGCGGGCGCCTGGGTCACCACCGAGCTGAAGACCCCGTTCACCACGGTCGCCGAACGCCTCAAGCCGGAGACCCTCTACGACCGGTTCGTCGCCTACCGCGAGGGACTCGGCATGGAGGTCCTCCCGCACAGCGGCGGCTCCGCCTTCGGCACCCTGGCCCGCAGGCTCCGCGACGGCGGCCTGGTCTGCCTGGTCGCCGACCGCGACCTGTCCGCGTCCGGCGTCGAGGTCGACTTCTTCGGTGCCACCGCCAGGATGCCCGCGGGCCCGGCCCTGCTCGCCCAGCAGACCGGCGCCCACCTGCTTCCCGTGACGCTCTGGTACGACGACACCCCCGTCATGAAGGGGCGCGTCCACGCCCCGATCGAGGTACCCGAGTCAGGTGACCGGACCTCGAGGACGTCTGTCATGACACAGGCGCTGGCCGACGCCTTCGCCACCGGGATCGCCGACCATCCGGAGGACTGGCACATGCTCCAGCGTTTGTGGCTCGCCGATCTCGACCCCGCGAAGGGACCGTCGTGAGGATCGGCATCGTCTGCCCGTACTCCTGGGACGTCCCCGGGGGCGTCCAGTTCCACATCCGTGACCTCGCCGAGTACTTCATCCGCCTCGGCCACGACGTCTCCGTGCTGGCCCCCGCCGACGACGACACCCCGCTGCCGCCCTACGTCGTCTCGGCGGGCCGTGCGGTCCCGGTGCCCTACAACGGCTCGGTGGCCCGGCTCAACTTCGGCCTGCTGTCCGCCGCGCGGGTGCGCCGCTGGCTGCACGAGGGCGCGTTCGACGTGGTCCACATCCACGAGCCGACCTCGCCCTCGCTCGGCCTGCTGACCTGCTGGGCGGCGCAGGGCCCGATGGTGGCGACCTTCCACACCTCCAACCCGCGGTCCCGCGCGATGATCGCCGCGTACTCGATCCTCCAGGCCGCCCTGGAGAAGATCAGCGCCCGGATCGCGGTCAGCGAGTACGCCCGCCGCACTCTCGTCGAGCACCTGGGCGGCGACGCGGTCGTCATCCCCAACGGCGTCGACGTCGACTTCTTCGCCAAGGCCGAGCCGCGCCCCGAGTGGCAGGGGGGCACCATCGGCTTCATCGGCCGTATCGACGAGCCCCGCAAGGGCCTGCCGGTGCTGATGAAGGCCCTCCCCGCGATCCTCGCCGCCCGCCCGGGGACCAGGCTCCTGGTGGCCGGCCGGGGTGACGAGGAGGCCGCGGTGGAGTCCCTGCCCGCCGAGCTGCGCTCGCGCGTCGAGTTCCTCGGCATGATCAGCGACGCGGACAAGGCCCGCTTCCTGCGCAGCCTCGACCTGTACATCGCGCCCAACACCGGCGGTGAGAGCTTCGGCATCATCCTGGTGGAGGCCCTTTCCGCCGGCGCCCCCGTCCTCGCTTCCGACCTCGACGCCTTCGCCCAGGTCCTGGACCAGGGAGCGGCCGGCGAGCTCTTCGCCAACGAGGACGCCGACGCGCTGGCCCAGGCGGCGGTACGGCTGCTGGAGAACCCGGAGCGCCGGGCGGAGCTGCGGGAGCGCGGCAGCGTCCACGTGCGCCGGTTCGACTGGTCGACGGTCGGCGCGGACATCCTCTCCGTCTACGAGACGGTGACCGCGGGAGCGGCGGCGGTGGCGGCGGACGAACGCCCGGGGCTGCGGGCACGGTTCGGGCTGGCGCGGGACTAGGGAGCTCGGCCGGGAGCTCGGCTGGGAGGGCGCTGCCGCCGGCGCTTCCTATAGCGTTCCGCCCGTGACCGCAACGCTCGTCTGGACCCTGTGTGTTCTCGCCGCCCTCGTGGTGACCGGCCTCTACCTGAGCTGGACCGCCGGGCGGCTCGACCGGCTGCACGCGCGGATCGACGCCGCCCGCGCCGCCCTGGACGCCCAGTTGCTGCGGCGCGCCTCCGTCGCCCAGGAGCTGGCCACCTCGGGCGTGCTGGACCCGGCCGCCTCGATCGTGCTCTACGAGGCCGCGCACGCCGCCCGGCAGGCCGAGGAGGAGCAGCGGGAGGTCGCCGAGAGCGAGCTGAGCCAGGCGTTGCGCGCCGTCTTCGAGGAGCCGCAGCAGGTGGAGGAGGTCCGTGAGGCGCCCGGCGGCGAGGCGGCGGCGAACGAGCTGGGGGAGGCCGTGCGCCGGGTGCCGATGGCCCGCCGGTTCCACAACGACGCCGTCGGCGCGGCCCGCAGGCTGCGCGAACACCGCAAGGTCCGCTGGTTCCGGCTGGCCGGACACGCCCCGTTCCCCATGGCCTTCGAGATGGACGACGAGCCGCCCGCGGCTCTGGCGGAGCGCGCGGTCTAGCGGGGCAGCCGGCCGGTAAAAGGATCCACGGCCTTCCCATTGGCCCTTGCTGTGGACTGGTCCGCTCGCGTTTCCTCGGTGTTCGCAGAAACCCTCTTTCAACGAGTGAGGTCACCCGTGTCCACCATCGACAACCAGGCCCCCGAGACCGGCACCGCCCGCGTGAAGCGCGGCATGGCCGAGCAGCTCAAGGGCGGCGTGATCATGGACGTCGTCACGCCGGAGCAGGCGAAGATCGCCGAGGACGCGGGCGCCGTCGCCGTCATGGCCCTGGAGCGGGTCCCGGCCGACATCCGCAAGGACGGCGGCGTGGCCCGGATGTCCGACCCGGACATGATCGAGGGCATCATCGAGGCCGTCTCCATCCCGGTCATGGCCAAGTCCCGCATCGGCCACTTCGTCGAGGCCCAGGTCCTGCAGTCCCTCGGTGTCGACTACATCGACGAGTCCGAGGTCCTCACCCCGGCCGACGAGGTCAACCACTCCGACAAGTGGGCGTTCACCACCCCCTTCGTCTGCGGTGCCACCAACCTGGGCGAGGCCCTGCGCCGGATCGCCGAGGGCGCGGCCATGATCCGCTCCAAGGGCGAGGCCGGCACCGGCAACGTCGTGGAGGCCGTCCGTCACCTGCGCCAGATCAAGGGTGAGATCGCCAAGCTGCGCGGCTGCGACAACAACGAGCTGTACGCCGCCGCCAAGGAGCTGCGTGCCCCCTACGAGCTGGTCAAGGAGGTCGCCGAGCTGGGCAAGCTGCCGGTCGTGCTGTTCTCCGCCGGTGGCGTCGCCACCCCCGCCGACGCCGCGCTGATGCGCCAGCTCGGCGCCGAGGGCGTCTTCGTCGGCTCCGGCATCTTCAAGTCCGGCGACCCGGCCAAGCGCGCCGCCGCCATCGTCAAGGCCACCACCTTCTACGACGACCCGAAGATCATCGCGGACGCGTCCCGCAACCTCGGCGAGGCCATGGTCGGCATCAACTGCGACACCCTCCCCGAGGCCGAGCGCTACGCGAACCGGGGCTGGTGATGACCACTCCCGTCGTAGGAGTGCTCGCGCTCCAGGGCGACGTACGGGAGCACCTCGTCGCCCTGGCCGCGGCCGACGCCGTGGCCAGGCCGGTGCGCCGCCCCGAGGAACTCGCCGAGGTGGACGGCCTGGTCGTACCGGGCGGCGAGTCCACCACGATCTCCAAGCTGGCCGTCCTGTTCGGCGTGATGGACCCGCTCCGCGCGCGCGTACGGGCCGGAATGCCGGTGTACGGCACCTGCGCGGGCATGATCATGCTCGCCGACAAGATCCTCGACCCGCGGTCGGGCCAGGAGACGATCGGCGGCATCGACATGATCGTGCGCCGCAACGCCTTCGGGCGGCAGAACGAGTCGTTCGAGTCGGCGGTCGACGTGCGCGGCATCGACGGCGCTCCTGTGGAGGGCGTCTTCATCCGCGCCCCCTGGGTCGAGTCCGTGGGCGCCGACGTCGAGGTGCTCGCCGAGCACGACGGCCACATCGTCGCGGTCCGCCAGGGCAACGCGCTCGCCACGTCCTTCCACCCGGAACTGACCGGCGACCACCGTGTGCACGCCCTGTTCGTCGACATGGTGCACGCGAACCGGGCGACGGAGTCCTAGTAGGATCTCTGGCGTTCGTTGTTTGGATGGGTTACGCGAAGGAGACAGGCAGATGTCCGGCCACTCTAAATGGGCTACGACGAAGCACAAGAAGGCCGTGATCGATGCCAAGCGCGGCAAGCTCTTCGCGAAGCTGATCAAGAACATCGAGGTCGCGGCCCGGATGGGCGGTGTCGACATCGACGGCAACCCGACCCTCTACGACGCCATCCAGAAGGCGAAGAAGCAGTCGGTCCCGAACAAGAACATCGACTCCGCGGTCAAGCGCGGCGGCGGCCTCGAGGCCGGCGGCGCCGACTACGAGACGATCATGTACGAGGGCTACGGCCCGAACGGCGTCGCGGTCCTCATCGAGTGCCTCACCGACAACCGCAACCGCGCCGCCTCCGACGTCCGGGTCGCCATGACCCGCAACGGCGGCTCCATGGCCGACCCGGGCTCGGTGTCGTACCTCTTCAACCGCAAGGGCGTCGTCATCGTCCCCAAGGGCGAGCTGACCGAGGACGACGTGCTCGGCGCGGTCCTGGACGCCGGCGCCGAGGAGGTCAACGACCTGGGCGAGTCCTTCGAGGTGCTGAGCGAGGCCACCGACCTGGTCGCCGTCCGCACCGCCCTCCAGGACGCCGGGATCGACTACGACTCCGCCGAGGCCAACTTCGTCCCGACCATGCAGGTCGAACTGGACGAGGAGGGCGCCAAGAAGATCTTCAAGCTGATCGACGCCCTGGAGGACAGCGACGACGTCCAGAACGTCTTCGCCAACTTCGACGTCAGCGACGAGGTCATGGAGAAGGTGGACGCGTAGCGCCGCCGAGGGCTGCACGGACGCAACGGGCCGACGGGACACACCCGTCGGCCCGTCGCCATGTCGGCCGTTGTCGGTGGCACCCGCTAGCCTGCACAAACAGGTGACCGAAGGGAGGGGGCAAGGTGCGCGTACTGGGGGTGGACCCCGGGCTGACCCGGTGCGGTGTCGGTGTCGTCGAGGGCGTCGCCGGGCGGCCGCTCACCATGGTCGGCGTGGGGGTCGTGCGGACGCCCGCGGACGGCGAGCTCGGCCATCGCCTCGTCGCCATCGAGCAGGGCATCGAACAGTGGCTCGACGAGCACCGGCCCGAATTCGTCGCCGTGGAGCGGGTGTTCAGCCAGCACAACGTACGGACCGTGATGGGCACCGCCCAGGCCAGCGCCGTCGCCATGCTGTGCGCCGCCCGCCGGGGCATCCCCGTCGCCCTGCACACCCCCAGTGAGGTCAAGGCCGCCGTCACCGGCTCGGGCCGCGCCGACAAGGCCCAGGTCGGTGCCATGGTCACCCGGCTGCTCCGGCTCGGCGCCCCGCCCAAGCCCGCCGACGCCGCCGACGCCCTCGCGCTCGCCATCTGCCACATCTGGCGCGCCCCCGCCCAGAACCGACTCCAGCAGGCCGTGGCCCTGCACGCAGCCAACGCAACGAAAGGCCGTACGGCATGATCGCCTTCGTCAGCGGCCCGGTCGCCGCCCTCGCCCCGGACTCCGCGGTCGTCGAGGTCGGAGGGATCGGCATCGCCGTCCAGTGCTCGCCCAACACCCTGTCCGGGCTGCGGACGGGCCAGCCGGCCAAACTCGCCACGTCGCTGGTGGTGAGGGAGGACTCGCTCACCCTGTACGGCTTCGCGGACGACGACGAACGCCAGGTCTTCGAACTGCTGCAGACCGCGAGCGGCGTCGGCCCCCGGCTCGCCCAGGCGATGCTCGCCGTGCACAGCCCCGACGCACTGCGCCGCGCGGTCGCCACGGGGGACGAGAAGGCCCTCATCGCCGTCCCCGGCATCGGCAAGAAGGGCGCCCAGAAGCTGCTCCTCGAACTGAAGGACCGGCTCGGCGAACCGGTCGGCGCCCCCGCGGTCGGCGCGCCCGTCACCCAGGGCTGGCGCGACCAGCTGCACGCCGCCCTGATCGGCCTCGGCTACGCGACCCGGGAGGCCGACGAGGCCGTCACCGCGGTCGCCCCGCAGGCCGAGGCGGCGGGCGGCACCCCCGAGGTGGGCCGGCTCCTGAAGGCCGCCCTCCAGACCCTCAACCGCGCCCGCTGACCCACCACCGCTGAGGCACATCACTTATGAACTGGGACGACACGACCGACACCGGCGCCGACACGGAGCGGCTGGTGGGCGCCGTCGCCGACCGCGAGGACCAGGCCGTCGAGGCGGCCCTGCGCCCCAAGGACCTGGGCGAGTTCATCGGCCAGGAGAAGGTCCGCGAGCAGCTCGACCTGGTGCTGCGCGCCGCACGCGCGCGGGGCGCCACCGCCGACCACGTCCTGCTCTCCGGCGCGCCCGGCCTGGGCAAGACCACCCTCTCGATGATCATCGCGGCGGAGATGGGCGCCCCCATCCGGATCACCTCGGGCCCCGCCATCCAGCACGCCGGCGACCTGGCCGCCATCCTCTCCTCCCTCCAGGAGGGCGAGGTCCTCTTCCTCGACGAGATCCACCGCATGTCGCGGCCCGCCGAGGAGATGCTCTACATGGCGATGGAGGACTTCCGGGTCGACGTCATCGTCGGCAAGGGCCCCGGTGCGACCGCGATCCCTCTCGAACTGCCCCCGTTCACCCTGGTCGGCGCCACCACCCGGGCGGGCCTGCTGCCGCCGCCGCTGCGCGACCGCTTCGGCTTCACCGCGCACATGGAGTTCTACGAGCCGCACGAGCTGGAACGGGTCGTGCACCGCTCGGCCCACCTCCTGGACGTCGAGATCGAGCCGGCCGGCGCCGCCGAGATCGCCGGCCGCTCCCGCGGCACTCCCCGTATCGCCAACCGGCTGCTGCGCCGCGTCCGCGACTACGCGCAGGTCAAGGCCGACGGCCTGATCACCCGCGACATCGCGCACGCCGCCCTCGCCGTCTACGAGGTGGACGAACGCGGCCTCGACCGGCTCGACCGCGCGGTCCTGCAGGCCCTGCTCAAGCTGTTCGGCGGCGGCCCGGTCGGCCTCTCGACGCTCGCGGTCGCGGTGGGGGAGGAGCGCGAGACGGTCGAGGAGGTCGCCGAGCCCTTCCTGGTGCGCGAGGGCCTCCTCGCCCGCACCCCGCGCGGCCGCGTCGCGACCCCCGCGGCCTGGGCCCACCTGGGGCTGACGGCCCCGCGCGGGGCGGCCGGCGGATCCGGCCAGCAGGACCTGTTCGACAGCTGACGCGGCCCCGGCGGACCCGCCGTACCGCGTACGGGCTCCGCCGGCCGTCCGCCAGGCCTCGGCGGCAGACGTGATCGCTTCGTGACGGCGGGGCATTGGCGAGGGCAGGAACCCAGGTGCCATGCTGAGCGTTGTTCCATGCGCGCGGACTCGCTTAGACTCCGCCGATGCCGCCTTTGCGGGCGGCGCCGAGCACACCCCCATCATCCAGGCCGCTCACCGCCGCGGCTGTGCGAAGGAAACCCCGTCCCGTGAATAGCTTGCCTCTTCTCGTGTTCATCGTCCTCATCGCGGCCATGTTCCTGATGACGCGTTCCACCAGGAAGCGCCAGCAGCAGGCCAACCAGATGCGGAACGAGATCCAGCCCGGAAACGGTGTCCGCACGATCGGGGGCATGTACGCGACGGTCAAGGAAGTCAGCGAGGACACCGTCCTCCTCGACGCCGGCCCGGGTGTCGAGCTTCTCTTCGCGAAGAACGCGATCGGCGCCGTTCTCACGGACGACGAGTACAACCGCATCGTGCACGGTATCGAGCACGACCTGAAGTCCGACTCCGACGTCGTCCCGGACGACGCCTCCTCCCTCACCGAGACCGACGACGAGCCTGCCGACGCTGCCGCCGCCTCCGACGACAAGGCCGTCGACCTCGGGAAGAAGGACGCGGCCGAGGACGGCGTCGCGGAGACCGCCGAGGCCAAGGCCGACGAGGCCGGGACCACCGAGGCGAAGGCGGGCGAAGAGCCGAAGAAGACCGACGGCGACTCCGACGCGAAGTAGCCGCGCCCCGGGGAGCGGTGCGCGCACCACGCGCGCACCTCGCACCCCGGGCGCGTCTGTCTCCCGTACGGGATCCCGACACCATGTCATGGCCGACCGCGCCGCCGACCAGGCGCACGGCGGCCCGAGAGGGAGTACGAGAAGGTGGCAGCACCTAAGAGGGGCCGGAGCGCGAGCGCCCAGAGCAGGCCAGGGCGCTCGCTGGCCCTCATCCTGATCGCCATCGTGGCGCTGACCGGAGGGATGTTCGCCTCCGGGAACACCACGCCGCGTCTCGGCATCGACCTGGCCGGTGGTACGAGCATCACGCTCCAGGCGCACAACGAGCCGGGCCAGCCGAACGCGATCAACAAGGCCAACATGAACACCGCGGTCGAGATCATGAACCGCCGTGTCAACGGCCTCGGTGTGTCCGAGGCGGAGGTGCAGACCCAGGGGACGAGCAACATCATCGTCAACATCCCCAAGGGCACCAACTCCGAGGAGGCCCGCCAGCAGGTCGGCACCACCGCCAAGCTGTACTTCCGCCCGGTCCTGGCCAGCGAGGCCAGCGCCGGTGCCGCGCCGAGCGCCTCTCCGAGCGCGTCCTCCAGCGGCAGCTCCAGCGCCTCCCCGAGCGCCTCCCCGTCGAGCAGCGCTTCCCAGAAGGCGACCGGGTCGTCCTCCGCGTCCCCGTCGTCCTCCGCCACCTCCCAGGGCCGCGCCGTCACCGACGCCCTGAAGGCCGACTCGACGCCGTCCCCCTCGGCGAGCGCCTCCTCCTCGGCCAAGGCGTCCGCGAGCCCCTCCGCCTCCTCCTCGGCCTCCGCGGCGGCCTCCAAGCTGCAGGCCGAGTACGCCGCGCTGGACTGCTCCAAGAAGTCGGCTCAGACCACCGCCGGCAAGGCCGCCAAGCCCACCGACCCCACCGTGGCCTGCGGCAAGATCTCCGGTGTCTGGTACAAGTACGTGCTCGGGCCGGCCGCCGTCGACGGCACCGAGGTCAAGAAGGCCCAGGCCGTCTACGACACGCAGACCGCCGCCGGCTGGCAGGTCCAGATGACCTTCACCGGCAGCGGATCCAAGAAGTTCGCGGACGTCACCGCCCAGCTGGCCAAGAACCAGCAGCCGCAGAACGAGTTCGGCATCGTCCTGGACGGCCAGGTCGTCTCCAGCCCGTACGTCAGCCAGTCCATCACCGGCGGCCAGGCCGAGATCTCGGGCAGATTCACCCAGACGGAGGCCCAGAGCCTCGCCAACATGCTGTCGTACGGCGCGCTCCCGCTCTCCTTCAAGGAGCAGAGCGTCACCACCGTGACCGCCGCGCTCGGCGGCGAGCAGCTGCACGCGGGTCTGATCGCGGGCGCGATCGGCCTGGCCCTGGTCATCATCTATCTGCTGGCCTTCTACCGCGGCCTGTCGGTCGTGGCGATCCCGTCGCTGATGGTGTCCGCGATCCTCACGTACGTGATCATGGCGCTGCTCGGCCCCGCGATCCACTTCGCGCTGAACCTGCCGGCCGTCTGCGGTGCGATCGTCGCGATCGGTATCACGGCGGACTCGTTCATCGTGTTCTTCGAACGCATCCGGGACGAGATCCGCGAGGGCCGCACGCTGCGTCCCGCCGTCGAGCGGGCCTGGCCGCGGGCCCGGCGCACCATCCTGGTCTCCGACTTCGTGTCGTTCCTGGCCGCGGCCGTGCTCTTCATCGTGACCGTCGGCAAGGTCCAGGGCTTCGCGTTCACGCTCGGTCTGACGACCGTGCTCGACGTGGTGGTCGTCTTCTTCTTCACCAAGCCGCTCATGACGATCCTCGCCAGGCGCCCGTTCTTCGCGAACGGCCACAAGTGGTCCGGGCTCGACCCGAAGGGCCTGGGCGCCAAGCCCCCGCTGCGCCGCACCCGCCGTCCCGCCGGCCCCGCCGCCGGCCCTGTCGACCCGAAGGAAGCGTGAGCGATGTCGAAACTCGGCAACCTCGGCGCCCGACTCCACCGCGGCGAGATCAGCTACGACTTCGTCGGCAAGCGCAAGATCTGGTACGGCGTCTCCATCCTGATCACCATCACGGCCATCCTCGGCCTGGCGGTGCGCGGCCTGAACATGGGCATCGACTTCCAGGGCGGCGCCGTCTTCACCACCGGGAAGACCAGCGTCTCGGTGTCCCAGGCGGAGACCTACGCGAAGGAGGCCTCCGGCCACGACGCGGTCGTGCAGAAGCTCGGCACGGGCGGTCTGCGCATCCAGATCGCGGGCATGGACACCACGAAGTCGGACGCGGCCAAGGTCGCGCTGGCCAAGGACATGAACGTGGACCCCGAGTCCATCGCCGCCGACCTGGTCGGGCCCAGCTGGGGTGACGAGATCGCCAACAAGGCCTGGGAGGGCCTCGCGATCTTCATGATCCTCGTGGTGGTCTACCTGGCGATCGCCTTCGAGTGGCGCATGGCCGTCGCGGCCCTGGTCGCGCTGATCCACGACATCACCATCACGACCGGTATCTACGCCCTGGTCGGCTTCGAGGTCACGCCCGGTACGGTCATCGGTCTGCTGACGATCCTCGGCTACTCGCTCTACGACACGGTCGTCGTCTTCGACAGCCTCAAGGAGCAGACCAAGGACATCACCAAGCAGACCCGCTTCACCTACAGCGACATCGCCAACCAGTCGATCAACGGCACCCTGGTCCGTTCGATCAACACCACGGTCGTCGCGCTGCTCCCGGTCGCCGGTCTGCTGTTCATCGGCGGCGGCTTCCTCGGCGCGGGCACGCTCAACGACATCTCGCTGTCGCTGTTCGTCGGCCTCGCCGCCGGTGCCTACTCGTCGATCTTCATCGCCACGCCGCTCGTCGCCGACCTCAAGGAGATGGAGCCGCAGATGAAGGCGCTGCGCAAGCGCGTGCTCGCCAAGCGGGCGCAGGCCTCCGCCGAGGAGGAACTGGCCGGGGCCCGGGGCGCCGGCGAGGACCCGGAGGACACCGCACCGGCCGTCGTCGGCCCGCGCAACCAGCCGGCGTCCCGCACCCGCGGCAGCCGCGGCCGTCCCTCCGGGAAGCGCCGATGAGCGACCTCAAGGAGCTGCTGCTCAGCCGCATCCGGGACGTCGAGGACTACCCGGAGGAGGGCGTGATGTTCAAGGACATCACGCCGCTGCTGGCCGACGCGGCCGCGTTCACCGCGCTCACCGACGCCCTCGCCGGGATCGCCGCGCGCACCGGCGCCACCAAGATCGTCGGCCTGGAGGCCCGGGGCTTCATCCTGGGCTCCCCGGTCGCCGTCCGCGCCGGCCTCGGCTTCATCCCGGTCCGCAAGGCGGGCAAGCTTCCCGGGGCCACCCTGCGCCAGGCCTACGAGCTGGAGTACGGCTCCGCGGAGATCGAGGTGCACGCCGAGGACATCGGCGCGGACGACCGGATCCTGATCGTCGACGACGTGCTGGCCACCGGCGGCACCGCCGAGGCCTCGATCGAGCTGATCCACCGCGCGGGCGCCGAGGTCGCGGGCGTCGCGGTCCTCATGGAGCTGACCTTCCTGAGCGGCCGGGCCCGCCTGGAGGCAGCGCTCAGGGGCGCGCCCCTGGAGGCCATACTCACCGTCTGAGCAGAGTTCCGGGAACGAGACAGCCCCGGGTGCCGGCCTCGAGTCCGCACCCGGGGCTGTTCCTTGGGCATCGGCATGGCTGCACATACGGAAGCCGGGAATCCGGCGGGCGCCCTCCGCGTTGACGTCCGGGCGGCCGTTCGGACGGGCTCCGCACGTTCGGGGGCGGCCGGATCGCTACCATGGTTGTCCGGGGCCTGACTGGGGGACCCGGATCGCGCACGAGGAGTCCTCTTGCCAGACGAGGCCCAGCACCTGACCGCCGCCAAGCCCGAGCCCGCCTCGGCAGCCGCGGCCAAGCCCGCGCCGAACACACCGCACGCGAAGAACGACGCCCGCGGGCCGGTGGAGCACGCCCAGTCCGCGCCCGTCGACAAGTCGGCCGAGCAGTCGCGTCCCAAGCCGGTCCCGGCCGAGCGCCCCGAGGCGCCGCCCACGGCCCGTCCCAACACCGGCACGCCCTCGCGCACCGGCTCCTCCAACCGCGTCCGCGCCCGTCTGGCCAGGCTCGGCGTGCAGCGCGCCAATCCGTACAACCCGGTCCTGGAACCCTTGCTGCGCATAGTCCGCAGCAACGACCCCAAGATCGAGAACGCGACGCTGCGCCAGATCGAGCGCGCCTACCAGGTCGCCGAGCGCTGGCACCGCGGCCAGAAGCGCAAGAGCGGCGACCCGTACATCACGCACCCGCTGGCGGTCACCACGATCCTCGCCGAGCTGGGCATGGACCCGGCGACCCTGATGGCGGGCCTGCTGCACGACACCGTCGAGGACACCGAGTACGGCCTGGAGGACCTGCGCCGGGACTTCGGCGACGTGGTCGCGCTGCTCGTCGACGGCGTCACCAAGCTCGACAAGGTCAAGTTCGGTGAGGCCGCGCAGGCGGAGACCGTACGCAAGATGGTCGTCGCGATGGCCAAGGACCCGCGCGTCCTGGTCATCAAGCTCGCCGACCGGCTGCACAACATGCGGACCATGCGCTACCTCAAGCGCGAGAAGCAGGAGAAGAAGGCGCGCGAGACCCTGGAGATCTACGCGCCGCTCGCCCACCGCCTGGGCATGAACACCATCAAGTGGGAGCTGGAGGACCTCGCGTTCGCGATCCTCTACCCCAAGATGTACGACGAGATCGTCCGGCTGGTCGCCGAGCGGGCGCCCAAGCGCGACGAGTACCTGGCCATAGTGACCGACGAGGTCCAGTCCGACCTGCGCGCCGCCCGTATCAAGGCGACCGTCACCGGCCGGCCGAAGCACTACTACAGCGTCTACCAGAAGATGATCGTCCGCGGCCGGGACTTCGCGGAGATCTACGACCTGGTCGGCATCCGCGTCCTGGTGGACACCGTCCGCGACTGCTACGCGGCCCTGGGTACGGTCCACGCGCGCTGGAACCCCGTTCCCGGGCGCTTCAAGGACTACATCGCGATGCCCAAGTTCAACATGTACCAGTCGCTGCACACGACGGTCATCGGCCCCAACGGCAAGCCGGTCGAGCTCCAGATCCGCACGTTCGACATGCACCGCCGCGCCGAGTACGGCATCGCCGCGCACTGGAAGTACAAGCAGGAGGCGGTCGCCGGCGCCTCCAAGGTCCGCACCGACGTGCCGAAGTCGTCCGGCAAGGGCAAGGACGACCACCTCAACGACATGGCCTGGCTGCGGCAGCTGCTGGACTGGCAGAAGGAGACCGAGGACCCCAGCGAGTTCCTGGAGTCCCTGCGCTTCGACCTGTCCCGCAACGAGGTCTTCGTCTTCACCCCCAAGGGCGACGTCATAGCGCTCCCGGCCGGCGCCACCCCGGTGGACTTCGCGTACGCGGTGCACACCGAGGTCGGCCACCGCACCATAGGAGCGCGGGTCAACGGCAGGCTCGTGCCGCTCGAATCGACCCTCGACAACGGCGATCTGGTGGAGGTCTTCACCTCCAAGGCGCCCGGTGCCGGCCCCTCCCGCGACTGGCTCGGCTTCGTCAAGTCGCCCCGCGCCCGCAACAAGATCCGGGGCTGGTTCTCCAAGGAGCGCCGGGACGAGGCGATCGAGCAGGGCAAGGACGCCATCGTCCGCGCGATGCGCAAGCAGAACCTGCCGATCCAGCGCATCCTCACCGGCGACTCGCTGGTCACACTCGCGCACGAGATGCGCTACCCGGACATCTCCTCGCTGTACGCGGCGATCGGCGAGGGCCACGTGGCCGCGCAGAACGTCGTGCAGAAGCTGGTGCAGGCACTCGGCGGCGAGGAGGCGGCCACCGAGGAGATCGACGAGGCGGTACCGCCGAGCCGCGGCCGCCGCAGCAAGCGCCGCAGCAGCCAGGACCCCGGCGTGGTCGTGAAGGGCGTCGACGACGTCTGGGTCAAGCTGGCCCGCTGCTGCACCCCGGTTCCCGGCGACCCGATCATCGGGTTCGTCACGCGCGGCAGCGGCGTCTCGGTCCACCGCAGCGACTGCGTCAACGTGGAGTCGCTGTCACGTGAGCCCGAGCGCATCCTCGACGTCGAGTGGGCGCCCACCCAGTCCTCGGTCTTCCTGGTCGCCATCCAGGTCGAGGCGCTGGACCGCTCCCGGCTGCTCTCGGACGTCACCCGCGTCCTGTCCGACCAGCACGTCAACATCCTCTCCGCGGCCGTCCAGACCTCCCGCGACCGGGTGGCCACCTCCCGCTTCACCTTCGAGATGGGCGACCCCAAGCACCTGGGTCACGTCCTGAAGGCGGTACGCGGCGTGGAGGGCGTCTACGACGTCTACCGGGTGACGTCGGCGCGCACCCGCTCCTAGCGGGCGGGCGCGACACGACGAGAAGGACGAGAGGGGCCCCGTACGCCGCGTACGGGGCCCCTCCCGGTGTCGTCGTGCTCCTCGTCGGGCTTCCTAGCCGCCGAACTCCTGGAGGCCCTTGAGAGCCTGGTCCAGGAGCGCCTGGCGCCCCTCCAGCTCGCGCTCCAGCTTCTCCGCCTTCGACGTGTTGCCCTGGGCGCGCGCCTGCTCGATCCCCGCCTTCAGCTTGTCCACGGCGGCCTGCAGCTGACCGGTCAGACCCGCGGCACGCGCGCGTGCCTCCGGGTTGGTCCGGCGCCACTCGGCCTCCTCGGCCTCCTGGATGGCCCGGTCGACCGTGTGCATCCGGCCCTCGACCTTGGGACGGGCGTCCCGCGGCACATGACCGATCGCCTCCCAGCGCTCGTTGATCGAACGGAAGGCGGACCGCGCCGCCTTCAGGTCGGTGATCGGCAGCAGCTTCTCGGCCTCGGCGGCCAGTTCCTCCTTGAGCTTCAGGTTCTCGGTCTGCTCCGCGTCGCGTTCGGCGAAGGCCGAGCCGCGAGCCGCGAAGAACACGTCCTGGGCGCCGCGGAAGCGGTTCCACAGGTCGTCCTCGTGCTCGCGCTGAGCGCGGCCCGCGGCCTTCCACTCGGCCATCAGCTCGCGGTAGCGCGCCGCCGTCGGACCCCAGTCCGTCGAACCGGACAGCGACTCCGCCTCGGCGACCAGCTTCTCCTTCGCCTTGCGGGCGTCCTCGCGCTGCGCGTCGAGTTGCGCGAAGTGCGCCTTGCGCCGCTTGGAGAACGCCGACCGGGCGTGCGAGAAGCGGTGCCACAGCTCGTCGTCCGACTTGCGGTCCAGACGCGGCAGGCCCTTCCAGGTGTCCACCAGGGCCCGCAGCCGCTCACCGGCGGCCCGCCACTGGTCGGACTGGGCCAGCTGCTCCGCCTCGACGACCAGGTCCTCCTTGGCCTGCCGGGCCTCGTCGGACTGCTTGGCACGCTGCGCGCGGCGCTCCTCGCGACGCGACTCGACGGTCTTCACCAGCTCGGCGAGCCGGGTGCGCAGCGCCTCCAGATCACCGACCGCGTGGTGCGCCTCCACCTGCTCGCGCAGATGGTCGATCGCGGCCTGGGCGTCCTTCGCGGACAGGTCGGTGGTCTTCACTCGCTTTTCGAGGAGGCCGATCTCGACAACCAGGCCCTCGTACTTGCGCTCGAAGTAGGCCAGCGCCTCCTCGGGGGAGCCGGCCTGCCAGGAACCGACGACCTGCTCGCCGTCGGCCGTACGCACGTACACGGTCCCCGTCTCGTCGACGCGGCCCCACGGGTCGCTGCTCACAGCGCCTCCTCCACATGATGCCTGCGAAGGGCCTCAGCGCCCCCGGGCATCGTCCACAGTTTCGTCACGGCCAACATAGGCGACCGGCGGGTGGCCTGTCCGCATCCCGCGCGACCGAAATTTCGCAGTTGGTGGTCAGGATTTGGTGACCGTGGCCTTGTTGATCACGACCGTCGCGTTCGGCGCTCCGTCGCCCTGACCGGTGCTCTCGCCCGCCGCGGCGATCTTCTTCAGAACCTTCATCCCGGCCGCGTCGATCGTGCCGAACGGGGTGTAGCTGGGCGGCAACTGACTGTCCTGGTACACGAGGAAGAACTGGCTGCCGCCGGTGTGCTTCTGACCGGTGTTGGCCATGGCGACCGTACCCGCCGGGTAGACACCGCCCTTCAGGCTTTTGTCCTTCAGGTTCTCGTCGGGGATCGTGTACCCCGGGCCGCCGCTGCCGGTCCCCGTGGGGTCGCCGCACTGCAGCACGTAGATGCCGTTGGTGGTGAGCCGGTGGCACTTCGTGTGGTCGAAGAAGCCCTTCCCGGCCAGGAAGTCGAACGAGTTCACCGTGTGCGGGGCCGCCGACGTCTTCAGCGCGATGCCGATGTCACCGCACGTCGTCGCCAGCTTCATGGTGTAGCCGGCGGACGTGTCGATCGACATCGCCGGCTCCTTCTTCCAGCTCAGCTTCTTCACCGAGCCGGCCGCCGGCTTCGCGCAGGGGTCCGGTGCCTTGCTGGGCGAGGCGGAGGCGCTGGGCGTCGTCTCCGAGCTGGCGTTCGCCTTGTCGTCGTTGTTCTTCAGCACTCCGGTCGTGTACAGCGCCACACTGCCGATCACGATCACGCCGAGCACCGACGCGATCACGGAGTTGCGCATGCGCGCCCTGCGTCGCGCGCTGGTGCGCCGCTGCTGCTGCCGCAAGAACTTCTCCCGGGCGAGCTGACGCCGCCGCTGCTCCTGGCTGACCACCGGGTTCTCTCCTCATGCGTGTCGAATGCCGACCGGTACGCGTGCGTGCTGTGCGTCGTGTGAGCCGACCACTGCGTGTAGCCCCGTACCGTATATGGGTTCGCTGAGGAAACGGCAGCGCCGGTAGGCTCTGGACCACAGCTGGTAGCCGCCCGAATCGACACAACGAAGGACGATCGTGCTCATTGCCGGGTTCCCCGCCGGGGCCTGGGGGACGAACTGTTATCTCGTCGCCCCTGCCGCCGGTGAGGAGTGCGTGATCATCGACCCCGGCCACCAGGCCGCCGAGGGCGTCGAGGAAGCGCTGAAGAAGCATCGGCTCAAACCCGTCGCCGTCGTCCTCACCCACGGCCACATCGACCACGTGGCCTCGGTCGTCCCCGTGTGCGGAGCGCACGACGTACCGGCCTGGATCCACCCCGAGGACCGCTACATGATGAGCGACCCCGAGAAGGCGCTCGGCCGGTCCATCGGGATGCCGCTCATGGGCGAGCTCACGGTGGGGGAGCCGGACGAGGTCTTCGAACTGACCGACGGCGCGCGGCTGGAGCTGGCCGGACTCGGATTCTCCGTCGCGCACGCGCCGGGCCATACCAAGGGGTCGGTGACCTTCCAGATGCCGGAGACGGCCGAGATCCCCTCGGTCTTCTTCTCGGGCGATCTGCTCTTCGCCGGCTCCATCGGACGCACGGACCTGCCGGGCGGCTCCATGGACGACATGCTGGCCTCGCTGGCCCGTGTCTGCCTGCCGCTCGACGACTCCACCGTGGTGCTGTCCGGCCACGGCCCCCAGACGACCATCGGCCAGGAGCGCGCCACCAACCCGTATCTGCGGCAGGTGGCCGCCGACGGCCAGGGAGCACCCCGGGCTCCCCGACGAGGAATGTGACGAGAGACCTTCCGTGAGCACCTTTCAGGCCCCCAAGGGCACGTACGACCTGATCCCGCCGGACAGCGCCAAGTACCTGGCCGTCCGCGAGGCGATCGCCGCCCCGCTGCGCACCTCCGGCTACGGCTACATCGAGACGCCCGGTTTCGAGAACGTCGAGCTGTTCGCGCGCGGGGTCGGCGAGTCCACCGACATCGTCACCAAGGAGATGTACGCCTTCGAGACCAAGGGGGGCGACAGGCTGGCCCTGCGCCCGGAGGGCACCGCCTCCGTCCTGCGCGCCGCCCTGGAGGCCAACCTCCACAAGACGGGCAACCTCCCCGTCAAGCTCTGGTACTCCGGCTCGTACTACCGCTACGAGCGCCCCCAGAAGGGCCGTTACCGCCACTTCTCCCAGGTCGGCGCCGAGGCGATCGGCGCCGAGGACCCCGCCCTGGACGCCGAGCTGATCATCCTGGCCGACCAGGCGTACCGCTCGCTGGGCCTGAGCAACTTCCGCATCCTGCTCAACAGCCTCGGGGACAAGGAGTGCCGGCCGGTGTACCGTGCGGCCCTGCAGGACTTCCTGCGCGGCCTCGACCTCGACGAGGACACCCTGCGCCGGGCGGAGATCAACCCCCTGCGCGTCCTCGACGACAAGCGCGAGTCGGTCCAGAAGCAGCTGGGCGACGCGCCCCTCCTGCGGGACTACCTGTGCGACGCGTGCAAGGCGTACCACGAGGAGGTCCGCGAGCTGATCACGGCGGCCGGCGTCGCGTTCGAGGACGACCCGAAGCTGGTCCGCGGCCTGGACTACTACACGCGGACGACCTTCGAGTTCGTCCACGACGGTCTGGGCTCGCAGTCGGCGGTGGGCGGCGGCGGCCGGTACGACGGCCTCTCCGAGATGATCGGCGGCCCCGCGCTGCCGTCGGTGGGCTGGGCCCTCGGCGTCGACCGCACGGTCCTCGCCCTGGAGGCCGAGGGCGTGGAACTGGACATCCCGTCCGCGACCAGCGTCTTCGCGGTACCGCTCGGCGAGGAGGCCCGCCGGGTCCTCTTCGCGAAGGTCACGGAGCTGCGCCGGGTCGGTGTCGCGGCGGACTTCTCCTACGGCGGCAAGGGCCTCAAGGGCGCCATGAAGAACGCCAACCGCAGCGGGGCCCGCTACGCGATCGTCGCCGGCGAACGCGACCTCGCGGAGGGCGTCGTCCAGTTGAAGGACATGGAGTCCGGGGAGCAGACGGCGGTGGGCGTGAACGAGATCGTGGCCGAACTGGAGTCGAGGCTGGGCTAGCGGGACGGGCCGGCCGGTCGACTCGCCTGACATCGGGCGCAGTTGGCCGGCACGGCAACGGCGTGGCCGCCTCGGCCTCCGGACCGGCCGGGCCGGCGACCTGGTCCGGGGCGTGCGGCCGCTGTCTCGGGGACCGTCAACGTGGCGGGTGCCGATTCGCCCTGCCAGGCGATTCGCCGACCCGGGGCCCGCCACCGGCCGGAACCGAGCCGTTCGGGACGATCGTGCGTACTTCCTTATGTCCATCGAACGGTGGACAGGACGCCTTGTGCGGCACAATGGCCCCTGCCCGAAGAAGTTCCAACTCTCAAACACACGGAATCGGCGTGATGAGCAAGACGACAGTCAAGGACGTCTCCACGGAACCCGAGCCCGAGAACGCCTCCGCAGCACCGCGCACGGAGGGCGGCAGTCCGGCCTTCGCCCTGCTGCTGATCATCACCGGCGCCGCCGGGCTGCTGGCCGCGTGGGTCATCACGATCGACAAGTTCAAGCTGCTGGAAGCCAAGGTCGAGGGCAAGACCTTCACCCCCGGGTGCAGCCTCAACCCGGTCGTCTCCTGCGGCAGCGTCATGGAGTCCAAGCAGGCCGCCGCCTTCGGCTTCCCGAACCCGATGCTCGGCCTCGTCTGCTACGGCATCGTCATCTGCGTCGGCATGAGCCTGCTGGCCCGCGCCCGCTTCCCCCGCTGGTACTGGCTGACCTTCAACTTCGGCACGCTCTTCGGGGTGGCTTTCTGCACCTGGCTGCAGTTCCAGTCCCTGTACCGGATCAACGCGCTGTGCCTGTGGTGCTCGCTGGCCTGGGTCGCCACGATCACCATGTTCTGGTACGTGACGTCCTTCAACGTCCGCAAGGGCTTCCTGCCGGCCCCGAACTGGCTGAAGTCGTTCTTCGGCGAGTTCACCTGGGTGCTGCCGGTCGTGCACGTCGGCATCATCGGCATGCTGATCCTGACCCGCTGGTGGGACTTCTGGACCAGCTGACGGCCCCGGCGGGATTGTCAGTGCCGTGATTTAGGGTTTCAGCGTGGAACCCGACCTGTTCACCGCCGCCGCAGAAGAACGCCAGGAGAAGGACCCCGCCGGCAGTCCCCTGGCGGTGCGCATGCGCCCGCGCACCCTCGACGAGGTGGTGGGCCAGCAACACCTCCTGAAGCCGGGATCCCCGTTGCGCAGACTGGTCGGCGAGGGGTCCGGCGGCCCGGCGGGACCGTCCTCCGTGCTCCTCTGGGGTCCGCCCGGCACCGGCAAGACGACCCTCGCGTACGTCGTCTCCAAAGCCACCGACAAGCGGTTCGTGGAGCTCTCGGCGATCACCGCCGGCGTCAAGGAGGTCCGCGCGGTCATCGACGGCGCCCGCCGCGCCACCGGGGGATACGGCAAGGAGACCGTCCTCTTCCTGGACGAGATCCACCGCTTCAGCAAGGCCCAGCAGGACTCCCTGCTCCCCGCGGTCGAGAACCGGTGGGTCACCCTGATCGCGGCCACCACCGAGAACCCGTACTTCTCGGTGATCTCCCCGCTCCTGTCCCGCTCCCTGCTCCTGACTCTCGAACCACTCACGGACGACGACGTCCGCGGCCTGCTGCGCCGGGCGCTCACCGACGAACGCGGCCTCAAGGGCGCCGTCACCCTCCCCGAGGACACCGAGGAGCACCTGCTGCGGATCGCCGGCGGCGACGCCCGCCGTGCCCTGACCGCCCTGGAGGCCGCCGCCGGAGCAGCCCTCGACAAGGACGAGACGCAGATCGCGCTCCGCACCCTGGAGGAGGTCGTGGACCGGGCCGCGGTCACGTACGACCGCGACGGCGACCAGCACTACGACGTCGCCAGCGCCCTCATCAAGTCCATCAGGGGCTCCGACGTCGACGCGGCCCTGCACTACCTGGCCCGGATGATCGAGGCCGGCGAGGACCCCCGCTTCATCGCCCGCCGCCTGATGATCTCGGCCAGCGAGGACATCGGCCTCGCCGACCCGAACGCCCTGCCCATAGCCGTGGCCGCCGCCCAGGCCGTCGCCATGATCGGCTTCCCCGAGGCGGCCCTCACCCTCAGCCACGCCACCATCGCCCTCGCCCTGGCCCCCAAGTCCAACTCCGCCACCACCGCGATCGGCGCCGCCCTGGAGGACGTCCGCAAGGGACTGGCCGGACAGGTGCCCCCGCACCTGCGCGACGGCCACTACAAGGGCGCGGCCAAGCTGGGGCACGCCCAGGGGTACGTGTACCCGCACGACCTGCCCGAGGGCATCGCCGAGCAGCAGTACGCCCCGGACACCGTCAAGGACCGCGAGTACTACACCCCGACCCGGCACGGCTCCGAGGCGCGCTACGCCGACGCCGTCGAGTGGACCAGGAAGCACCTCGGTCGCAGGCGGTCCTGAGCAGCCTGTAGACTGCCCCGAAGTGCCGAGTTCCGCGCAGTCAGAGCGGGACAACCGGCCGGAACCCCCGCAAGGGGGCTCCAGGAGCGTCGCGCACCGTCGAACGGTGTCGCGGGCAGCCCACCACCTTCCGTCGGGCACAGACGACGGTACCGGTCGGTGGGCCACTCGCGTGCTGCACGTATGTGCCCAGACCAGGGGAGCGGCTGCCCACCAGGCCCGGCAACGGGCTCCGGCGGGATTCCCCGGCTGCGGATTGCGACCTCCCTCAACCCTGACAAGCCGAATACCAAAGGAAGAAAGAGACAGTGGCGAACCAGTCCCGCCCCAAGGTCAAGAAGTCGCGTGCCCTCGGCATCGCGCTCACCCCGAAGGCCGTCAAGTACTTCGAGGCCCGTCCCTACCCGCCGGGTGAGCACGGCCGTGGCCGCAAGCAGAACTCGGACTACAAGGTCCGTCTGCTGGAGAAGCAGCGTCTGCGCGCGCAGTACGACATCTCCGAGCGCCAGCTGGTCCGCGCCTACGAGCGTGCCTCCAAGGTGCAGGGCAAGACCGGTGAGGCCCTGATCGTCGAGCTGGAGCGCCGCCTCGACGCGCTGGTCCTGCGTTCGGGCATCGCCCGCACCATCTACCAGGCCCGCCAGATGGTCGTCCACGGCCACATCCAGGTCAACGGCCAGAAGACCGACAAGCCGTCCTTCCGGGTCCGCCCGGACGACGTCGTGCAGGTCCGCGACCGTTCCAAGGACAAGACGCTCTTCCAGGTCGCCCGTGAGGGTGGCTTCGCCCCCGACGGCGAGACCCCCCGCTACCTGCAGGTGAACCTCAAGGCCCTGGCGTTCCGCCTGGACCGCGAGCCGAACCGCAAGGAAGTTCCGGTCATCTGCGACGAGCAGCTCGTCGTCGAGTACTACGCCCGCTGATCCCAGCCCCGGCGTAGCACCTCAGCGTCAGCCCGCCGTCTCCCCGCCCTCCAGGGCGGACGAGGCGGCGGGCTTTCGCATGCCGGTACCGTCCCGCCGGCGGATCGGCGACCAGCGCGCGGTAATCCGGTACGGAGCCGCATGCCCGGCGCGATAGGCTCGGTGCAGACTTTCAGACGTTCAGGCACGTTTCAGGGAGCGGGTGCGCGCAGTGTCCGGTGGAGAGGTGGCCGGGATCCTGGTGGCCGTCTTCTGGGCGATCCTGGTCTCCTTCCTCGCGGTGGCTCTCGTGAGGCTGGCCCAGACGCTCAAGGCGACCACCAAGCTCGTGGCGGACGTGACCGACCAGGCCGTCCCGCTGCTCGCCGACGCGTCCGCGGCCGTACGCTCCGCGCAGACCCAGATCGACCGGGTCGACGCGATCGCCTCCGACGTCCAGGAGGTCACGTCCAACGCCTCCGCGCTGTCCACCACCGTCGCCTCCACCTTCGGCGGCCCGCTGGTCAAGGTGGCGGCCTTCGGCTACGGCGTGCGCCGGGCGCTGGCCGGCCGCAAGGCGGACGTGCCCGTGAAGGAGCCCAGGCGTACCGTGATCGTGGGCCGGACCGTGCCCGCCGCACGGCGGAAGAACCGGGGAAAGTAGGAGCCAGACCACATGTTCCGCCGTACGTTCTGGTTCACCACCGGTGTCGCCGCCGGCGTCTGGGCCACCACCAAGGTCAACCGCAAGATCCGGCAACTGACCCCGGAGAGCCTCGCCGCCACCGCAGCGAACAAGGCGCTGGAGACCGGCCACCGGATCAAGGACCGGGCGGTCGGCTTCGCGCTCGACGTCCGCGACAACATGGCCCAGCGGGAGGAAGAGCTGGGGGAGGCGCTGGGCATCAACGCGGACCCCGCCCTGCCCGCGCCCCGGCGGCTCGCCGCCATCGAGAACCACCGCAGCAACCCGAAGTACATCGAGAACAGCAGGATTGCGAAGCACGTCGATCCCACGACGTACTCGTACGACCGGAATGAGGACCACTGATGGAGTCGGCAGAGATTCGCCGCCGCTGGCTGAGCTTCTTCGAGGAGCGCGGGCACACCGTCGTCCCTTCGGCGTCGCTCATCGCGGACGACCCGACTCTGCTCCTCGTCCCGGCCGGCATGGTGCCCTTCAAGCCCTACTTCCTGGGTGAGGTCAAGCCGCCCTTCGCCCGCGCCACCAGCGTGCAGAAGTGCGTGCGCACCCCGGACATCGAAGAGGTCGGCAAGACCACCCGGCACGGCACCTTCTTCCAGATGTGCGGCAACTTCTCCTTCGGCGACTACTTCAAGGAAGGCGCCATCAAGTACGCCTGGGAGCTGCTCACCAGCCCCCAGGACAAGGGCGGTTACGGCCTGGAGCCGGAGAAGCTCTGGATCACCGTCTACAAGGACGACGACGAGGCCGAGCGCATCTGGCACGAGGTCGTCGGCGTGCCGAAGGAGCGCATCCAGCGCCTCGGCATGAAGGACAACTACTGGTCCATGGGCGTCCCCGGCCCCTGCGGCCCGTGTTCCGAGATCAACTACGACCGCGGCCCCGAGTTCGGCGTCGAGGGCGGCCCCGCCGTCAACGACGAGCGGTACGTGGAGATCTGGAACCTCGTCTTCATGCAGTACGAGCGCGGCGAGGGCATCGGCAAGGACAACTTCGAGATCCTCGGCGAACTGCCCAGCAAGAACATCGACACGGGCCTCGGCCTGGAGCGCCTCGCCATGATTCTGCAGGGTGTGCAGAACATGTACGAGATCGACACCTCCATGGCCGTCATCAAGAAGGCCACGGAGCTGACCGGCGTCCACTACGGCGACGCCCACGCCTCGGACGTCTCGCTGCGCGTGGTCACCGACCACATGCGCACCTCCGTGATGCTCATCGGCGACGGCGTCACCCCGGGCAACGAGGGCCGTGGCTACGTGCTGCGCCGCATCATGCGCCGTGCCATCCGCAACATGCGGCTGCTCGGTGCCACCGGCCCGGTCGTCCTCGACCTGATCGACACCGTGATCGCGATGATGGGCCAGCAGTACCCGGAGCTGGTCACCGACCGCGAGCGCATCGAGAAGGTCGCCGTCGCCGAGGAGAACGCCTTCCTCAAGACGCTGAAGGCCGGTACGAACATCCTCGACACGGCCGTCACCGAGACCAAGGAGGCCGGCGGCAAGGTTCTCGCCGGTGACAAGGCGTTCCTTCTCCACGACACCTGGGGCTTCCCGATCGACCTCACCCTCGAAATGGCCGCCGAGCAGGGCCTGTCGGTGGACGAGGAGGGCTTCCGCCGCCTGATGAAGGAGCAGCGGGAGCGCGCCAAGGCCGACGCCCAGGCCAAGAAGACCGGCCACGCCGGTGCCGGCGCCTACCGTGAGATCGCCGACAGGACCGGCGAGACCGACTTCATCGGCTACAGCGACACCGAGGGCGAGACCACGATCGTCGGCATCCTGGTCGACGGCGTCTCCTCGCCGGCCGCCACCGAGGGCGACGAGGTGGAGATCGTCCTCGACCGCACCCCGTTCTACGCCGAGGGCGGCGGTCAGATCGGCGACACCGGCCGGATCAGGGTCGACACCGGTGCCGTCATCGAGATCCGCGACACCCAGAAGCCGGTCCCGGGCGTCTACGTCCACAAGGGCGTCGTCCAGGTCGGCGAGGTGACGGTGGGTGCCAAGGCCCACGCCTCGATCGACTCCCGCCGCCGGACCGCCATCGCCCGCGCCCACTCGGCCACCCACCTCACCCACCAGGCGCTGCGTGACGCGCTCGGCCCGACCGCCGCCCAGGCCGGTTCGGAGAACCAGCCCGGTCGCTTCCGCTTCGACTTCGGTTCGCCGTCCGCGGTTCCGACGGCCGTGATGACCGACGTCGAGCAGAAGATCAACGAGGTGCTCGCCCGCGACCTCGACGTGCGCGCCGACATCATGGGCATCGACGAGGCCAAGAAGCAGGGCGCCATCGCCGAGTTCGGCGAGAAGTACGGCGAGCGGGTCCGCGTGGTGACCATCGGCGACTTCTCCAAGGAGCTGTGCGGCGGCACCCACGTGCACAACACCTCCCAGCTGGGTCTGGTGAAGCTGCTCGGCGAGTCCTCCATCGGCTCGGGCGTACGCCGTATCGAGGCCCTCGTCGGTGTCGACGCCTACAACTTCCTGGCCCGTGAGCACACGGTCGTCGCCCAGCTCCAGGAGCTGATCAAGGGCCGTCCGGAGGAGCTGCCGGAGAAGGTCTCCGCCATGCTCGGCAAGCTGAAGGACGCCGAGAAGGAGATCGAGAAGTTCCGCGCGGAGAAGGTGCTGCAGGCCGCCGCCGGTCTCGTCGAGTCCGCCAAGGACGTGCGCGGGATCGCCGTCGTCACCGGGCAGGTCCCGGACGGCACCACCCCGGACGACCTGCGCAGGCTGGTCCTCGACGTGCGCGGCCGCATCCAGGGCGGACGCGCCGCCGTGGTCGCCCTCTTCACGGTCAACAACGGCAAGCCGCTCACGGTCATCGCCACCAACGACGCCGCCCGCGACCGCGGCCTCAAGGCCGGTGACCTCGTCCGTACCGCCGCCAAGACGCTCGGCGGCGGCGGTGGCGGCAAGCCGGACGTCGCCCAGGGCGGCGGCCAGAACCCGGCCGCGGTCGGTGAGGCCATCGACGCCGTCGAGCGCCTCGTCGACGAGACCGCCAAGTAAGGAAACGGTCGGAAATGCGCAGAGGACGTCGGCTCTCGATCGACGTCGGGGACGCCCGGATCGGGGTCGCCTCGTGCGACCCCGACGGGATCCTCGCCACCCCGGTGGAGACGGTCCCCGGCCGGGACGTCCCGGCGGCCCGCCGCCGGCTGCGGCAACTGGTCGAGGAGTACGAACCGATCGAGGTCGTCGTCGGACTCCCGCGCTCCCTCAAGGGAGGTGAGGGCCCGGCCGCCGTCAAGGTCAGGGCCTTCGCCCAGGAGCTCGCCAAGGGCATCAAGCCGGTGCCGGTCCGCCTGGTCGACGAACGGATGACGACGGTGACGGCCAGTCAGGGACTGCGTGCCTCCGGGGTGAAGTCCAAGAAGGGACGCTCCGTCATCGACCAGGCCGCCGCTGTGATCATCCTTCAGCAGGCGCTGGAATCCGAACGGGTGTCAGGTAAACCACCCGGTGAGGGCGTCGAAGTGGTCATCTGATCGCGATACGGTAACGTTCCGCGCGATGCGATGGTTTTCGAACAGCCACCGCACAGCAAGAGGCGGAACGGTCCGTCGGCCCACCAGCCGCGTGATGCGCCGCCTCGCGGCTCTAGGGGATCGATGACTGAGTATGGCCGGGGCCCAGGCTCCGAACCGTGGCACCCGGAGGACCCGTTGTACGGGGACGACGGGTGGGGCGGACAGCAGGCCCACGTGGGTCGGCAGTCCCCCTACGGCGGCCAGCCGCAGCACTACCCGCAGCAGTCGCAGCAGCAGTACGGCGACTGGGGCCAGCACCCGCAGGGTGGGTACGACCAGCACCACGGCCAGCAGCAGTACGCCTACTACGACGAACAGGGTCAACTGCAGTACGCCGACGGGCACGGGCAGCAGCAGTACGACCAGCAGTACGCCGGTCATGCCCCGCAGCAGTACCACCAGGGCACCTGGGACGCGGCCGGCACCCACGGCGAGGTGCCCTACGCCGCCGACCCGGGCGACCCCTACGGCCAGCAACCCGTGGCCTACGGCGGTGAGCAGCCCGACTTCTACGGCACCGAGGACGCCTACCCGCCGCCGGAGCCACCCGGCCGCAGGCGTGAACCCGAGCCGGCCCCGCAGCCGGACCCCGCTGCCGAGGAGGAGGAAGAAGAGCAGCATCCCTTCTTCACCGGCGCGGACGACGAGGCCGACGAGGACGACGACGATCCGAAGGGACGCCGCGGTGGTGGCCGCGGCAAGGGGGGCAAGGAGCCCAAGGGCGGCAAGAAGGCCAAGGGCGGCGAAGGAGCCAAGAAGCGCCGCAACGGCTTCGCCTGCCTGGTGGTCTGCCTGGTCTTCGGCGGCGGCGCGGCCACCGTCGGCTACTTCGGCTGGCACTTCTACCAAAATCGTTTCGGCGCCTCCCCCGACTACGCGGGCAGCGGCATTGCCGAGACCGTGACCGTACAGATCCCCAAGGGCGCCGGCGGGTACGACATCGGGCGTCGGCTGAAGGAAGCAGGCGTCGTCAAGAGCGTCGACGCGTTTGTCCACGCGCAGTCGCAGAACCCGAAGGGTGACACGATCCAGGCGGGCGCCTACACCCTGAAGAAGGAGATGTCCGCCGCGAGTTGCGTGCTGCTGATGCTCGACCCGAAGAGCCAGGCCAATGTGGTGGTCACCCCGGGCGAGCGCGCGGCTGCCGTCTACGTGGCCCTGGACAAGAAACTCGGCCTTTCCGCGGGCACCAGCAAGAAGATCGCCAAGGCCGAGTACAAGAACCTCGGTCTGCCCAGTTACGCGAACACCAACAGCAAGATCATGGATCCGCTGGAAGGATTCCTCTACCCGGGGACCTATCCCGCGGCCAAGGGCATGAAGCCCGACGCGATCCTCAAGCAGATGGTCGCGGCGGCCAAGGAGCAGTACGCGACCTACGATCTGGCCGCCGAGGCCAAGAAGTACGACCTGGACAGTCCGCTGCAGGTCATCACGGTCGCGAGCCTCGTTCAGGCCGAAGGAAAGACGCACGACGACTTCCGCAAGATGGCGGAAGTGGTCTACAACCGTCTCAAGTCCACGAACACCGAGACGAACCGGTTGCTCCAATTCGACTCGACCTTCAACTACTTGAAGGGCACGAGCAACATCCACATCAGCGAGTCGGAGATCAACAGCAATCGGGACCCGTACAACACCTATACCCAGAAGGGTCTGCCGCCCGGTCCCATCGGCAACCCCGGCGAGGACGCGCTGAAGGCGGCACTGAATCCGACCGACGACGGCTGGATGTACTTCGTGGCGACCGACGGCGTGAACAACACCGAATTCGCCAAGACCAACGCCGAATTCGAAAAGCTCAAGGAAAAGTTCAATGCCAGCACGGGCCGCTGACGCCCGCCGGGCCGCCGTGCTCGGTAAGCCCATCGCCCATTCGCTCTCCCCGGTGCTGCACCGGGCCGCGTACGACGAACTCGGGCTCACCGAGTGGTCGTACGAGCGCTTCGAGGTCGACGAGGCCGGGCTGCCCGGCTTCATCGAGCAGCTGGGGCCGGAGTGGGCGGGGCTGTCGCTGACCATGCCGCTGAAGCGGGCGGTCATACCGCTGCTCGACGAGGTCAGCGAGACCGCCGCCTCGGTCGACGCCGTCAACACCGTCGTCTTCACGCAGGACGGGCGCCGAGCCGGCGACAACACCGACATCCCGGGCATGGTCGCCGCGCTCCGCGAACACGGCATCGAACAGGTCGACTCCGCCGCGATCCTCGGCGCCGGCGCCACCGCCTCCTCCGCGCTGGCGGCGCTCGCCCGGATCTGCACCGGCGAGGTCGTCGCCTACGTCCGCAGCGCGGCCCGCGCCGCCGAGATGCGGGAGTGGGGCGAGCGGCTCGACGTCGAGGTCCGCGTCTCCGACTGGGCCGACGCGGAGCAGGCCCTGCGCGCCCCCCTGGTGATCGCCACCACTCCCGCCGGTACCACCGACGACCTCGCCACCGCCGTACCGGAACGCCCCACCACCCTCTTCGACGTCCTCTACCACCCGTGGCCCACCGCCCTGGCCGCCCGCTGGTCCATGTTCGGCGGCGCCGTGGTGAGCGGCCTGGACCTCCTGGTGCACCAGGCCGTCCTCCAGGTCGAGCAGATGACCGGCCGCAGCCCGGCCCCCGTCGAGGCGATGCGCCGCGCCGGGGAGAAGGCGCTGGCCGAGCGCTGACCGCTCCGCCGGGACACGGCGGGCGCGGGCACCGGGTGCGCCCGTCCGGCGCCGACCTGGCACATCCGCGTCCGCCTGCTGGACCGGCGGCCGGGTCCGGGGTCCGGACGTGGGAGGATCGGAGGTGGCGGACCGGGGCCGCGCACCCGGTCGGGCCGTCGCCGTACGCGAGGACACGCGTACGCAGGGCAGTACCAGGGCGCGAGCACTGAGGAGCATCGTTGAGCAGGCTGCGTTGGCTGACCGCGGGGGAGTCCCACGGTCCCGCACTTGTCGCGACGCTGGAGGGCCTTCCCGCCGGCGTGCCGATCACGACCGAGATGGTCGCCGACCACCTGGCGCGGCGGCGGCTCGGCTATGGCCGCGGTGCGCGGATGAAGTTCGAGCGCGACGAGGTCACCTTCCTCGGCGGCGTCCGGCACGGCCTGACCCTCGGCTCCCCGGTCGCGATCATGGTGGGCAACAGCGAGTGGCCCAAGTGGGAGCAGGTCATGGCGGCCGACCCGGTCGACCCCGAGATCCTCGCGGGCCTCGCCCGCAACGCCCCGCTGACCCGGCCCCGCCCCGGCCACGCCGACCTCGCCGGCATGCAGAAGTACGGCTTCGACGAGGCCCGGCCGGTCCTGGAGCGGGCCTCGGCCCGCGAGACCGCGGCCCGCGTGGCGCTCGGCGCCGTCGCCCGCTCGTACCTGAAGGAGACCGCCGGCATCGAGATCGTCTCGCATGTCGTCGAGCTGTGCTCCGTGAAGGCCCCGGCCGGCAGCTACCCCACCCCGGCCGACGTCGAGAAGCTGGACGCCGACCCGCTGCGCTGCCTGGACGCCGACGCGTCGAAGGCGATGGTCGCGGAGGTCGACCAGGCCCACAAGGACGGCGACACCCTCGGCGGTGTGGTCGAGGTGCTGGCGTACGGCGTGCCGGTCGGCCTCGGCTCGCACGTCCACTGGGACCGCAAGCTGGACGCCCGCCTCGCCGGTGCCCTGATGGGCATCCAGGCGATCAAGGGCGTCGAGATCGGCGACGGCTTCGAGCTGGCCCGGGTGCCCGGCTCCAAGGCGCACGACGAGATCGTCGGCACACCGGAGGGCATCCGGCGCGTCTCCGGCCGGGCCGGCGGCACCGAGGGCGGACTGTCCACCGGTGAGCTGCTGCGGGTGCGGGCCGCGATGAAGCCGATCGCGACCGTCCCGCGCGCGCTGCGGACGGTGGACGTGGCGACGGGCGAGGCCGCACAGGCGCACCACCAGCGCTCCGACGTCTCCGCCGTCCCGGCGGCCGGCATCGTCGCCGAGGCCATGGTCGCGCTCGTCCTCGCGGACGCGGTCGCCGAGAAGTTCGGCGGCGACTCGGTCCCCGAGACCCGGCGCAACGTGCGCTCGTACCTCGACCACCTGGCCATCCGGTGAACACCGCACCGGTGGTGGTGCTGGTCGGGCCGATGGGCGTGGGCAAGTCCACGGTCGGGCAGCTGCTCGCCGCACGGCTCGGCGTCGGCTACCGGGACACCGACGAGGACATCGTGGCCGCCGAGGGCCGCACCATCGCCGACATCTTCGTGGCCGAGGGCGAGCCCGCGTTCCGCGCCGTGGAGAAGCAGGCGGTGCGGGTGGCGCTGGCCGAGCACGAGGGCGTCCTCGCACTCGGGGGCGGTGCGATCCTCGACGCCGAGACCCGCGCGCTGCTCGCCGAGCGGCGGGTGGTCTACCTGTCGATGGACGTCGAGGAGGCCGTCAAGCGCACCGGCCTGAACGCGGCCCGGCCGCTGCTCGCCCTGAACCCGCGCAAGCAGTGGCGCGAGCTGATGGAGGCGCGGCGGCACCTGTACGAGGAGGTCGCCACGGCCGTCGTGGCGACCGACGGCCGTACGCCCGAAGAGGTCACCCAAGCAGCCCTGGACGCACTGGAGTTGAAGGAAGCATGAGCGAGGCAGTCACCCGGATCCAGGTCGGCGGCACGGCGGGCACCGAGCCGTACGAGGTCCTGGTGGGCCGTCAGCTGCTCGGTGAACTGGGCGGGCTGATCGGCGAGAGGGCCAAGCGGGTCGCCGTCATCCACCCCGAGGCGCTCGCCGAGACCGGCGACGCGCTCCGCGCCGACCTGGCCGGGCAGGGCTACGAGGCCGTCGCCATCCAGGTGCCCAACGCCGAGGAGGCCAAGACCGCCGAGGTCGCCGCCTACTGCTGGAAGGCGCTCGGCCAGTCCGGTTTCACCCGCTCCGACGTCATCGTGGGCGTGGGCGGCGGCGCCACCACCGACCTGGCCGGTTTCGTGGCCGCGACCTGGCTGCGCGGGGTCCGCTGGATCGCGATCCCGACCACCGTGCTGGCCATGGTGGACGCGGCGGTGGGCGGCAAGACCGGCATCAACACGGCCGAGGGCAAGAACCTGGTCGGCGCCTTCCACCCGCCGGCCGGAGTGCTGTGCGACCTGGCCGCCCTCGACTCCCTCCCCGTCAACGACTACGTCTCCGGGCTCGCCGAGGTCATCAAGGCGGGCTTCATCGCCGACCCCGCGATCCTGGAACTCATCGAGTCCGACCCCGAGGCGGCGCGGACCCCGGCCGGCCCGCACACGGCCGAGCTCATCGAACGCTCCATCCGGGTCAAGGCGGAGGTCGTCTCCTCCGACCTGAAGGAGTCCGGGCTGCGGGAGATCCTCAACTACGGCCACACACTCGGCCACGCCATCGAGAAGAACGAGCGCTACAAGTGGCGGCACGGCGCCGCGGTCGCCGTCGGCATGCACTTCGCCGCCGAACTGGGCCGCCTCGCCGGACGTCTCGACGACGCGACGGCCGACCGCCACCGCACGGTCCTGGAGTCCGTGGGCCTGCCCCTGCACTACCGCTACGACCAGTGGCCCAAGCTGGTCGAGACGATGAAGGTCGACAAGAAGTCCCGCGGCGACCTGCTGCGCTTCATCGTCCTGGACGGCCTCGCCAAGCCGACCGTCCTGGAGGGCCCCGACCCGGCCGTCCTGCTCGCCGCGTACGGCGAGGTCGGCCAGTAGACCGCTGCTGTCCGCGCCACCCGGATCCGCCGTGTGGCGCGGGCACTTCGGACCGCCCCCGGCCGTTTCACCGAACGACGACCGGGGGCGGTACCGTTCGGTAACGAGCGCAGCCGCACATGACGAGACGGAGTGGCACCGGATGCAGCACGCAGTGGGATCTCCGCTGCCGCCGCCCCATCGGCCGGGGCAGGAACCGACCGGCTGGCAGCCGGCCGCACACCATCCGGGAGCACCCCAGGGCCCCGCACCCGTGCCGCCGCCGGCCGCCCCGCCACCGCCCACGGTCCCGCCGCTGCCCACGGCCCCACCGTCGCCCGATGCCACGGGCCACGTCTCGCTGCCGCCGGGCGCTCCGGTCGGCATCCCGACCGCACCGCCGGCCGCGGCCACCACGCCCGACCTCGCCGCCACCACCCTGGCCGTCCTCCTCATCGGCCCGGCCGGGGCGGGCAAGACCAGCGTGGCCAAGTACTGGGCGGACCACCGCCGGGTCCCCACGGCCCACATCAGCCTCGACGACGTCCGCGAGTGGGTCCGCTCCGGCTTCGCCGACCCCCAGTCCGGCTGGAACGACAACTCCGAGGCCCAGTACCGCCTCGCCCGCCGCACCTGCGGCTTCGCCGCGCGCAACTTCCTGGCCAACGGCATCTCGTGCATCCTCGACGACGCGGTCTTCCCGGACCGCCCGGTCGTCGGCCTCGGCGGCTGGAAGCGCCACGTCGGCCCCGGGCTCCTGCCGGTCGTCCTCCTGCCCGGCCTCGACATCGTCCTGGAGCGCAACGCGGAACGCTCGGGAAACCGCCGCCTCACCGACGAGGAGGTGGCCCGCATCCACGGCCGCATGGCCGGCTGGTACGGCTCGGGCCTCCCGATCATCGACAACTCCCAGCTGGACGTGCCGACCACGGCCCGCGTTCTGGACGAGGTGCTGGCCAGGGCGATAGCGAGCCCCCCGAACTGGTGACCGGGGTCGAGCGGAGACACTCAGGGGCGCGAGGAACCGCGCGACCAGCCCCACCGGCCCGCACCCGAGGACGCACCCCACTCGGCCCTCCCGACCGGCACAATCCGCCCATCACTCCTACGCTCGTGTCATGTCCGAGGTGTACGCCGCCCGCCGAACCCGCCTGAGGGACCGCTGCCAGGCCAGCGGCAGCGCCTGCGCGCTGGTCTCGCGCCCCGCCAACGTGAGGTACCTCGCCGGCGCCGCCCCGCACGGCTCCGTCCTGCTGCTGGGGAGACACGAGGACCTCCTGGTGAGTCCGGGCCCGCCGGACGACCGCCCCACCGAGGCCCGCGCCGACGACTCCCTGCGCCCGCACCTCCTGGAAGGCCCGGGCGGCGACCCCGTCGTGGCCGCCGGCGGCCTGGCCGCCGCCCAGGGCGCCGACGCCCTCGCCGTCGAGGAGCACCACCTCACCGTGGCCCGGCACCGCGCCCTCGCCTCGGTCGCCCCGCGGCTGCGCCTGGCCGACCTGGGCAGCGCCGTCGAGCAGCTCCGGGTCGTCAAGGACGAGGAGGAGATCTCCTGCCTGCGCATCGGCGCCGAGATCGCCGACCAGGCCCTCGGCGAACTGCTGGAGTCGATCCTCGTCGGCCGTACCGAACGGCACCTCGCCCTGGAGCTGGAGCGCCGCCTCGTCGACCACGGCGCCGACGGCCGCGCCTTCCCGACCTCGGTGGCCACCGGTCCGAACTCCGGCCGCCGCGGTCACCGCCCCACCGACCGGCGGGTCGAGGAGGGCGACTTCCTCTCCGTCTGCCTCGGCGCCACCTACCGGGGCTACCGCTGCGAGATCGGTCGCACCTTCGTCATCGGCACCTCGCCCGCGGACTGGCAGATCGAGCTCTACGACCTGGTCTTCGCCGCCCAGCGGGCCGCCCGGGAGAGCCTCGTGCCGGGCGCCGCCTGCCGGGACGTGGACCGCGCGGCCCGCCAGGTACTGGACTCCGCGGGCCACTCCGAAGGCCTGCAACCCCTGACGGGACACGGCGTCGGACTCGAAATCGACGAGGACCCGCAGCTCGCTCCCGCGGCCATGGGTAAACTGGACGCTTGCGTGCCGGTCACCGTCGAACCGGGGGTCCACCTCCCGGGCCGGGGCGGTGTCCGGATCGATGACACGCTCGTCGTCCGCCCCGAGGCGGACGGCGGACCCGAGCTACTCACCATCACGACCAAGGAGCTGCTCGCACTATAGGGAAGGTGCGTGCGCCGGGGTCGTCCACGTCAGTCCAGGAGATTCCGCAACCGTGGCTTCCACGAACGACCTCAAGAACGGCCTGGTGCTCAAGCTCGAAGGCGGCCAGCTCTGGTCCGTCGTCGAGTTCCAGCACGTCAAGCCCGGCAAGGGCCCCGCCTTCGTGCGCACCAAGCTCAAGAACGTGCTGTCCGGCAAGGTCGTCGACAAGACCTTCAACGCCGGCGTCAAGGTCGAGACGGCCACTGTCGACAAGCGCGACATGCAGTTCTCGTACATGGACGGCGAGTACTTCGTCTTCATGGACATGGACACGTACGACCAGCTGCACATCGACCGGAAGACCGTCGGCGACGCCGCGAACTTCCTGATCGAGGGCTTCACGGCCGTCGTCGCCCAGCACGAGGGCGAGGTGCTCTTCGTCGAGCTGCCCGCCGCCGTCGAGCTGACCATCCAGGAGACCGAGCCCGGCGTCCAGGGCGACCGCTCCACCGGCGGCACCAAGCCCGCCACGCTGGAGACCGGCCACCAGATCCAGGTCCCGCTCTTCATCACCACCGGTGAGAAGATCAAGGTCGACACCCGCACCAGCGACTACCTCGGCCGGGTGAACGGCTAACCGTGGCTGCCCGCAACACGGCCCGCAAGCGCGCCTTCCAGATCCTCTTCGAGGGCGACCAGCGCGGGGCCGACGTCCTGACCGTGCTCGCGGACTGGGTCCGGCTGTCCCGGACCGACACCCGGCAGCCGCCGGTCAGCGAGTACACGATGCAGCTGGTCGAGGGCTACGCGGAACACGCCACGCGTATCGACGAGCTGATCGCCCAGTACTCGGTGGGCTGGACCCTCGACCGGATGCCGGTCGTGGACCGCAACATCCTGCGCCTGGGCGCCTACGAGCTGATCTGGGCCGACGAGACGCCGGACGCCGTCGTTCTCGACGAGATGGTGCAGATGGCCAAGGAGTTCTCGACGGACGAGTCACCGGCGTTCGTGAACGGGCTCCTCGGACGCCTGAAGGAGCTGAAGCCGTCGCTGCGCCGCGAGGCGTGAGCCGACGAAACACCGGAGGGCCTGCAGCGTGCTTGCTGCAGGCCCTCCGGCGTGCTGTGCGCCCCATGGGCCAGGGGATGCCGTGCGGGGCGGCTGCGGGCCGTGTGGGGCTGAAAAAGCACCGCCGGGTCGGTCGGAACCAGCTGGTTCCGGCCATCCCGGCGGCACGTTTCTGCTCAGGTGTGGTGCGGGTCAGGCGTCCTCGTGGGTGGCCACCGCGCGACGGGCGTCCGCGTCGAGGACTCCCCAGCTGATCAGCTGCTCGGTGAGGACCGAGGGCGACTGGTCGTAGATGACGGCCAGTGTGCGCAGGTCGTCCTGGCGGATCGACAGCACCTTGCCGTTGTAGTCACCGCGCTGGGACTGGATCGTCGCCGCGTACCGCTGCAACGGGCCCGCCTTCTCGGCCGGCACGGTGGCCAGCCGCTCCAGGTCGAGGACCAGCTTCGGCGGGGGCTCGGCGGCACCGCCGGGAGTGGTGCCGGGCAGCAGCTCCTGCACCGGGACCCCGTAGAAATCCGCCAGCTCGGCAAGGCGCTGCACGGTCACGGCACGGTCGCCGCGCTCGTACGAACCGACCACGACGGCCTTCCAGCGACCCTGGGACTTCTCCTCGACACCGTGGAGGGATAGGCCCTGCTGGGTGCGGATGGCCCGGAGCTTGGCCCCGAGCTGTTTGGCGTATTCGCTGGACATATGGCTCCCCGGACACTGTCGACGCGGCCGGCTTGGTTCCCGCCGCGCGGCTGGTAACTCACTGTGAGGTTACGCAGCGTTACTCTCCCGCGTCAAGCCGAATGGTCCGCACCGACTCTTCCGTGCGAGCCACGACCGATTACGCCAAGGGGGTGATCGGGGGGCTCTGCGTCACCTGCTACGGTGGATGGCGCAAATCCGACGTCCTTTAAGGTCCGTCCCGTGAGGCGGAGAAGGAGGTCCGTTTCGTATGGACAAGCAGGTAAAGCCTGATCTTCAGGCGTCCGATGCCCGGCCCGTTCTCGAAGGGCCCGACATCGCGCGGGTGCTGACCCGCATCGCCCACGAGATCGTCGAGCGCGCCAAGGGCGCCGACGACGTGGTGCTCCTCGGCATCCCGACCCGTGGCGTCTTCCTCGCCCGGCGGCTCGCCGCCAAACTGGAGCAGGTCACCGACCGCAAGATCCCCGTCGGCTCGCTCGACATCACCATGTACCGCGACGACCTGCGCATGCACCCCCCGCGCGCGCTGGCCCGCACCGAGATCCCCGGCGACGGCATCGACGGCAGGCTGGTCGTCCTCGTCGACGACGTGCTCTTCTCGGGCCGCACCATCCGTGCCGCCCTCGACGCCCTGAACGACATCGGGCGCCCGCGCGCGGTCCAGCTCGCGGTCCTCGTCGACCGCGGCCACCGCGAACTGCCCATCCGCGCCGACTATGTCGGCAAGAACCTCCCCACGTCGTTGCGGGAGACGGTCAAGGTCCTGCTCGCCGAGGAGGACGGTCGCGACACCGTGCTGCTCGGCGCCAAGCCGGCCCAGTAGCGGACCCAGGGTGTCGCGCCGGTCCGGCGCGCCCAGGTCCGCCCGCAATCTCCCGATATGTGAACTGCCCTACGGAGCCTGACAGATGCAGCGTCATCTCATCTCGGCCGCCGACCTCACCCGCGACGACGCCGTCCTGATCCTCGACACCGCCGAGGAGATGGCCCGGGTCGCCGACCGGCCGATCAAGAAACTGCCGACCCTGCGCGGCCGCACCGTCGTCAACCTCTTCTTCGAGGACTCGACCCGCACCCGGATCTCCTTCGAAGCCGCCGAGAAGCGCCTCTCCGCCGACGTCATCAACTTCACCGCCAAGGGGTCGAGCGTCTCCAAGGGCGAGTCCCTGAAGGACACCGCCCAGACCCTGGAGGCCATGGGCGTCGACGCCGTCGTCATCCGGCACGGCGCCTCGGGCGCTCCCTACCGCCTCGCCAACTCCGGCTGGATCGACGCCGCTGTCATCAACGCGGGCGACGGCACCCACCAGCACCCCACCCAGGCCCTCCTGGACGCCTTCACCATGCGCCGCCGGCTCGTCGGCCGGGACGCCGGGCTCGGCCAGGACCTGGCCGGCAAGCGCATCACGCTCGTCGGCGACGTGCTGCACAGCCGGGTCGCCCGCTCCAACGTCGACCTGCTGCACACCCTGGGCGCCGAGGTCACCCTGGTCGCCCCGCCCACCCTGGTGCCGGTCGGCGTCGAACACTGGCCCTGCGAGGTGTCCTACGACCTCGACGCCGTCCTGCCCAAGTCCGACGCGGTGATGATGCTGCGCGTGCAGCGCGAGCGGATGAACGCCGCGTTCTTCCCCACCGAGCGCGAGTACTCGCGGCGCTACGGCCTCGACGGCGACCGGATGGCGAGGATGCCCGAACACGCCATCGTGATGCACCCCGGCCCGATGGTCCGCGGCATGGAGATCACCGCCGAGGTCGCCGACTCCGAGCGCTGCACCGTGGTCGAGCAGGTCGCCAACGGCGTCTCCATCCGGATGGCCGTCCTGTACCTCCTGCTCGGCGGCAACGAACCCGCCGTCAGCCATGCCCGCACCACCGAGGAGAAGTAACCCCATGAGCAAGATCCTGATCCGTGGTGCGAAGGTGCTCGGCGGTGAGCCGCAGGACGTCCTGATCGACGGCGAGGTCGTCGAGGCGGTCGGCGCCGGTCTGTCCGCCGAGGGCGCGGAGGTCGTCGAGGCGGCGGGCAAGGTGCTGCTGCCGGGCCTGGTCGACCTGCACACACACCTGCGCGAGCCGGGGCGCGAGGACTCCGAGACGGTCCTCACCGGCACCCGCGCGGCGGCGAGCGGCGGCTACACGGCCGTCTTCGCCATGGCCAACACCTTCCCGGTCGCCGACACCGCCGGCGTGGTCGAGCAGGTCTACCGGCTCGGCCGGGAGCACGGCTACTGCGACGTCCAGCCCATCGGCGCCGTCACCGTCGGCCTGGAGGGCAGGAAGCTCGCCGAACTGGGCGCCATGCACGAGTCGGCCGCCGGGGTCACCGTCTTCTCCGACGACGGCAAGTGCGTCGACGACGCCGTGATCATGCGCCGCGCGCTGGAGTACGTGAAGGCCTTCGGCGGCGTGGTCGCCCAGCACGCGCAGGAGCCCCGGCTGACCGAGGGCGCCCAGATGAACGAGGGCGTCGTCTCGGCGGAGCTGGGCCTGGGCGGCTGGCCCGCCGTCGCCGAGGAGTCGATCATCGCGCGCGACGTGCTGCTCGCCGAGCACGTCGGCTCCCGCGTCCACATCTGCCACCTGTCGACCGCGGGATCCGTCGAGATCGTCCGCTGGGCCAAGGCCCGGGGCATCGACGTCACCGCCGAGGTCACCCCGCACCACCTGCTCCTCACCGACGAACTGGTGCGGTCCTACAACCCGGTCTACAAGGTCAACCCGCCGCTGCGCACCGAGCGCGACGTGCTGGCGCTGCGCGAGGCCCTCGCCGACGGCACGATCGACATCGTCGCCACCGACCACGCCCCGCACCCGCACGAGGACAAGGACTGCGAGTGGGCCGCGGCCGCCATGGGGATGGTGGGCCTGGAGACCGCCCTGTCCGTGGTCCAGGAGACGATGGTGGACACGGGCCTGCTGACCTGGGCCGGCGTCGCCGACCGGATGTCCGTCACGCCCGCGCGCATCGGTCGGGCCACCGGCCACGGCCGTCCCGTCTCGGCTGGTGAGCCCGCCAACCTCACCCTCGTCGACACGGAATACCGTGGCCTCGTGGACCCCGCGGGCTTCGCCTCGCGCAGCCGCAACACCCCGTACGAGGGACGCGAGCTGCCGGGCCGTGTCACCCACACGTGGCTGCGGGGCAAGGCGACGCTCGTGGACGGGAAGCTCACGTGACACCTCTCATCCTGCTGGCAGACGAGAAGAAGTCGGCCGCGGTCACCGACTGGGCCGCGCGCATCGGCTGGCTGGTCGGCCTGGCGCTCTTCGTCGCGCTCGTCTACTGGCTCATGCGCGAGGGCTGGAAATGGCGCGGCACCCTCCAGGGCGACCTGCCCGCGCTGCCCAGCGCGCCGGACGACCCCGGTGCCGTGAGACTGACCATGAGCGGCCGCTACCACGGCTCCACCACCGCCGGGCAGTGGCTGGACCGCATCGTGGCCCAAGGCCTCGGCTCCCGCAGCCGGGCCGAGCTCACCCTCACCGACGCGGGCCTGGACGTCGTACGCCCCGGGGCGAGCGACTTCTTCATCCCCGCCGACGCGCTCCGCGAGGCCCTGCTGGGCAAGGGCATCGCGGGCAAGGTCCTCACCGAGGGCGGACTCCTCGTGGTGACCTGGGCGCACGGCGACAAGCTGATCGACTCCGGTTTCCGCTCCGACCACGCGGCCGAGCACACCGAGTGGGTCGACGCCATCAACTCCATGATCAAAACCAACAGCACGGAAGGCGCCGAACGATGACGACCTCCACAAGGGGAACCGGCAAGGCTCCCGCCGTACTCGTCCTGGAGGACGGCCGGATCTTCCGCGGCCGCGCCTACGGGGCCGTGGGGGAGACCTTCGGCGAGGCCGTGTTCTCCACCGGCATGACCGGCTACCAGGAGACCCTCACCGACCCCTCCTACGACCGCCAGATCGTGGTCGCCACCGCCCCCCAGATCGGCAACACGGGGTGGAACGACGAGGACGACGAGTCCCGCCGCATCTGGGTCTCCGGCTACGTCGTGCGCGACCCCGCGCGCGTGCCCTCCAACTGGCGCGCCAAGCGTTCGCTGGACGCGGAACTGGTGGCGCAGGGCGTGGTCGGCATCTCCGGGATCGACACCCGCGCCCTCACCCGCCACCTGCGCGAGCGCGGCTCCATGCGATCGGGCATCTTCTCCGGCGAGGCGATCGCCCCCGACGCCGAGCTGGTCGAGCGCGTGCAGGCCCAGCCGCACATGAAGGGCGCCAGCCTCTACGAGGAGGTCGCCACCAAGGAGGCGTACGTCGTCCCGGCCGTCGGGGAGAAGCGATTCACCGTCGCCGCCATCGACCTCGGCATCAAGGGCATGACCCCGCAGCGGATGGCCGAGCGGGGCATCGAGGTGCACGTGCTGCCGGCGACCGCCACGGTGGAGGACGTCTACGCCGTCTCCCCGGACGGGGTGTTCTTCTCCAACGGCCCCGGCGACCCCGCCACGGCCGACGGCCCGGTGGCCCTGATGACCGCCGTCCTGGAGCGGAAGACCCCGCTCTTCGGCATCTGCTTCGGAAACCAGATCCTCGGCCGCGCGCTGGGCTTCGGCACCTACAAGCTGAAGTACGGCCACCGGGGCATCAACCAGCCGGTCCAGGACCGCACGACCGGCAAGGTCGAGGTCACCGCGCACAACCACGGGTTCGCCGTGGACGCGCCGCTCGACAAGGTCAGCGAGACGAGGTTCGGCCGCGCCGAGGTCTCGCACGTCTGCCTGAACGACGACGTCGTGGAGGGCCTGCAGCTGCTCGACCAGCCGGCCTTCTCCGTCCAGTACCACCCCGAAGCGGCAGCGGGCCCGCACGACGCCGCCTACCTGTTCGACCGCTTCACGTCTTTGATGAGCACCGTTTCGATGGAGGGCCAGCGTGCCTAAGCGCACCGATATCCAGTCCGTCCTGGTCATCGGCTCCGGCCCGATCGTCATCGGCCAGGCCGCCGAGTTCGACTACTCCGGTACCCAGGCCTGCCGTGTGCTGCGCGCCGAGGGTCTGCGGGTCATCCTGGTCAACTCCAACCCGGCGACGATCATGACCGACCCGGAGATCGCCGACGCGACCTATGTCGAGCCGATCACGCCGGAGTTCGTCGAGAAGATCATCGCGAAGGAGCGTCCCGACGCGCTGCTGCCCACCCTGGGCGGCCAGACGGCCCTGAACACCGCGATCTCGCTCGACGAGAACGGTGTCCTGGCCAAGTACGGTGTCGAGCTGATCGGCGCCAACGTCGAGGCCATCCACAAGGGTGAGGACCGCGACCTGTTCAAGGAGGTCGTGGAGGAGGTCCGCAAGAAGATCGGGCACGGCGAGTCGGCCCGCTCGGTCATCTGCCACACCATGGACGAGGTCCTCGCGGGCGTGGAGGAGCTCGGCGGCGGCTACCCGGTCGTGGTGCGTCCCTCGTTCACGATGGGCGGGGCCGGTTCCGGTTTCGCGCACGACGAGGAGGAGCTGCGCCGGATCGCCGGTCAGGGCCTGACGCTGTCGCCGACCACCGAGGTGCTCCTGGAGGAGTCCATCCTGGGGTGGAAGGAGTACGAGCTGGAGCTGATGCGCGACAAGCACGACAACGTCGTGGTCGTGTGCTCCATCGAGAACTTCGACCCCATGGGCGTGCACACCGGTGACTCGATCACCGTGGCCCCGGCCATGACGCTGACCGACCGCGAATACCAGATCCTGCGGGACATCGGCATCGCCGTGATCCGCGAGGTCGGTGTGGACACGGGCGGCTGCAACATCCAGTTCGCGGTGAACCCCGAGGACGGCCGGGTCATCGTCATCGAGATGAACCCGCGGGTGTCGCGGTCCTCGGCGCTGGCCTCCAAGGCGACCGGCTTCCCGATCGCCAAGATCGCCGCGAAGCTCGCCGTCGGCTACACCCTGGACGAGATCCCGAACGACATCACGCAGGAGACCCCGGCCTCCTTCGAGCCCACGCTCGACTACGTGGTCGTCAAGGCCCCGCGGTTCGCGTTCGAGAAGTTCCCGCAGGCGGACTCGACGCTGACCACCACCATGAAGTCGGTCGGCGAGGCCATGGCCATCGGCCGGAACTTCACCGAGGCCTTCCAGAAGGCGCTGCGCTCGCTGGAGAAGAAGGGCAGCCAGTTCACCTTCGTCGGCGAGCCGGGCGACAAGCAGGCGCTGCTGCACGAGGCGGTGCGGCCCACCGACGGCCGGATCAACACCGTCATGCAGGCCATCCGCGCGGGCGCCACCCCCGAGGAGGTCTTCGCGTACACGAAGATCGACCCGTGGTTCGTGGACCAGCTGTTCCTGATCAAGGAGATCGCCGACGAGCTGGCCCAGGCCGCCGAGCTGAGCGCCGGCCTGCTGGCCGAGGCCAAGCGGCACGGCTTCTCCGACCAGCAGATCGCCGAGATCCGGGGACTGCGCGAGGACGTCGTGCGGGAGGTGCGCCACGCGCTGGGGGTGCGCCCGGTCTACAAGACGGTCGACACCTGCGCTGCCGAGTTCGCCGCGAAGACGCCGTACTTCTACTCCTCCTACGACGAGGAGAGCGAGGTCGCGCCGCGCGAGAAGCCGGCCGTCATCATCTTGGGCTCCGGCCCGAACCGGATCGGCCAGGGCATCGAGTTCGACTACTCGTGCGTGCACGCCTCCTTCGCCCTGTCGGACGCGGGCTACGAGACCGTGATGGTCAACTGCAACCCGGAGACCGTCTCCACCGACTACGACACCTCCGACCGGCTGTACTTCGAGCCGCTCACCCTGGAGGACGTCCTGGAGATCGTCCACGCCGAGCAGCAGGCCGGCCCGGTCGCGGGCGTGGTCGTGCAGCTGGGCGGGCAGACCCCGCTGGGTCTGTCGCAGGCGCTGAAGGACAACGGCGTGCCGATCGTGGGCACGTCCCCGGAGGCGATCCACGCGGCCGAGGACCGGGGCGCCTTCGGGCGGGTGCTGGCCGAGGCGGGCCTGCCGGCCCCCAAGCACGGCACGGCCACCACCTTCACCGAGGCCAAGGCCATCGCCGACGAGATCGGCTACCCGGTGCTGGTGCGCCCCTCCTACGTGCTGGGCGGACGCGGCATGGAGATCGTCTACGACGAGACCCGGCTGGCGGCGTACATCGCCGAGTCCACCGAGATCAGCCCCACCCGCCCCGTCCTGGTCGACCGGTTCCTCGACGACGCCATCGAGATCGACGTCGACGCCCTCTACGACGGCCAGGAGCTCTACCTCGGCGGCGTCATGGAGCACATCGAGGAAGCCGGCATCCACTCCGGTGACTCGGCCTGCGCGCTGCCCCCGATCACGCTGGGCGGCTTCGACATCAAGCGGCTGCGCGCCTCCACCGAGGCCATCGCCCGCGGCGTCGGCGTGCGCGGCCTGATCAACATCCAGTTCGCGATGGCCGGGGACATCCTCTACGTCCTGGAAGCCAACCCGCGCGCCTCCCGCACGGTCCCCTTCACCTCGAAGGCGACCGCGGTGCCGCTGGCCAAGGCCGCCGCCCGGATCTCACTGGGCGCCACCGTCGCCGAACTGCGTGCCGAGGGCCTGCTGCCCGCCCGCGGCGACGGCGGCGAGCTGCCCTTCGACGCGCCGATCTCCGTCAAGGAAGCGGTCATGCCCTGGTCGCGGTTCCGCGACATCCAGGGCCGTGGCGTGGACACCGTGCTGGGCCCGGAGATGCGCTCCACCGGCGAGGTCATGGGCATCGACTCCGTCTTCGGCACCGCCTACGCCAAGTCCCAGGCCGGAGCGTACGGGCCGCTGCCGACCAAGGGCCGCGCCTTCATCTCGGTCGCCAACCGCGACAAGCGGTCGATGATCTTCCCGGCCCGGGAGCTGGTCGCCCACGGCTTCGAACTCCTCGCCACCTCCGGCACCGCCGAGGTCCTCAAGCGCAACGGCATCAACGCCACCGTCGTGCGCAAGCAGTCCGAGGGGACCGGGCCCAACGGCGAGAAGACCATCGTCCAGCTCATCCACGACGGCGACGTCGACCTCATCGTCAACACCCCCTACGGCACCGGCGGTCGCCTGGACGGCTACGAGATCCGGACCGCGGCGGTGGCCCGCTCGGTGCCGTGCCTGACCACCGTGCAGGCACTGGCCGCGGCCGTCCAGGGGATCGACGCGCTGAACCACGGCGACGTGGGCGTGCGGTCGCTCCAGGAGCACGCGGAGAGGCTGATCGCCGCGCGGGACTGACAGGGTCGTAGTGAGGCTGCGGGCCGCTTCGTGGCTGGTCGCGCAGTTCCCCGCGCCCCTTCGGGGCGCTCGGCTGAGGGGGGACTCCGGAAACGGCGTCCCCCCTTCGTGTGAGGACATCGATGTACAAGATCTTCTTCCAGCTCGTCTTCCGCCGAATGGATCCCGAGGCGGCCCACCACCTCGCCTTCCGGTGGATCCGGCTCGTCGCCCGCATCCCCGTGCTGCGGACCTTCGTCGCCGCCGCGCTCGCGCCGCGCCACAAGGAACTGCGCACCGAGGCCTTCGGGCTGCGGATGCACGGGCCGTTCGGGCTCGCGGCCGGGTTCGACAAGAACGCCGTGGCGATCGACGGGATGTCGATGCTCGGCTTCGACCACGTCGAGATCGGCACGGTCACCGGGGAGGCGCAGCCCGGCAACCCCAGGAAGCGGCTGTTCCGGCTGGTCGCCGACCGGGCGCTGATCAACCGCATGGGCTTCAACAACGACGGCTCACTGACCGTCGCCGCCCGGCTCGCGACCCGGGAGCCCGTCTTCAGGACCGTCGTGGGCGTCAACATCGGCAAGACCAAGGTCGTCCCGGAGGCCGAGGCGGTCGGCGACTACGTGAAGTCCGCCGAGCGACTCGCGCCCTACGCGGACTACCTGGTCGTGAACGTCTCGTCGCCGAACACGCCGGGGCTGCGCGACCTCCAGGCCACCGAGGCGCTCAGGCCGCTGCTGAGCGCCGTCCGCGAGGCCGCCGACCGGGTCGTGGCCCACCGCAGGGTCCCGCTGCTGGTGAAGATCGCGCCGGATCTCGCCGACGAGGACGTGGACGCCGTCGCCGACCTGGCCGTGGAGCTGGGCCTGGACGGGATCATCGCGACCAACACCACCATCGCGCGCGACGGGCTGGGGCTGCGGTCCGACCCGGCCCTGGTGAAGGAGACCGGCGGGCTCTCCGGGGCGCCGCTGAAGGCGCGCTCCCTGGAGGTGCTGCGGCGCCTCTACGCGCGCGTGGGCGACCGGATCACCCTGGTCGGCGTCGGCGGCGTGGAGAACGCCGAGGACGCCTGGCAGCGCATCCTGGCCGGCGCCACGCTGGTCCAGGGCTACAGCGCCTTCGTCTACGAGGGGCCCTTCTGGGCGCGCGCCATCCACAAGGGCCTCGCGGCGCGCCTGCGCACCAGCCCGTACGCCAGCCTCGCCGACGCGGTCGGCGCCGACGTGAGGAAGACGGCATGAGCCCCCTGGAGCCCTTCGGCGCGCGGCTGCGCCGCGCCATGGACGAGCGCGGTCCGCTCTGCGTCGGCATCGACCCGCACGCCTCGCTGCTGTCCGAGTGGGGTCTGAACGACGACGTGGCGGGCCTGGAGCGGTTCAGCCGCACGGTCGTCGAGGCGGTGGCCGACCGGGTCGCCGTCATGAAGCCGCAGAGCGCGTTCTTCGAGCGGTTCGGCTCGCGCGGGGTGGCCGTCCTGGAGCGGGTGGTGCAGGAGGCGCGGGCGGCCGGGACGCTGGTCGTGATGGACGCCAAGCGCGGTGACATCGGCTCCACCATGGCCGGCTACGCGGAGGCCTTCCTCGGCAAGGACGCCCCGCTGTTCTCGGACGCCCTGACCGTCTCGCCGTACCTCGGCTACGGCTCGCTCAGCCCGGCCGTCGCCCTGGCCCGGGAGAGCGGCGCCGGCCTGTTCGTGCTGGCGCTCACCTCCAACCCGGAGGGGCCCGAGGTGCAGCACGCGGTCCGCGGTGACGGACGCACGGTCGGCGCGACCATGCTGGCCCACCTCGCCGCCGAGAACGCGGGGGAGGAGCCGCTGGGCTCCTTCGGCGCCGTGGTGGGCGCCACGGTCGGCGACCTGTCGTCGTACGACCTCGACATCAACGGTCCGCTCCTCGCGCCCGGGGTCGGCGCGCAGGGGGCGACGGCGGCCGACCTGCCCACGGTCTTCGGGGCGGCCGTGCGCAACGTGGTCCCAAACGTGAGCCGAGGTGTTTTGCGTCACGGTCCCGACGTCGGTGCCCTGCGGGCGGCCGCGGAGCGGTTCGCGGGTGAGATCCAGCACGTCGTCGCAGGTCGGTGACTCCTCCGCGAAGCGCCCCGGCGGGCGCTTCGGCGGCGGCCCGAACGTGAATACATCCTCAAATCCAGGGCAGTATGTCTGAAATGTCTGGCCTGACGGAGGCTGACCAGGACTTTTCCGCTGTTCTCGCTGACTCCGGCGGACTTGCCCGCTAGTCTCCGAGCAGAGTCCACGGGCAAGCGTGTTGCTCGTAGCTCCCCAGGTGTGGGGCGACTAGGTTCCTCACCGGTCCGTATCCGACAGTTCGACATCCGAGGTGACGTAGGCGTGGCTCTTCCGCCCCTTACCCCTGAACAGCGCGCAGCCGCGCTCGAAAAGGCCGCCGCGGCTCGCCGGGAGCGGGCCGAGGTCAAGAATCGACTCAAGCACTCCGGCGCCTCTCTTCACGAGGTCATCAAGCAGGGCCAGGAAAACGACGTCATCGGCAAGATGAAGGTCTCCGCCCTGCTCGAGTCCCTGCCGGGCGTGGGCAAGGTCCGCGCCAAGCAGATCATGGAGCGTCTCGGGATCTCCGAGAGCCGCCGCGTGCGTGGCCTCGGGTCCAACCAGATCGCCTCCCTGGAGCGCGAGTTCGGCAGCACCGGCTCCTGATCGCCGAGCCGCCCGGGAGGGCCGTCCCGGGCGACCCGCGATTGCTGGAATAATCGCTGCATGGCTGCAACATTCCGGGGGACGACCCCCGAGCCCCCGGACGTACGTCCGCGACTGACCGTGCTCTCCGGCCCCTCCGGGGTCGGCAAGAGCACGGTCGTCGCCCATATGCGCAAGGCTCACCCCGAGGTCTGGCTCTCGGTGTCGGCCACCACCCGCAAGCCCCGCCCCGGTGAGAAGCACGGGGTCCACTACTTCTTCGTCTCCGACGAGGAGATGGACAAGCTGATCGCCAACGGCGAACTCCTGGAGTGGGCCGAGTTCGCGGGCAACCGCTACGGCACGCCGCGCGCCGCCGTACTGGAGCACCTGGAATCCGGTGTGCCGGTCCTCCTGGAGATCGACCTCCAGGGCGCCCGGCAGGTCCGCGAGACCATGCCCGAGGGCCGGCTGGTGTTCCTGGCCCCGCCCTCCTGGGAGGAGCTGGTGCGCAGGCTCACCGGGCGCGGCACCGAGGCGCCCGAGGTGATCGAGCGACGGCTGGACGCGGCCAAGGTCGAACTCGCGGCGGAGCCGGAGTTCGACGAGACCCTGGTCAACACCTCCGTCGAGGACGTGGCGCGCGAGCTGCTAGCCTTGATGGACGTTGTGTGATCGTCGCTGATCATTCAGACTGAATCTTTCCCATCCATCGGAAGGCAGAGCGTGTCCTCTTCCATCACCGCGCCCGAGGGCATCATCAACCCTCCGATCGACGAGCTCCTCGAGGCCACCGACTCGAAGTACAGCCTCGTGATCTACGCGGCCAAGCGGGCCCGTCAGATCAACGCGTACTACTCGCAGCTCGGCGAGGGCCTCCTCGAGTACGTCGGTCCGCTCGTCGACACCCACGTCCACGAGAAGCCGCTCTCCATCGCCCTGCGCGAGATCAACGCGGGTCTGCTGACGTCCGAGGCCATCGAAGGCCCGGCGCAGTAGTACTTTCGTATTGCGGTTGACTTATCCACAGGCCCGGCAGTCACGCTGCCGGGCCTGTGGTGTGTCATGGAGTCATGAGTTCGTCGCGAACGCGTGGAGCCGTCGAGTGGAGTCGTCGAATGGAGGCCCGGTGAGCAAGCCGAAGGTCGTGCTGGGGGTCAGTGGCGGCATCGCCGCGTACAAGGCCTGTGAGCTGCTGAGAAGGTTCACCGAGTCGGGTCACGACGTCCGGGTCGTCCCCACCGCCTCCGCGCTGCACTTCGTCGGCGCCGCCACCTGGTCCGCGCTCTCCGGCAACCCCGTCTCCACCGAGGTCTGGGACCACGTCGAGGAGGTCCCGCACGTCCGGATCGGCCAGCACGCCGATCTCGTCGTCGTCGCCCCCGCCACCGCGGACACGCTCGCCAGGGCGGCCCACGGCCTCGCCGACGACCTGCTCACCAACACCCTGCTCACGGCGCGCTGCCCGGTCGTCTTCGCCCCCGCGATGCACACCGAGATGTGGGAGCATCCGGCCACCCAGGAGAACGTGGCCACGCTGCGCCGCCGCGGCGCGGTCGTCGTCGAACCCGCGGTCGGCCGGCTCACCGGCGTCGACACCGGCAAGGGCCGGCTGCCCGACCCGGGGGAGATCTTCGAGGTCTGCCGCCGGGTCCTGGCCCGGGGCGCCACCGAGCCCGACCTGAAGGGCCGCCACGTCGTCGTCTCCGCCGGCGGCACCCGGGAGCCCCTCGACCCCGTCCGCTTCCTCGGCAACCGCTCCTCGGGCAAGCAGGGCTACGCCCTCGCCCGCACGGCCGCCGCCCGGGGCGCCCGGGTGACCCTGGTCGCCGCGAACACCACGGGCCTGCCCGACCCGGCGGGCGTGGACGTCGTCCCGGTCGGCACCGCCGTCCAGCTGCGCGAGGCCGTGCTGAAGGCCGCCGCGGACGCCGACGCCGTGGTGATGGCCGCGGCCGTCGCCGACTTCCGGCCCGCGGTCTACGCGGCCGGAAAGATCAAGAAGAAGGACGGCCAGGAGCCCGAGCCGATCGTGCTGGTGCGGAATCCGGACATCCTCGCGGAGATCTCGGCCGACCGGGCGCGGCCCGGACAGGTGATCGTCGGCTTCGCCGCCGAGACCGACGACGTCCTCGCCAACGGCCGCGCCAAGCTCGCCCGCAAGGGCTGCGACCTGCTCGTGGTGAACGAGGTGGGGGAGCGCAAGACCTTCGGTTCCGAGGAGAACGAGGCCGTGGTGCTCGGTGCCGACGGCAGCGAGACACCGGTGCCGCACGGGCCCAAGGAGGCGCTCGCCGACGTGGTGTGGGATCTGGCGGCGGCCCGTTTGGGTTAACTTTTTCCGGCCATTTGTCAACTTCCCGCAAGGTCGCATTCAGGCACGGTGGCTCTGGCCAAGGCCGCCGGCCATTGGGCAGAATGCCCGTGCCGCAGGTCACAGCACTCCCGAGTGTCGAGACAGGTGGGCCGGCGGCAGAGTGCGACCGATAAACTGTTCTCGGACGACGCCCGGGTGCAGCCCCCGTGTCGTCCGCCCATGATCAGCCAGCAGCCGCTGCAACCCCAGGGAGCGTTGTGTCCCGTCGCCTGTTCACCTCGGAGTCCGTGACCGAGGGTCACCCCGACAAGATCGCTGACCAGATCAGCGACACCATTCTCGACGCGCTTCTGCGTGAGGACCCGACCTCCCGGGTCGCCGTCGAGACGCTGATCACCACCGGCCTCGTGCACGTCGCCGGCGAGGTCACGACCAAGACGTACGCGGACATCGCGACGCTGGTCCGCAACAAGATCCTCGAGATCGGTTACGACTCGTCGAAGAAGGGCTTCGACGGCGCCTCCTGTGGCGTCTCGGTCTCGATCGGCGCGCAGTCCCCCGACATCGCCCAGGGTGTGGACACGGCCTACGAGAAGCGGGTCGAGGGTGACGAGGACGAACTCGACAAGCAGGGCGCCGGCGACCAGGGCCTGATGTTCGGCTACGCGACGGACGAGACGCCGACGCTGATGCCGCTGCCGATCTTCCTGGCGCACCGCCTGTCCAAGCGCCTGTCCGAGGTCCGCAAGAACGGCACCATCCCCTACCTGCGCCCCGACGGCAAGACCCAGGTCACCATCGAGTACGACGGCGACAAGGCCGTCCGTCTCGACACGGTCGTGGTCTCCAGCCAGCACGCCTCGGACATCGACCTGGAGTCGCTGCTCGCCCCCGACATCCGCGAGTTCGTGGTGGAGGCGGAGCTGAAGGCGCTGCTCGAGGACGGCATCAAGCTGGACACCGAGAACTACCGGCTGCTGGTCAACCCGACCGGCCGTTTCGAGATCGGCGGCCCGATGGGCGACGCGGGTCTGACCGGCCGCAAGATCATCATCGACACCTACGGCGGCATGGCCCGCCACGGTGGCGGTGCGTTCTCGGGCAAGGACCCGTCCAAGGTCGACCGCTCGGCCGCGTACGCGATGCGCTGGGTCGCCAAGAACGTGGTCGCCGCGGGGCTGGCCGCCCGCTGCGAGGTCCAGGTCGCGTACGCGATCGGCAAGGCCGAGCCGGTGGGTCTGTTCGTGGAGACCTTCGGCACCGCCAAGGTCGACCACGAGAAGATCGAGAAGGCGATCGACGAGGTCTTCGACCTGCGTCCGGCCGCCATCATCCGTGACCTCGACCTGCTCCGCCCGATCTACGCGCAGACCGCGGCGTACGGCCACTTCGGCCGCGAGCTTCCCGAGTTCACCTGGGAGAGGACCGACCGGGTGGACGCCCTGCGCAAGGCCGCCGGGCTGTGAGCATGACCGTCGGCCACCCCATGTCCTCCTGGGGCGTCGGTCCGCGGCGGCCGGTGCGCATCGCCGTGTCCGGCTCCATCGCCACCGACCACCTGATGGTCTTCCCGGGGCGGTTCACCGAGCAGTTGCTGAGTGAGCGTCTGAACCGGATCTCGCTGTCCTTCCTCGCGGACCGACTGGACGTCCGTCAGGGCGGCGTCGCGGCCAACATCGCGTTCGGCCTCGGCCGGCTCGGGTTGCGTCCGGTGCTGATCGGTGCCGCGGGTGCCGACTTCGCGGACCATGCTCGCCGACTGACTGCATCGGGCGTCGACATGGGGTCGGTCCGCATCAGCGAGTCGCTCCACACCGCTCGATTCGTCTGCACAACCGATCTCGACCAGAACCAGATCGCCACCTTCTACGCGGGCGCCATGGCCGAGGCGTCTTTGATCGACCTCGGCGAGGTCCAGACACGTACGGGCGGCCTCGACCTGCTGCTCGTCGGTGCGGACACCCCTTCCGCGATGCTGCGGCACACCGCGACCGCCCATCGCCTCGGCATCGCCGTGGCGGCCGACCCCTCCCAGCAGTTGGCGCGGCTCACCCCACGGCAGACGCGAGACCTGGTGGCGGGCGCGTCCCTGCTCTTCACGAACGAGTACGAGAGCGCCCTCCTCCTGCGACGGACGGGCTGGTCGCAGGAGGAGGTCCTCGCCAGGGTCGGAGCGTGGCTAGTCACCCGGGGCACTGATGGGGTTCTGGTGCACACGGCCGACGGCACCCGGACGGCGATCCCGGCTGTTCCCGCTCGGACGGTCGTGGATCCGACCGGTGTGGGGGACGCCTTCCGTGCCGGCTTCCTGGCGGGGTGGTGCCATGGGCTGTCATACGAACGTGCGTCCCAACTCGGTTGTGCGCTCGCCACCACCGTCCTTGGTTCGGTCGGCTCACAGGAGTACGGGTTCGTGTGGAGCGAACTCCTCGCTTCGATCGACAAAGCCTACGGCCGTTCGGCGGCGGCCGAGATCGCCGATTCCCTGGGAGAGGAGGCCAAGACCGACACCGACCGGGTATGAGTCCAGGCGCTCGGACAGGTCCGTGTGTGTTCCCGAGGACCGGGGCCTTGTGCGCACCCCGATCCCCGGTCACTGCCTCGTCAGATGTCGCGGAACGTCTCGATCTGGGCGCCGATCGAGTTCAGGCGTTCGGCGAGGTCCTCGTAACCGCGGTTGATGACGTACACGTTGCGCAGGACCGAGGTGCCCTCGGCGGCCATCATCGCGAGCAGGACGACGACGGCGGGGCGCAGGGCCGGCGGGCACATCATCTCGGCGGCGCGCCAGCGGGTCGGGCCCTCCACCAGGACCCGGTGCGGGTCGAGGAGCTGGAGGCGGCCGCCGAGGCGGTTGAGGTCGGTGAGGTAGATGGCGCGGTTGTCGTAGACCCAGTCGTGGATCAGCGTCTTGCCCTGGGCGACCGCGGCGATGGCGGCGAAGAAGGGGACGTTGTCGATGTTCAGACCGGGGAACGGCATCGGGTGGATCTTGTCGATCGGCGCCTCCAGCTTGGAGGGCCGGACCGTCAGGTCGGTCAGGCGGGTACGGCCGTTGTCCGCGAAGTACTCGGCACTGCGGTCGTGGTCGAGGCCCATCTCCTCCAGGACCGCCAGCTCGATCTCCAGGAACTCGATCGGCACCCGGCGCACGGTCAGCTCCGACTCCGTCACCACCGCGGCGGCCAGCAGGCTCATCGCCTCGACCGGGTCCTCGGAGGGGTAGTAGTCCACGTCCACGTCGATGTTCGGGACGCCGTGCACGGTCAGGGTGGTGGTGCCGATGCCCTCGACCCGCACCCCGAGCGTCTCCAGGAAGAAGCAGAGGTCCTGGACCATGTAGTTGGAGGACGCGTTGCGGATGACGGTGACCCCGTCGTGCCGGGCGGCGGCGAGCAGCGCGTTCTCGGTCACCGTGTCGCCGCGCTCGGTCAGCACGATCGGCCGGTCGGGGCGGATCGAGCGGTCCACCTGCGCGTGGTACTGGCCCTCGGTCGCCGCGATGTCCAGACCGAACCGGCGCAGTGCGATCATGTGCGGCTCGATGGTCCGCGTGCCGAGGTCGCAGCCGCCGGCGTAGGGCAGCTTGAAGTGGTCCATGCGGTGCAGCAGCGGGCCGAAGAACATGATGATCGAGCGGGTGCGCACGGCGGCCTCGGCGTCGATGGACGCCATGTCGAGGTCGGCGGGCGGTACCAGCTCCAGGTCGACCCCGTCGTTGATCCATCGGGTGCGCACGCCGATGGAGTTGAGCACCTCCAGGAGGCGGTACACCTCCTCGATGCGGGCCACCCGGCGCAGCACCGTGCGTCCCTTGTTGAGGAGCGAGGCGCACAGCAGGGCCACGCACGCGTTCTTGCTGGTCTTCACGTCGATCGCACCGGACAGCCGTCGGCCGCCGACCACCCGCAGATGCATCGGGCCCGCGTAGCCCAGGGAGACGATCTCGCTGTCCAGGGCTTCACCGATTCGGGCGATCATCTCAAGGCTGATGTTTTGATTGCCGCGTTCGATGCGGTTGACAGCGCTCTGACTGGTGCCGAGCGCCTCCGCGAGCTGTGCCTGTGTCCAGCCGCGGTGTTGCCGGGCGTCACGGATGAGCTTGCCGATGCGTACGAGGTAGTCGTCTGACATGAGACAGAGGTTATCTCAGATATGAGATGGCGCCTGTTGGGGGGTCCCTCCGGGTGACGTCGTGTCAGCGAGAGTACCCATTCGGCCCTTCGGCACCCGGTCCCCGGAAAACCGGTGGGAGGAGCCCCACGGCCACTGCTACCTTTCGGGTGGCCGTGCGAGAGAACGAGGAGGTGGTACCCGTGAACGCAGTATCGACATGGGTGCTCCCCTCCGGGGTCACGGTCGGGCGGTAGGTCGTCCGGGAGCGCCGTTCCAGCGCACTCCCGAAAGGCACGACCATGCGCTTCATTTCCGAACGACGCCTCGACGACGGCGTCCTCGAACGCGAGTTCATCCTCGGCGAGATCCCCGGCACCCTGTGGACGCCCGGCTCCGCCGCGCCGGCCCCGCTCGTCCTGATGGCCCACAACAACGGCCTGCCCAAGGGGGAACCCCGGCTGGTGGCCCGGGCCCGCCACACCGCGTCGTGCGGCTACGCGGTCGCTTCCATCGACGCCGCCGGGTGCGGTGACCGGCCCCGTTCCGCCGCCGACGAGCAGGCCCGCGCCGACCTCCGCCGGGCGCTGCGGGCCGGTGAGCCGGTCGACGAGATCTTCGAGTCGTTCGTCGGCCCGCTGGTCGAGAACGCGGCCCCGGACTGGCGGGCCGCCCTGGACGCCCTCCTGGCGCTGCCCGGGATCAGCGGTCGGGTCGGGTACTCGGGGTGGACGGCCCTCGGCATCCGGCTCGCGGTGACCGAACCGCGCATCGCGGCCGCCGGGTTCTTCGCCGGCGGTTACGTGCCCCGTGCCCAGCGCACGGAGGCCCGGCAGGTCACCGTTCCGCTGCTGGTCCTGCTGCAGTGGGACGACGAGGGCAATCCCCGGCAGCGGGCCCTGGACCTGTTCGACACCTTCGGCGCCAAGGAGAAGACCCTGCACGCCAACCTGGGCGGCCACACCGGCACCCCGTGGTTCGAGCTGGAGGACGGGACCCGGTTCTTCGACCGGCATCTGAAGTGAGCCCGGACCGCTCGGGCCGGCGGCACGCGACAGGCGTGCCCGTCGGCCCGAGCGGTGCGCGATGGCCGTGCCCGTCAGTGCCCGGGCATGACCATTCGGCCCGGGTGTACTAGAGTTATCTCGACATCGAGATATCTGCCAGGCGCACCGGGACCGCCATTCGAGTAAGGGTTACCTAACTTAGCCTTACCTTAGTGGGCGGGCCAAGTCGGCGTGGCGGCAGGATCGTGGTGGTACGCGCACATCAATGAAGGAGACTGTCGTGTCGGCGAACAGCTTCGACGCCCGCAGCACGCTGCAGGTGGGCGACGAGTCGTACGAGATCTTCCGGCTGGACAAGGTGGAAGGCTCGGCTCGCCTTCCGTACAGCCTGAAGGTGCTGCTGGAGAACCTGCTCCGCACGGAGGACGGCGCGAACATCACCGCCGACCACATCCGCGCCCTCGGCGGCTGGGACTCCCAGGCCCAGCCCAGCCAGGAGATCCAGTTCACGCCCGCCCGCGTGATCATGCAGGACTTCACCGGCGTCCCCTGTGTCGTCGACCTCGCCACCATGCGCGAGGCCGTCAAGGAGCTCGGCGGCGACCCGGCGAAGATCAACCCGCTGGCCCCGGCCGAGCTGGTCATCGACCACTCCGTCATCGCCGACAAGTTCGGCACCAACGACGCCTTCAAGCAGAACGTCGAGCTGGAGTACGGCCGCAACAAGGAGCGCTACCAGTTCCTGCGCTGGGGCCAGACCGCGTTCGACGAGTTCAAGGTCGTCCCCCCGGGCACCGGCATCGTCCACCAGGTGAACATCGAGCACCTGGCCCGCACCGTCATGGTGCGGGGCGGCCAGGCCTACCCGGACACCCTGGTCGGCACCGACTCGCACACCACCATGGTCAACGGCCTCGGCGTCCTCGGCTGGGGCGTCGGCGGCATCGAGGCCGAGGCCGCCATGCTCGGCCAGCCGGTCTCCATGCTCATCCCGCGCGTCGTCGGCTTCAAGCTGACCGGTGAGCTCAAGCCCGGCACCACCGCCACCGACCTGGTCCTCACCATCACCGAGATGCTGCGCAAGCACGGCGTCGTCGGCAAGTTCGTCGAGTTCTACGGCGAGGGCGTGGCCGCCACCTCCCTCGCCAACCGCGCCACCATCGGCAACATGTCTCCGGAGTTCGGCTCCACCGCCGCGATCTTCCCGATCGACGACGAGACCCTGAACTACCTGCGTCTGACCGGCCGCTCCGACCAGCAGGTCGCGCTCGTCGAGGCGTACGCCAAGGAGCAGGGCCTCTGGCTGGACCCGAAGGCCGAGCCCGACTTCTCCGAGAAGCTGGAGCTGGACCTCTCCACGGTCGTCCCCTCGATCGCCGGCCCGAAGCGCCCGCAGGACCGCATCGTCCTCGCCAACGCCGCCCAGCAGTTCGCCAAGGACGTCCTCAACTACGTCGAGGCCCCCGTCGCGCAGACGTCCGCCGCCGCGGCCTCCCCGGTCGACGAGGCGAGCGCCGAGTCCTTCCCCGCCTCCGATGCCCCGGCCTACGGCAGCCAGGAGAACGGCGCGGGCGCCCCGCAGCACGGCGAGGGCACCGGTGCCGCGGTCCCGTCCAACCCGGTACAGGTGACCGCCCCCGACGGCACCACCTACGAGCTGGACCACGGCGCGGTCACCGTCGCCGCGATCACCTCCTGCACCAACACCTCGAACCCGTACGTCATGGTCGCCGCCGCGCTGGTCGCGAAGAAGGCCGTGGAGAAGGGCCTGACCCGCAAGCCCTGGGTCAAGACCACCCTCGCCCCCGGCTCCAAGGTCGTCACCGACTACTTCGAGAAGGCGGGCCTGACCCCCTACCTCGACAAGGTCGGCTTCAACCTGGTCGGTTACGGCTGCACCACCTGCATCGGCAACTCCGGCCCGCTGCCGGAGGAGGTCTCCAAGGCCGTCAACGAGCACGACCTCGCGGTCACCTCGGTCCTCTCCGGCAACCGGAACTTCGAGGGCCGGATCAACCCCGACGTCAAGATGAACTACCTGGCCTCCCCGCCGCTGGTCGTCGCCTACGCGATCGCGGGCTCCATGAAGGTGGACATCACCAAGGACGCCCTCGGCACCGACCAGGACGGCAAGCCGGTCTACCTGTCGGACATCTGGCCGACCGAGGCCGAGGTCAACGACGTCGTCGCCAACGCGATCGGCGAGGACATGTTCAACAAGTCCTACTCCGACGTCTTCGCCGGCGACGCCCAGTGGCAGTCGCTGCCGGTCCCGACCGGCAACACCTTCGAGTGGGACCCCGAGTCCACCTACGTCCGCAAGCCCCCCTACTTCGAGGGCATGCAGCACGAGCCGGCCCCGGTCACCGACATCACCGGCGCCCGCGTCCTCGCCAAGCTGGGCGACTCGGTCACCACCGACCACATCTCGCCCGCCGGCGCCATCAAGGCCGACACCCCGGCCGGCAAGTACCTCACCGAGCACGGTGTGGAGCGTCGTGACTTCAACTCCTACGGCTCCCGCCGAGGCAACCACGAGGTCATGATCCGCGGCACGTTCGCCAACATCCGCCTGCGCAACCAGATCGCGCCGGGCACCGAGGGCGGCTACACCCGCGACTTCACCCAGCCCGACGCGCCGGTGGCGTTCATCTACGACGCCTCCCGCAACTACATCGAGCAGGGCATCCCGCTGGTCGTCCTGGCCGGCAAGGAGTACGGCTCCGGCTCGTCCCGCGACTGGGCCGCCAAGGGCACCGCGCTGCTCGGCGTCAAGGCCGTCATCGCCGAGTCGTACGAGCGCATCCACCGCTCGAACCTCATCGGCATGGGCGTCCTGCCGCTGCAGTTCCCGGAGGGTGCCACCGCCGAGTCCCTCGGCCTGACCGGCGAGGAGACCTTCTCCTTCACCGGCGTCGAGGAGCTCAACAACGGCACCACCCCGCGCACGGTCAAGGTCACCACCGACACGGGCGTCGAGTTCGACGCGGTCGTCCGGATCGACACCCCCGGTGAGGCCGACTACTACCGCAACGGCGGCATCATGCAGTACGTGCTGCGCAGCCTGATCCGCAAGTAGGCGTCAGCGTCCACGCGCAGGGCCGCGTCCCCGGTCGACGGGGGCGCGGCCCGTTCGCGTTGCCCGCCGGCGCCCGTCCTCCCCGGCGCGTGTGGCCTGCACGTGACATCGTCAGAGCCCAGCCGGAACACAGGATTCCCCCAGTCAACCGGTACAGACTCGGTACATGTCCGCCACCGCAGGGTCCCGAACCGGCCGGCCCCGAGTCCGTGTCCTGACCGCCGACGACCAGTCCGGTCCCGGCGGCCACCAGACGCGGGTGCCCCGCGGACCGCGCCACGAGACACCGAAGCCGTCCGCTCCGGTCCGCACCGCCCGCAGCACGTCGTCCGACAACGGCGGCGGCCTCGCCGAGGCCGGCGTCCCCGTCCCGCGCCGCGAGACCGACCGCGGCCGGGCCCCGAGGAGCCACACCGCGCCCGGGTCCGGGCAGGCGAACCGGCCCGTGAAGGACGGCAGATGACCACTCGACCGAGCGGCCGGCGGATGACCGCCCGGCTGAAAGACCGACGGACGGCCACCCCCCTGACCGACCGACGGACGGCCGCGCCGCCGAGCGGTCGGCGGGCGACGGCCAGGCTGCGCAGCCGGTCGCTCCGCACCCGCCTGCTCGTCTTCGTCACCGCCGTCCTGGTCTGCGTCTGCGCCGCCACGGCCCTGACCACCGTCCTCGTCCAACGCGCCTACCTGATGGGCGACCTGGACGACCGGGTCGGGGACGCCGTCGAACACAACGCGGCCGGCGCCGCCCTGCACCCGGAGCTGACCCGCGACCTGACCTTCCTGCGCGAGCGCGGCCAGCCGGCGGGCATGCTCGCCGCCCGCACCGACGCCAAGGGGGACCTCCTGAGCGCGGCCGTCGTCAGCCAGGGCGCGTCCCCGCAGCCGCTCACCAGCACCCAGCGGGCCGCCCTCCAGGGCATCGCCCCCGACGGCGCGCCCCGCACCCGCACGGTCCCGGGCCTTGGCACCTACCGGGTCGCCGCGCTGGACGCCGACGGCATCCGGGTCCTGACCGGCCTGCCCATGGACGACGTACAGAACATGATCGACGGCCTGGTGGAGGTCGAGATCGCGGTCGCCGCCGTCGGCCTCACCGCCGCGGGCATCCTGTGCGCCGTGGTGGTGCGACGGCAGCTGCGCCCCCTCGGCAGGGTCGCCGCCACCGCCGCCGAGGTCACCCACGCGCCCCTCGGTCGGGGCCAGGTCACCGGCCTGACCCGGGTGCCCGAACGGGACACCGACCCGGGCAGCGAGGCCGGCCAGGTCGCCGCCGCCCTCAACCGCATGATCGACCACGTCGAGGCGTCCCAGGCCGAGGCCAGACGGAGCGAGGAGCGGATGCGGCGGTTCCTGGCCGACGCGAGCCACGAACTGCGCACTCCGCTCGCCTCGATCGCCGGGTACGCGGAGCTGATGAACCGCGGCACGGACCGCGCCGAGTCCGGTCTGGCCTGGCGCCGGGTCAACGCCGAGTCCGCGCGCATGCGCGGCCTCGTGGAGGATCTCCTGCTGCTGGCCCGCCTCGACGAGGGCCGCCCGCTGCCGTCCGCCGAGGTGGACCTGACCGCGCTGGTCGCGGAGGCGGTGTGGGACGCGCGGGCGGCCGGCGCCGACCACGTCTGGCAGCTCGAACTCGCCCCGGACGGCGCGGCCCTGGTGCTGGGCGACGAGGCCCGGTTGCGGCGGGTGGTGGCGAACCTGCTGACCAACGCACGGATCCACACCCCCGCGGGCACGACGGTGACCGCAACGGTCGAGACCACCCCCGCCACCTCCGTGGTCCGGGTCCGCGACGACGGCCCCGGCATCCCGCCGGACCTGCTCCCGACCGTCTTCGAACGCTTCACCCGGGCCGACGCCTCCCGCACCCGCGCGGGTGTCCTGGAGGGCGGTTCGGGGCTGGGCCTGGCGATCGTCGCCGCGATCACGACGGCCCACGGCGGCCGCATCGACGTGCGGAGCGCACCGGGCCACACGGAGTTCACCGTCGAACTCCCCGGCACCGGGCTCCCGCCCGCCGACTCACCGCGGCGGGCCCGGACCGCGCCCGTCTAGGAACGAGGAGGGCGGTGTCAGTCGTAGGGGTTGATCGACAGGCCGGACGAGCTGCAGTTGTCGAAGGTCGTGTCGCGGCAGACCGTCACCCCGAGGCTGTGGATGCCGCCCACCAGGCTGCCGGACAGGCTGCTCCAGGTGCTGGTGGTGCCGCAGCCGCTGGAGTTCCAGTGGTTCGGGAACTGGAAGCCCGGCGCGGTGACGTAGAAGTACACCGGGTGGGCGTCACAGGAGGTGTCGCTGAGCTTCACGTTGCGCAGGGTGAACGACTCGGAACCGGTCCAGTCGACGGTCAGTGAGACGGACGCGCCCGTGGTGCTGGCGCTGAGCGGCTGGTTGTCGGCGGCGGCCGCCGTGCCCGGGGTGAACCCCAGGGCGACGGCCGCGAGGCCGGCGGCGACGGCGGTGATCCCGCGCTTGTTCATGATTCCTCCCGTGTGGTCGGGCGAGGTGCCTTCCCCCGCCGCGGCATGATGCGCCTGGTGGCCTGCTGGCCCGGCGGCAGAAGGCTGTCGGTGCCGCCCGTGCCCCGCCAAGCGCTTCCGGCCACCTGGGAGGGCGGGACGACGGCGGCCGTCTGACCTGCGACGGCGCGGCGCCCCCGGGATGCCGCTGGGACGCCCGGCTGTTTCCCACGCTCTCGAAACGGCCCGCCCCGTCCACACCGTTTACACCCGCCCCTGTCCGCGCTAGCTTCACAGGGCGTGGGGTGGGAGCGCTCCCACCTCGGCGGACCGGAACCCGCCGACGGGCCGGAGCGCTCCCGCCCCACGTCCGTCGCGACCCGCTCCGGGCGGACCCAGGTGCCCGGCACGCGCCGAAGCACCAGGCCCGCCCGGAGCGGGCGGGCGCGGTCTCAGGCCAGCAACTCCACCTCCGCGAGGGTCGCTTGCCCGTCCAGGACGAGCCGGTAGTGCGCATAGGTCCCGGGCTTCCGGACGGTGAACGCCCTTGTCTGCAGGTCCCAGTCGAAGGACTGACCCGAACGTCGGTCCAGGGTGTGCCAGGTGGTCCCGTCCGCCGACCCCTGGAGGGTCCAGCCCGTCGGGGCCGTCGTGTGGTCCGACGGGGACGTGAGCGTGTACTGGGCGCCCTTGACCGGCCCCGGCACCGGCAGGTCCACCGACGTCACCGTCTCCTGGGTCGCCGACGTGTTGTCGAACAGGGCGCCCTGGGGTGCGAGGACGTCCGAACGCGGTGCCGGGACCCGGTCGTCCCGGGTGATCGAGACCGGCCCGGCGTTCCGGCCTGTGCCCCAGGCCGACGGCTTCGGGCCCATCGCGAAGTCGACGACCCCGCCCCTGGCGAGGAGCGAGTGCGGGAGCGAGGTCGACGTCCAGGGGCGGCCGTCGACGCGGACGCCCTGTACGTAGACGTTCGCGGCGCTGTTGCGCGGCGCGCGCACCACCAGGTCGCGGCCGTTCTCCAGGTGCACCGTCGCCTTCCTGAACAGCGGGGAGCCGATGGTGTAGTCGCCACTGCCCATGACCAGCGGGTAGAAGCCGAGGGCGGAGAAGAGGTACCACGCCGACTGCTCGCCGTTGTCCTCGTCGCCGTGGTAGCCCTGGCCGATCTCGCTGCCCAGGTAGAGCCGGGAGAGCGCCTCCCGGACGTAGGCCTGCGCCTTCCAGGGCTCACCGGCCGCGTCGTACATGTAGATGACGTGGTGGGCGACCTGGTTGGAGTGGCCGTACATGCCCATCCGGACGTCCCGGGCCTCGGTCATCTCGTGGATGACCCCGCCGTAGGAGCCCACGAAGTCGGGAGAGGCCGTCTCCGGCGTCGCGAAGAACTCGTCGAGCTTGTCGGCGAGACCGGCCCGGCCGCCGTACAGGTTGGCGAGGCCCCGGCTGTCCTGCGGGGCGGTGAAGGCGTAGCCCCAGCCGTTGGTCTCGGTGTAGTCGTAGCCCCACACGCGCGGGTCGTACGAGGACGCGTCCACCCGCCACCTGCCCTGGGCGTCCTTGCCCTGGAAGAAACCGGCCCTGGAGTCGAAGAGGTTCACGTAGTCCCGGGCACGGTTGAGGAAGTAGTCCGACTCCTCCCGGTACCGCTTCTCGCCGGTCTTCTCGAACAGGGCCTTGCCCATCTCGGCGATGCCGTAGTCGTTGACGTACCCCTCCATCGCCCAGGACAGGCCCTCGCGGGTGTCGTCGCTGGTGTAGCCGAGGAAGGGGGAGGTCGACATGCCCTTGCGGCCCACGCCGGGGGAGGGCGGCACGACCGTCGCGTTCTTCAGCGCCGCCTCGTACGCCGCCTTCGCGTCGAAGCGCACGCCCTTGACGTAGGCGTCCGCGAACGCCACGTCCGAGGAGGTGCCGGTCATCAGGTCGGCGTACCCGGGCGAGGACCAGCGGGAGGTCCAGCCGCCGTCCTTGTACTGCTGGACGAAACCGTCGACCATCTCGCCCGCCTGACCGGGTGTCAGCAGCGAGTACGCCGGCCAGGTCGTCCGGTAGGTGTCCCAGAACCCGTTGTTGACGTACACCTTGCCGTCCACGATCTTCGCGCCGGTGTGCGTCGGGGTGTCCTGGCTCGTCATCGGGGAGAACGGCGAGGCGTACTGGTCCTTCGAACCGACCCTCTCGAAGCCGGAGTTGGGGTAGAGGTACAGCCGGTACATGCTGGAGTAGAGGGTGGTCAGCTGGTCGGCCGTGGCGCCCTCCACCTCGACCTTGCCGAGCAGCCGGTCCCAGATCCGCTGGGCGCGGGCCTTCACCGTGTCGAAGGAGGTGCCGTCCGGGATCTCCTGGAGCAGGTTGTCCTTCGCCTGGTCGACGCTGATGAGCGAGGTGGCCAGGCGGAGCGTCACGGTGCGGTCGGCGCCCGCGGCGAAGCGCAGGTAGCCCTGCACGCCGCGGGAGTCGCCGCCCGTCACCGGCCTGTCGAAGACGCCGTACACGAACAGCCGCGTCGCGCCCGTCGACAGGCCCGACTTGACGTCCGAGTAGCCGGTGACGGTCCCGTGCTCCTTGTCGAGGGTCAGGCCCGCCTGCTCGGTCACGTTGTCGAAGACCACGCTCGCGTCGTCGCCCGGGTAGGTGAAGCGCAGGGCGGCCGCGTGGTCGGTCGGCGCCATCTCGGCCTTCAGGCCGTTCTCGAACCGCACCCCGTAGTAGTACGGCCGGGCGGTCTCGTCGTCGTGCCGGAAGGCCAGTGCGCGCGCCTGACGGCCGGTGTCCGGGGCGCCTGCCGCCGCCGAGGGCATCACCTGGAAGGTCTGCCGGTCGCCCATCCAGAGGCTCGGCTCGTGGCTGGCGCTGAACGCCTGGATCGTCGGCAGGTTCGCCTCGTTGTTGGCCCGGGAGTACTCGTACAGCCAGCTCAGCGAGGAGGCGTTGGTCACCGGCGTCCAGAAGTTGAAGCCGTGCGGCAACGCCGTCGCCGGGAAGTCGTTGCCGCGCGAGAAACTGCCGCTGGAGTTGGTGCCGCGGGTGGTCAGCGCGTAGTCGGACAGGTGGGCCTTGGGCTTCTCGGGGGCCACCGGTTCCAGGGACACGTCGTCGATCCAGCCGCGGAACTTCGCCGGCCCGGCGGGGGAGTCGTACCCCACCAGGATCCGGTCGACCGTCCGGCCCGCCGCCACCGCACCGATCGCCGACGAGACCGCGTTCCACTGGTTGACGTACAGCGCCTTCGACGCGCCCTGCCCGCGCGGGGTCAGCGCGAACCCGTGCTCGTCGGTCGCGCCGAGGCCGCTCAGATAGGTGCCGTCGGTGAAGGCCAGGTCCACGGCCACGTTGGTCGCGTCGTAGTCGCGGTCGCCGTCGGCCATCGACGGGAAGATCCGGTACGACAGCCGGGTGTCGCGGCCGACCTTCACGTGCACGTCGAAGACCTTGTTGTACGAGTACGCGCGGCCGGTCCCGGTGTGCCGGCCGGCGTAGCGCAGGGCGTGGGTGCCGGTGAAGCCGGCCCGTGCCTTCGCGGTGGGGGAGCCGCTCGGGCCGTGGTCGACCAGCGAGAGCATGTCCTCGGGCACCGGGCCGCCGCTGCCGCCCGTGGAGAACTGGACGTCGGCGATCTGCAGGATGTCGGGCGCGCCGTTGTTCTTCGTGACGTCGAGCCGGAAGTGCTGGTACTCGGCCGGTGCGGCGAGCTCGTACGACCTGGTCTGGAACCGCTCGGAGAAGGACTCGTCGGTCCGGGTGTCGAGGACCTTCCAGTCCTTGCCGTCGGTCGAGCCCTCCAGGGTCCAGTCCTTGGGGTCGCGTTCGTCGTAGTCGTTCGCCGAGGTGAGGGCGTACGTCACGAGCTTGACGGGCTTGGCGAAGTCGAACTCCACCCAGCCGGTGGGCTCGAAGGTGAGCCACTTGGTGCCCGGCTCACCGTCGACCAGGTTCTCCTTCACCTCGCCCGCGCCGGTGTTCTCGCCGCTCGCCCGCAGGTCGGTCACGTGGTCGGTGACGTTGCCGGGGATGCCGGTGCTGTAGCCGCCGTCGACACCCGAGGCGCGCGGGGCGCCGGCCGGGTCGGTGTCCACCGTGTCCGTCCAGTCGGGTGCCGGATCGCCGGGCTCGAACGAGGACGCGAACCGGGTGGCGGCGACCGGTGCCTTGGCGGGCAGGGCGACCGCGGCCCCCTGGGAACCCAGTGCCATGACGACGGCGGCCGTGATCACGACCGCCGTGCCGGATCTGTGTCCTGTTCTTCGCCGCGTTGTCCGCTGCATCAAAACGGATACCCTCCCTGCTCCGTGAGACAACGTTGTCAGCTGGGTGGCGCAGGAACCAGTAGGTGGTCAAGTGACCCGTGATGTCAAGGGCGTTGGCTGCGGCATTCAGGGGGCTATGTCGGTTCTTTTTCCGGCAAGGCGTACCCGGATCGCTCATATTTCCGACAGGTCTCAACTAGGAAAAGACCCGCGGCCAACCTTGCACTCGATCTTGCCCCGCTGACGGAAAGTGGACTATACCTGTCGGCGTTTCCCGCACGACTTCCTGCACGACCCAGCACGACCCGACCGCGGTGCCGGGGAGGATCCGGTTCACCGCCTGAGTCCTGGAGAAGGCGAGGACTTGAGCATGGGATCCACTTCCGCAGCACACCACGGTTCCGGTGCCGCACCGAGGAACGGCGCCGAAGGAGTCGGCCGCCGCGATCTGATCAGGCGGTCCGCCGCGCTCGGCCTGCTGTCCGTCCCCACCGTAGGATTCCTCTCCGCCTGCGCCAGCAGCGGCGGTGGCGGCCAGTCCAAGGACAAGACGGGCAAGAAGACGGCGAAGAACCCGCTGGGCGTCAACGAGAGCGCGCAGCTGGAATTCGTCCTCTTCGACGGCGGTTTCGGCAAGGAGTACGCCCAGGACGCGGTGAAGATCTACCAGAAGGACTTCCCGAAGGCCCACGTCAAGTTCTCCGCCACCCAGAAGATCCAGTCCACCCTCCAGCCCCGCTTCAACCAGGGCACCCCGCCGGACCTCATCGACAACTCCGGCGCGGAGCAGATGGACATGGGCGTGCTGGTCGGCAAGAACCAGCTGGCCGACCTCACCCCGCTGCTCGACGCGCCGTCGTACGACGACCCGAACAAGAAGGTCCGCGACACGCTGCGCCCCGGCATCGTCGAGATGGGCCAGTTCGACGGCGACCCGGTCTGGATCATGTACTACGCCTACACGGTCTACGGCGTCTGGTACTCCCGGAAGGCCCTGGACTCCCTCGACGCGGAGTACCCGCAGACCTGGGACCAGATGCTCGCCGTCTGCGAGAAGGCCAAGAAGAAGGGCATGGCCGGCTGGACCTACGCGGGCAAGTACCCGTACTACATCCCCTTCTCGCTGTACCCCATGATCGGCAAGGTCGGTGGCGTGGAAGTCCTGAACGCGATCGACAACCTGGAGCCGAACGCCTGGAAGCACCCGGCCGTCAAGGCGTGTTTCGAGGCCTACTACGAGCTCTACAAGAAGGGCTACATCCTCAAGGGCACCCCGGGACTCGACCACATCCAGTCGCAGACCGCCTGGGCGCAGGGCAAGGCACTGTTCATCCCGAACGGCTCCTGGGTGGAGAACGAGTCGGCGAACGTCATCCCCTCCGACTTCGACCTCGCCGTCTCCGCGCCCACCGGCATCGACAAGAACGACAAGATGCCGTTCGGCACCATCTGGGCCTCCGGCGGCGAGCCGTTCATCGTCCCGGCCAAGGCGAAGAACGCCGAGGGCGGCATGGAGCAGCTGCGCATCATGCTCAGCGAGGCCTCGTCCAAGAACTTCACGAGCAAGGTGAAGTCGCTGACCGCCTACAACGGCGGTACCGACGGCATCAGCCTCACCCCGGGTCTCACCTCCGGTGTCGCCGCGCTGAAGCTCGCCGGGTCGAACGTGGTGAACCCGCGGCTCCAGGACTGGTACGTGCAGCTCCAGAAGGAGAAGATCGGGGTCGCCGGCCTCGGCGAGATGATGGCCGGCCGGCTCACCCCGGCCGAGGCCGTCAAGAAGATCCAGGGCTTTGCCGACGAGGCCGCCAAGGACACCTCCATCAAGCACTACAAGCACCAGTAACCGCGGATACCGACGGCACCGGAGTGGCGATGCAGCACGGCAAGTACCGGTTCATCGTGGGGTTTCTGGCGTTGCCCCTCGGACTGTACGCGCTCTTCGTGGTGTGGCCCTTCGTCCAGTCCATCTACTACTCGTTCACGGACTGGACCGGGCTCAGCCCCGAGTTCAAGATGGTCGGCCTGGACAATTACCAAAGGATGCTCCACGACGACATCTTCTGGAAGTCCTTGCAGCACAGCTTGATGTTCGCGGTCGTGCTGCCGCTGGTGACGATCGGCCTCGCGCTGTTCTTCGCCTTCATGATCAATGTCGGCGGCCGGAAAAGGCGCGGTGGCCCGGTCGTCTCCGGGGTCCGCGGCTCCTCCTTCTACAAGATCGTCTATTTCTTCCCGCAGGTGCTCTCCATCGCGATCGTCTCGCTGCTGTTCGCCTTCGCGTACAACCCGGACAGCGGCGCGATCAATTCGCTCCTGCGCGGAATCGGACTGGACGACGTACAGCCCCTGTGGCTCGGCGACCCGAGCCTCGCCCTGTGGTGCGTGATGGCCGTCCTGGTCTGGTCGACGGTCGGGTTCTTCGTGGTCCTCTTCTCGGCGGGCATGGCGTCCATCCCCACCGATCTCTACGAGGCCGCCCTGCTCGACGGCGCCGGCCGCGCCACCACGTTCTTCCGCCTCACCCTGCCGCTCCTGTGGGACACCGTGCAGTCCGGCTGGGTGTACATGGGCATCCTCGCGCTCGGCGCCGAGTCGTTCGCGGTCGTACAGATCATGACGACCGGACCGGGCGGGCCCGACTACTCGACGACCGTGTTGGTCCTGTACGTGTACCAGAAGGCGTTCCGGGACGGTCAGGCCGCCTACGCCACCACCATCGGCGTCGCCCTGCTGGTCGTCACGCTCGCCTTCGCGGCGATCGTGATGCGGCTGGGCCGTCGCGAGCGGCTGGAGTACTGAAGCTATGACGACGACCGAGACCGATGTCACCGTCACGAAGGCCGACACCCCCGAGCCGGCGCGGACCCGGACGAAGCGCGAGGGCGGGGTCCTCAACGTCTTCTCCCACGGCATCCTGGTCATCTGGGCGGTCATGGTGGTCACGCCGCTGCTCTGGGCGGTGATGACGTCCTTCAAGGACGACAGGTCGATCTTCAGTTCGCCGTGGGCGCTGCCCGACCGGCTGCACTTCGACAACTGGTCGCGGGCGTGGACCCAGGCCAACATGAGCGACTACTTCCTGAACACCGTCCTGGTGGTGGGCGGCTCGCTCATCGGCACGCTGGTCCTCGGCTCGATGGCCGCCTATGTCCTCGCCCGCTTCGACTTCCCGGGCAACCGCTTCATCTACTACCTGTTCATCGGCGGCATGAGCTTCCCGATCATGCTGGCGCTGGTCCCGCTGTTCTACGTCGTGAACAACCTGGGCCTGCTGAACACGATCCACGGGCTGATCCTGGTCTACATCGCGTACTCGCTGCCGTTCACGGTGTTCTTCCTCACGGCGTTCTTCCGCACCCTGCCCACCTCGGTGGCCGAGGCCGCCTTCGTCGACGGCGCCTCGCACACCCGCACGTTCTTCCAGATCATGCTGCCGATGGCGAAGCCCGGCCTGATCAGCGTCGGGATCTTCAACTTCCTCGGCCAGTGGAACCAGTACATGCTCCCGACGGTCCTCAACACGGACCCGGACAAACACGTCCTCACCCAGGGCCTGGTCCAGCTGGCGGTCAGCCAGGGCTACAAGGGCGACTGGTCCGGCCTCTTCGCGGGCCTGGTGATGGCGATGCTCCCGGTGCTCGCGGCCTACGTCGTCTTCCAGCGCCAGGTGGTGGCGGGACTGACGGCGGGAGCTCTGAAATAGGCCGAGGGTTCGCGACCCGAAAGGGCCGCGGGGAACCGCGCGACCAGCCACGACGTACCCGCGCGCACCCACCGGACCGGCCCCGCCACGCCCGCTCCCACCTGCTCACCAGTGGCCTAGACATGTCCTTCGCGTGTCCTGCGGGCGACCTCCGAACCGCCAACGATTTCTCTCAAGGACTTGACGGCGGTAACCCGTTCAGAAGAGCTTGGAGTTCATAACTTGTAAGTGGCCCGGTTCCGTAGATGTGACCTGGGCCACCTTGGCGGCGCCGTGGCCGCCTCCGATGGCAGGAGTGGATGGGTCGATGGAGACTCCGGGGTCGCAGTCGTCGCTGCACCGAGCCAACCTGGAACGGGTCGTACGGGCCGTACGACTGGCCGGATCGCTCACGCAGGCGGAGATCGCGCGCACGACCGGCCTGTCGGCGGCGACGGTCTCCAACATCGTGCGCGAGCTCAAGGACGGCGGAACGGTCGAGGTCACGCCCACGTCGGCGGGCGGCCGCCGGGCCCGCAGCGTGAGTCTCAGCGGTGACGCGGGCATCGTCATAGGGATCGACTTCGGCCACACCCACCTGCGCGTCGCGATCGGCAACCTCGCCCACCAGGTGCTGGCCGAGGAGTCCGAGCCGCTCGACGTGGACGCGTCGTCCAGCCAGGGCTTCGACCGCGCCGAAGAGCTGGTCAACCGCCTGGTCTCGGCGACCGGCGTGGACCGTTCGAAGATCGCCGGAGTGGGGGTCGGCGTGCCCGGCCCGATCGATGTCGAGTCGGGCACCCTCGGCTCCAGCGCCATCCTGCCCGGCTGGATCGGCGCGAGACCCGCCGAAGAGCTCAGACTGCGCCTCGGCGTCCCCGTGCACGTGGACAACGACGCCAACCTCGGTGCCCTCGGTGAACTGGTCTGGGGCAGCGGCAAGGGCGTACGTGATCTCGCTTACATCAAGGTGGCCAGCGGTGTCGGCGCCGGTCTGGTGATCAACGGGAAGATCTACCGCGGGCCCGGCGGTACCGCCGGAGAAATCGGACATATTACACTCGACGAGGCCGGCCCGGTCTGCCGCTGCGGCAACCGCGGCTGCCTGGAGACCTTCGCGGCGGCCCGTTACGTCCTGCCGCTGCTCCAGCCCAGCCACGGCACCGACCTGACCATGGAAGGCGTCGTGCGGCTGGCCAGGGACGGCGATCCGGGCTGCCGCCGGGTGATCGGCGATGTGGGCCGCCACATCGGCAGCGGTGTGGCGAACCTCTGCAACCTGCTGAACCCGAGCCGGGTGGTCCTCGGCGGCGACCTCGCCGAGGCCGGGGAGCTGGTTCTCGGGCCCATCAGGGAGTCCGTGAGCCGCTATGCGATCCCCAGCGCGGCACGTCAGCTCTCGGTGCTCCCAGGGGCCCTCGGCGGCCGCGCGGAGGTGCTCGGGGCGCTCGCCCTCGCGCTCAGCGAGATGGGCGATTCGACCCTTTTGGACGGGTCGTTGCCCGCTGTTGCACCTGCCTTCACTTAGAGAACGAATGGCGCCGTTGCCATCTCGTTAAGTATTTACTTCTTGACGTCGAACTTGCGGCCGAGTTGACTTCGAGCCACCTCGGCCGCAGCGTTGCGGCCCTGTCAGGGAGGCACCCCTCAAATGAACGCAACGATGCGTAGAGTCGTCATCGGCACCGCCGCGGTTTCCATGGCGCTGTCGCTCGCCGCCTGTGGCAAGGCCGGCGATGACAAGAAGAGCGACTCGTCGAGCAGCAGCTCCTCCGGTGGGAGCAAGACCATCGGCCTGCTGCTCCCCGACAGCGTGACCGCGCGCTACGAGAAGTTCGACAAGCCGTACTTCGAGGCGCAGGTCAGCTCGCTGTGTGCCGACTGCAAGGTCGAGTACGCGAACGCTGCGGGTGACGCGGCCAAGCAGGCCCAGCAGGTCAGCAGCATGGTCACCAAGGGCGTGAAGGTCATCGTGATCTCCGCCCAGGACTCCGCGGCCATCAAGTCCTCCATCGACGCCGCCGTGGCCAAGGGCATCAAGGTCGTCGCGTACGACCGCCTCGCGCAGGGCAACGTCTCCGCCTACGTCTCCTTCGACAACGTCAAGGTCGGCCAGCTCCAGGGTCAGGCCCTGCTGGACGCCCTCGGCTCCAAGGCGACCACCAAGTCGAAGATCGTCATGATCAACGGTGACGACGCCGACCCGAACGCCGGCCAGTTCAAGAAGGGCGCGCACGAGGCCCTGGACGGCAAGGTCGACATCGCCTACGAGCAGTCCGGCCTGTGGAAGGACACCGTCGCCGCGCAGAAGGTGAAGGCGGCCATCACCCAGCTGGGCGCCAAGAACATCGCGGGCGTCTACTCCGCCAACGACGGCATGGCCGGTGGTATCGCCACCACCCTCAAGGGCGCCGGCATCAGCGGCATCCCGCTGACCGGTCAGGACGCGGAGCTCGCGGGTATCCAGCGCATCGTCGCCGGCACCCAGTCCTCCACCGTCTACAAGGCGTTCAAGCCGGAGGCCGACGCCGCCGCCACGATCGCGGTGGACCTGCTCCAGGGCAAGAGCATCTCCTCGCTCGCCACCACCACGCAGACCAGCGGCTCCGGCAACAAGGTGCCCTCCCAGCTGCTGACCCCGGTGTCGGTCACCAAGGCCAACATCAAGGACACGGTGATCAAGGACGGTCTGTACACCGTCTCCGACATCTGCACCGCCGAGTTCGCCAAGGCCTGCAAGGCCGCCGGCCTGCAGTAACCCGCCCCGGAGCCACCGGGCTCCGGCCGCCAGCGCCCGGGTGACCGCAGGACGACACCCGGGCCCCGGCCGCCCGACGAGCGATGCCCCCGCGCAAGCGGGGCGCCCCCGTCCGGCGGTCTCGCGAAACCCCTCCGACGCCCGCCCCGGCCTTCATACCCCGCTGCCGGAGCGGGCGTCGGACGGAGCCGTTGCCAAGTGCCGCGGATTCGCGCATGTTCATCTTGTAAACCACGTGCGTCCGCCCGAGGAAACCCCGGGCTGCCGTACGTCCCTCCGCGCCTGATCAGCAAGCGCGGCATCCCCGCCGGTCAGGCGGCGAAGGAGATGGTTCACGTGTCCGCTACGCCCGTGCTGGCGTTGCGCGGAGTCTCCAAGAGGTTCGGTGCGGTGCAGGCACTCACCGACGTCGAACTGGAGGTCCACGCCGGAGAAGTGGTCGCCCTGGTGGGCGACAACGGCGCAGGAAAGTCGACCCTGGTCAAGACGATCGCGGGTGTGCACCCCATCGATGAGGGCGTCATCGAGTGGGAGGGCAAGCCGGTCAGCATCAACAAGCCGCACGACGCCCAGGGGCTCGGCGTCGCGACGGTCTACCAGGACCTCGCGCTCTGCGACAACCTCGACGTGGTCGGCAACCTCTTCCTCGGCCGTGAGCTGCTGCACCGCGGCGTCATCGACGAGGTGACGATGGAGAAGCAGGCCCGCGAGCTGCTGTCCACGCTCTCCATCCGGATCCCGAGCGTGCGCATCCCGATCGCCAGCCTCTCCGGCGGTCAGCGCCAGGTGGTGGCCATCGCCCGCGCCCTGATCGGCGACCCCAAGGTCGTCATCCTCGACGAGCCCACCGCCGCCCTCGGTGTCGAGCAGACCGCGCAGGTCCTCGACCTCGTCGAGCGGCTGCGCGAGCGCGACCTCGGCGTCATCCTCATCAGCCACAACATGGCCGACGTCAAGGCGGTCGCGGACACCGTCGCCGTGCTGCGCCTGGGCAAGAACAACGGCTCCTTCCCCGTGAAGAGCACCAGCCACGAAGAGATCATCGCCGCGATCACGGGTGCCACGGACAACGCCGTGACCCGTCGTGCGGAGCGTCGCACCACGGAGGCGGCAAAGTGAGCGAGACATCCAACAAGACCGTGCAGGGCGACGAGTCGCCCAAGGTCGAGAAGAGCGCGGCCGCCGACGCCGCCGCGGCCACCGCCGCGGCGACCGCCAAGGTCCCCGCACCGGCCGAGGACCCCACGGCCGCCGGTGTCGCGGTCGTCGACCCGCGGCTGCTGGTCCGTGAAGAGGGCCTCAAGGGCTACGTCACCGAGTTCAAGCGCAAGGTGAAGGGCGGCGAGCTGGGCTCGCTGCCGGTGGTCATCGGCCTGATCATCATCTGGACGATCTTCCAGCTGAAGAACAGCCTGTTCCTCAGCGCGGACAACCTCTCCAACATCAGCTACTTCCTCTCGGCCACCGGCATGCTCGCCATCGGCCTGGTGTTCGTGCTGCTGCTCGGCGAGATCGACCTGTCCGTCGGCTCGGTCAGCGGCCTGGCCTCCACCGTGTTCGCCGTCTTCGTGGTCAACCACGGGATGAACCAGTGGCTCGCCCTGATCCTCACGATCATCACCGGTGTCGGCATCGGCGCGCTGCACGGCTGGTTCTTCGCCAGGATCGGCGTCCCCGCGTTCGTGGTCACCCTGGCCGGCTTCCTCGGCTGGAACGGTCTGATGCTGTGGCTGCTCGGCGACAGCGGCACGATCAACATCCCGGCCGACTCCGGCCCGGTGCACGTCCTCGGCCAGTCGTCCTTCTTCATGGACCAGGCCATCATCGGCGCCTACCTGCTGGCCGGCCTCGGTGTCGTCCTGTCGGCCCTGGGCCAGTTCAACGAGCAGCGCCGGCGCCGGGCCGCGGGTGTGCCGTTCCGGCCCACCAGCGAGATCATCGTCCGCGTCGCCCTGCTCGCGATCGCGTCCTTCGTGGCCGCGGCCGTCCTGAACAGCGCGGCGGGTGTCTCCAACGCGCTGGTGATCTTCCTGGCCTCCCTGGTGATCGTCGACTTCGTGCTGCGTCGTACGACGTTCGGCCGCAAGGTCTTCGCGGTCGGCGGCGGCATCGAGGCGGCTCGCCGTGCGGGTATCAGCGTGCCGCTGGTCCGCATCACGGTCTTCGCGATCTCCGGTGGCTTCGCGGCGATCGGCGGTATGTTCTTCGCCGGTCAGACGGCGAGCGCGACGCTCAACGCGGGTGGCGGCAACACGCTGATGCTCGCCATCGCGGCGGCGGTCATCGGTGGTACGTCGCTGTTCGGCGGCCGGGGTTCGGTGTGGTCGGCCCTCCTGGGCATGCTGGTCATCCAGTCCATCCAGACCGGCCTCGACCTGCTGAACATGAACACGTCGATCCAGTACATGATCACCGGTGGTGTTCTGCTGGGCGCGGTCGTCATCGACTCCGTCTCCCGCAAGAGCCAGAAGGCGGCGGGACGCGGATAGCGCCGAGCGCCTCTCTCAGGGGCGTGGCTGTGCCCGGCACCGCGAAGGTGCCGGGCACAGCCGTGTCTCAGGAACCCCTTCGATGGGTACTGCCGTTCGCGTGACGTATGACGTACAGCCCGCGCGTCGGCCGCCTGGGCGGAACATTAGACTCGACGAGCCCGGCAACAGCTCGATCAGCTCTACTGCAAGGAGGCACGGGTGCCGCTGCTGACCCGTATCAGGGGACCGCGCGATCTGGACCGGCTCAGCACCGAGGAGCTGGTCCAGCTGGCGGAGGAGATCCGGAGCTTCCTCGTGGACGCGGTCTCCAAGACCGGCGGACACCTCGGTCCCAACCTGGGCGTGGTCGAGCTCACCATCGCCCTGCACCGCGTCTTCGAGTCGCCGAAGGACAAGGTGCTCTGGGACACCGGCCACCAGTCCTACGTGCACAAGCTGCTCACCGGCCGCCAGGACTTCTCCAGGCTCAAGCAGAAGGGCGGCCTGTCCGGCTACCCCTCGCAGGCCGAGTCCGAGCACGACGTCATCGAGAACAGCCACGCCTCCACGGTGCTCGGCTGGGCCGACGGCATCGCCAAGGGCAACCAGCTGCTCGAACGCGACAGCCACGTGGTCGCGGTGATCGGCGACGGCGCCCTCACCGGCGGAATGGCCTGGGAGGCGCTGAACAACATCGCCGACGCCAAGGACCGCCCGCTGGTCATCGTCGTCAACGACAACGAGCGCTCGTACGCCCCGACCATCGGCGGCCTCGCCAACCACCTGGCCACCCTGCGCACCACCGACGGCTACGAGCGCTTCCTGGCCCGCGGCAAGGACCTCCTGGAGCGCACCCCGGTCGTCGGCCGGCCGCTCTACGACACCCTGCACGGCGCCAAGAAGGGGCTCAAGGACTTCATCGCCCCGCAGGGCATGTTCGAGGACCTCGGCCTGAAGTACGTCGGCCCCATCGACGGCCACGACATCGAGGCCCTGGAGTCGGCCCTGGCCCGCGCCAAGCGGTTCGGCGGCCCGGTGATCGTGCACTGCCTCACCGAGAAGGGCCGCGGCTACCAGCCCGCCCTCCAGGACGAGGCCGACCGCTTCCACGGGATCGGCCCCATCCACCCCGACACCGGCCTGCCGGTCAAGGTCTCCGGCGCCGACTGGACCTCCGTCTTCGGCGACGAGATGGTCGAGCTCGGCAAGGAACGCGCGGACATCGTCGCCATCACAGCGGCCATGCTCCAGCCGGTCGGCCTGAAGAAGTTCGCGGACACCTTCCCGGAGCGGATCTACGACGTCGGCATCGCGGAACAGCACGGCGCCGTCTCCGCCGCCGGCCTCGCCACCGCGGGCCTGCACCCGGTCTTCGCCGTGTACGCCACCTTCCTCAACCGCGCCTTCGACCAGGTCCTGATGGACGTGGCCCTGCACCGCTGCGGGGTGACCTTCGTCCTGGACCGGGCCGGTGTCACCGGCACCGACGGCGCCTCCCACAACGGCATGTGGGACATGTCGATCCTCCAGGTCGTCCCTGGTCTCAGGCTCGCCGCCCCGCGCGACGCCGACCAGGTCCGCGCCCAGCTGCGCGAGGCCGTCGAGGTCGACGACGCCCCGACCGTCGTCCGCTTCTCCAAGGGCGCCGTCGGCCCCGCCGTACCCGCCGTGGGCAAGGTGGGCGGCATGGACGTGCTGCGCGAGCCGGGCACCGACACCCCGGACGTCCTCCTGGTCTCCGTGGGCGCCCTCGCGCCGATGTGCCTGGAGATCGCCGGGCTCCTCGACAAGCAGGGCATCTCCACCACGGTGGTGGACCCCCGCTGGGTGAAGCCGGTGGACGAGGCGATGGCCCCGTTGGCCGAGCGGCACCGGGTGGTCGTCACCGTGGAGGACAACGTCCGCGTCGGCGGCGTGGGCTCCAGCATCGCCCAGGCCCTGCGGGACGCGGGCGTGGACGTCCCGCTCCGCGACTTCGGCATCCCGCCCCGCTTCCTGGACCACGCCTCCCGCCCCGAGATCATGGCGGAGATCGGCCTGACGGCCCCCGACATCGCCCGCCAGGTCACGGGCCTGGTGGCCAAGCTGGACGGTCAGCCGACGGATGTCGATTCCGTGGAGCCTGCACGAGACTAGGGGTGAAACGCCCCTGAAAGGGGCGCTGGGGGTACCCCCGGCCGGAGGCTGGGGGAGGAACTGCGCGACCGGCCCCCACCGGCCCGCACCCCAGCGCTGTCCCGCACCATCCCGATGGGCCGGTCCCACCTCTCCGGTGGCGAGACCGGCCCATCTGCGTGAACCTTCCCTTGCCGGGCATACGCATCCCCGGCCCTCTCGATCATGTCGAGGACGACAAACGTGGGAGGTAGGCACGTGAGCAGTACCCTCTTCAGGACCAAGAACGTCGAGCAGTCCATCAAGGACACCGAGGAACCGGAGCACGCGCTCAAGAAGTCGCTCTCGGCCCTGGACCTCACGGTCTTCGGCGTGGGTGTCATCATCGGCACCGGCATCTTCGTCCTGACCGGCACCGCCGCCAGGAACAACGCGGGGCCCGCGGTCGCCCTGTCCTTCGTGGTGGCCGGCGTCGTCTGCGGCCTGGCCGCGCTGTGCTACGCGGAGTTCGCCTCCACCGTCCCGGTGGCCGGCTCCGCGTACACCTTCTCCTACGCCTCGCTCGGCGAGTTCCCCGCCTGGATCATCGGCTGGGACCTGGTCCTCGAACTGGCGCTGGGCACCGCGGTGGTCGCCGTCGGCTGGTCGGGGTACATCCACTCGCTGCTGGACAACGCCGGCTGGCACCTGCCGGCGTACCTCAGCGGCAGGGACGGCGCCCACGGCTTCGGCTTCGACATCCTCGCCGCCGCCCTCGTCCTCGTCCTCACCGCGATCCTCGTCGTCGGCATGAAGCTCTCCGCCCGGGTCACCTCCGTCGTCGTCGCCATCAAGGTCGCCGTCGTCCTGGTCGTCATCATCGCGGGCGCCTTCTTCATCCACAGCGGCAACTACAGCCCCTTCATCCCGCCGCAGCAGGCCGTGCCGGCCGGCGGCAACCTCAAGGCGCCGCTGATCCAGCTGATGATCGGCTGGGCGCCGTCCAACTTCGGTGTGATGGGCATCTTCACCGCCGCGTCGGTCGTCTTCTTCGCCTTCATCGGCTTCGACGTCGTGGCCACCGCCGCCGAGGAGACCCGCAACCCGCAGCGCGACGTGCCACGCGGCATCATCGGCTCCCTCATCATCTGCACCGCGCTGTACGTGGCCGTGGCCATCGTGGTCACCGGCATGCAGAAGTACACCGCCCTGTCCGTGGACGCCCCGCTCGCCGACGCGTTCAAGGCCACCGGGCACCCCTGGTTCGCCGGTCTGATCAGTTTCGGCGCCGCCGTCGGCCTCACCACCGTGTGCATGATCCTGCTGCTCGGCCAGTCCCGGGTGTTCTTCGCGATGAGCCGGGACGGGCTGCTGCCCAGGTTCTTCTCGCACACCCACCCGAAATTCCGCACCCCGTACCGGCCGACCATCCTGCTGGGCGTCATCATCGCGATCGTGGCCGGCTTCACCAGTCTCAGCGAACTCGCCGAACTCGTGAACATCGGCACGCTCTTCGCGTTCATCGTCGTCGCGATCAGCGTGATCATCCTGCGCAACACCCGCCCCGACCTGGAGCGGTCCTTCCGCACCCCGTGGGTGCCGGTGCTGCCGATCCTGTCCGTGCTGGCCTCGCTGTGGCTGATGCTCAACCTGCCCGCCGAGACCTGGCTGCGGTTCGCCGTCTGGATGGTCATCGGCTTCGTCGTCTACTTCTTCTACGGCCGCACGCACAGCCGCCTCGCCGGGCCGCAGCGCACCCCGGCGGACGCTCCGTAATCACCAGGCTCACCCTGGGGCCCCGTATGTCCCGTCCTGACGGGACCGCGGGGCGGATAGCGTGCACTCCATGCTCGTCGCGCCCCTCGCCCAGCCACGGTCCGTAGTCGTACGGAAGGGGTACTGGACCCGGCTGCTGCCGTCGCTCACCGTGCTGGCCTGCGTGACCAGGGTGCCGTCCTTCGTCCGGCCGCTGTGGAACCCCGACGAGGGCTACCTCGCCGTACAGGCGGGGATGCTGGCGCGCGGCGGGCAGCTGTACCAGACGGTCGTGGACCGCAAGCCGCCCCTGCTGCCCTGGCTGTACGAGGGGGTGTTCGCGGTCTTCGGGTCCGGCTCGCTCGCCCCGGTCCGGGTCCTCGCCGTCCTCGCGCAGCTGACCACCGCCGCACTGCTGGCCTCGCTCGCCCGGCGCCGCTGGGGCGACCGCGCGGGCCGTACCGCCGGGGTGCTGTACCTGCTGGTCTCCGTCGGACTCAACCCCGAGGACGCCCAGGCGGCCACCTTCGAGGTGTTCATACTGCCCTGCACGGCGGCCGCGATGTGGTGCGCCGACCGTCGCCGCTGGGCCGCCGCCGGGGTGGCCGTCGCGTGCGCCGTCCTCACCAAGCAGACCGGCGGCGCGGTCCTGCTGCCGGTGGTGTGGCTCCTGCACCGGTACGGCGACGCGCGCGCGGCCACGCTGCGACTGGCGGCCGGCGCGGTCCTGCCGGTGCTGGGCGCGGCCCTGGCCACCGACCCGGCCGGCTTCGCCTTCTGGACGGTCACCGGATCCGGCGCCTACGCCTCCTTCGCCGGTTCCGAACTCCACGTGCTGGGACGGGCGTTGACCAACACCGCGATCCTGACCGCGGCCTGTGCGGGTCTGCTGCCGCCGGTCGTACGCGCCCTGCGCATCGCCCGGACCGGGGCCGCCGACCTGTGGCTGTGGCTGGCCGCTTCGGCGGCCGCCGTCACCCTCGGTTTCCACTTCTTCGGCCACTACTTCCTGCAACTCACCCCGCCCCTGGCGCTGCTGGCCACCGCCGCGCTCCAGGTCCTGCCGCGGGAACGGGTCGCGGCCGCCGTCCTCACGTCCAGCTGCGCCTGCGCCCTGTTCCTGACCTGGGGACTGTGCGCCCCGCGCACCGAACTCGCCCACGCCCAGCGGCTGGCGCTCGCCCTGGACCGCCGCAGCGCGCCCGGGGACAGGGTCCTGGTCTGGGGCATACACCCGGAGACGTACTGGCTCGCCGGCCGCGCCCCCGCCACCCGCTACCTCACCGCCGGTCTCCTCACCAACTTCAGCGGCGGCCGGGACGGACCGCAGGTCGGCGAGAAGTACGCCGTGGCCGGTACCTGGCCGGTCTTCCGGGCGGAACTGGCCGCCCGCCCGCCGACCCTGGTGATCGACGACTCCCGGGGCAAGCCGTACGCCCCCGACCGCATCCCGACCCTGCGCCGCCTGCTCACGGCCGACTACGAACAGGCGGGCGAGGTGGACGGAGCGCTGCTGTACGTCAGAGCGCCGGGGGAGTGACGCGGCTCGCGAAGACCGGCTGTCTTGGCCGGCGGCGCCGGGCGCCAAGGCGGGGCGCTAGGGGCCCGGCGGAGAGCAGCGGCGCGGGCATTCGGTTCGCTGCGACCGAACTGGTCGGGGGATCACCGGGGACGCCGGCGGTCGCAGGGCCTCGGGTTCCGGGCGGCGGAGCACCGCGCGCAGCCCGCGGCCGTGGCGCCGGGGCCGGTCCGGCTGCGGGCCGCCGGTGGTCGTCCCGGTCACCGCAGGAGGGCGCTGGGGCCGATCACTTCCGCTCCCAACTCCGTGACCCGGCGTCGTAGTTCACGGTCGGCGGTGATGACCAGGCGAGGGCGGCCGGGCTGCTCGGCGGCCAGTTCCACGATCCGGTCGTCTCCGCTGCCCGGCGCCGACTCCACCCGTACCCCGGGCACCGACGCCACCCCACGGGCCGCGCCCTCCACGACGAGCACCAGCTCCACCGGGGTCGGACGGCCCGGCAACCCCCGCTCGGCGAGCCGGTCCCGCAGCCGCTCGGCGGCGCCCCTGCGGTCCCGCCACCAGCCGTCCGGCCGCGACCCGACGACGTTCGCGCCGTCGACGATCACCAGCAGGGGAGCTTCCTCATCCATGCTCCAAGCCTCGCACGCCAGGGGCCGACCCACGGCCCGGGACGGCCCCGCTTACAGTGAAGCGGTGAACGGCGACTGGCTCCATCGCGGCCGTGACGGCCGGCTCAGTGTGTATCTGCCGTCGGGTGACGCCGTGCTGTGCCGGGCGGAACGCGGACCCGACGGTCCCTGGGGTGCCCCCCGGCGGATGGGCGGCGAGCAGCGGCTGCACCCCGGCTTCTCGGTGGGCCGGGGCGACGACGGGTACGCCCACCTGGTGGCCTGGCGGCCGACCGTCAAGGGTGAGTCGGGCCTCGTCCACTCGACCCACTACCGCCCTCATCTGGCCGCCATGGACTGGCAGCCGATCGGCCACCCGGCGAAGAAGGGCGATGTCACCGGCACCCCGGCGGTAGCGGTGGACGCGGAGGGCCGCGCCCACGTGTTCGTCCGCAACCCGGGGCGCGGCGTGAGCATGGTCGCCCAGAAGGAGAAGGGCGGCTGGGACCCCTGGCGCGACCTGAAGGGGCGGCTGGTCGAGGACGGGCTCGCGGCGGTGACCGGTGCGTCGGGGCGTGTCGAGGTCTACGCGGCCGTACCCGACGGGATCCTGTACTGGCGTCAGGAGGAGCCGGGCGGTGCGCCCGTGCTCCAGGAGGCCCTGGAGGCACCGGTCCGGCCGGGCACCCTCGCCGCCCTCGCCACCTCGCCCGGGAGCACGACCCTCTACTACACGGACGCCGCCGGCGACCTCTGCGCCTGGCGCCCCGGCGGCAAGTCCGCCGCGCTGCTGCCGTCGGCCGGCCCCGGCCCGGTCGCGGCGATCCGCTGCGAACTGGACGGCCACGACTGCACCCTGCTCGCCCAGCGTTCGGCGAGCGGCAAGGTCGCCTTCGCCGCCTACCCCACCGAGGACGAGCGGGCCGGTGCCTGGTGGGCCGAGTCCGGTCCGCAGCTCCCCGCGGACGCGACGGTCGCCCTCACCACGGACGAGTCCGGCCGCGTCACCGCGGCGACCCTGTCCCCGGCCACCGGCCAGCTCCTCCTCACCCGACGCAAGGACGAACCGGGGCTGGCCCTGCAGGCCTGGCGCGAGGTCTGACAGCAACCTGACGAGACGTCAGTTGCCGCCGGTGGCAGGGGACTTCTTCGCCGACTCCGGGATGGCGGTGTCGGTGCGGATCGCCTTCCAGAGCGTGGCCGCCTGCGGTTCGGCGGCCACCACGCGGTTCGGGTCGATCTTGTCGTACGCCACCGGGAGCATGATCGTCTCCATGGTCGACGGGCTGACGCCGTTCAGGCTGCGGCCGAACTCGGCGAGCTTGGTGAGGGAGGCGAGTTCGGAGTCGGTGGTGAGCGCGGCGGTCAGCTTGTCGGCGATCTTGTAGGCCTTGACCGGGCTGCCCAGCAGGTCCTGCTTCTGGATCTCCGAGAGCAGCGCGATCATGAACTGCTGCTGGAGGCCTATCCGGCCGAGGTCGCTGCCGTCGCCGATGCCGTGCCGGGTGCGGACGAACTGGAGGGCCTGGGTGCCGTTCAGCCGGTGGGTGCCCTTGGTGATGTTCAGGCCGCTGGAGGAGTCGTGGATGTCCTGGTCGACGGTGACGGTCACCCCGCCTATCGCGTCCACCAGGCCCTTGAAGCCGGCGAAGTCGACCTCGACGTAGTGGTCCATGCGGACACCGGACATCTGCTCCACCGTCTTGACCACGCAGGCCGGACCGACCTGCGAGTAGATGGAGTTGAACATCACGCGCTTCGCGGAGGCGACCTGGGTGCCGTCCGCCTTGGTGCACTCGGGGCGGGTCACGAGGGTGTCGCGCGGGATGCTGACGGCGACGGCCTGCTTGCGGCCCTCGGGTATGTGCATCACGAGCGCGGTGTCGGAACGGGCGCCGGACACCTTGGCGTCGTCCAGCTTCGCGTTGGCCCCGGCCCGTGAGTCGGAGCCCAGGATCAGCACGTTCTGGCCCGAGGTGGGCAGCTTCTCCGGCCGGTCGTCGCCGATCGACCTGTTGATGTCGACGCCCTTGATGTTGCCGTCGATCCCGCTGTAGAGCCAGTAGACGGTGCCGGCCCCGGCGAGGACCAGCACGGCCAGGGAGAGCAGGATCCAGCGGCCGGTCCGGCGCTTGCCGGTTCGCCCACGCCTGCGGCCGCGCCCGCCGCCGGCCCCGGTGGTGCCGTCGGTGTCGTCGGCTGACGGCGTCGATACGTGGCTCATCCTGGTTCGAGTCCTCATGTGTCGTGCCCCGGAGGGCGAATGCGGTGGCGTGGGGACTCGGGTGGGGGAGGGCCGGTCCGTGATCTGCCGGATGACGTTGCACTATAGACACCCCGTCCGGACAGTTGTGCGGTCGGAGTGACGAAAACATGAAGGCAGACCCTCGGGCGAGTGACTTTCTGGGAGGCCGGGGAGGCGGTCGGCGCCGACGGGGGCTGCCGGAGGAACGGGAAGAGGGGGGCACCGGATGGGGGCCAGGACCGGGCGCGCCGGGCGCGGACGCGCGGGCGCACCGCGAGGAGCCGGCGCACCGCGAGGGGCCGCGGGCCGGGTGCCGTACGAAGGTCCCCGGGCCGTCGGTGTGGTGGACGGCCGCTGGCTGCTGCGCGGTCGCGACGGGAGACTCACCGCCTACGCGCGCACCGACGGCGGGCTGTTGCGCTGGACCGAGGCGCGCCCCGGCGGACCGGAGTGGACCGGGCCGGACTTCTTCGCCGCCCCCGGCGTCACGGAGGTGTCGGCCGCCCAGGGGGCCGACGGTTATGTGCACCTGGTCGCCCGGCGGGAACCGGGCGGCTCCGCCCCCGTCGACATCGTGCACGCGGTGCAGTACCAGACCGGCAGGCCGGTCACCGAGTGGCGCTCGATGGGGAATCCCGGCCGGACCCCGGAGCGCGCGGCGCTGGTGGCGGCACCGGCCGCGGCCGTGAGCGCGTCGGGGCGGGTGCACGTGTTCGTCCGCAACGCGGGTGGCGGGGTCTGCCTGCGCCGGGAGGCGCCGGACGGACGCTGGGAACCCTGGCGGGACCTGCGCGGCGGTGGCGTCCGGCCGGGCATGACGGCCGCCGCCACCGGCACCGGCCGGATCGAGCTGTTCGTGCCGGGGGAGGGTCCCGCGATGCGCTGGTCCCAGTCCGAGCCGGACGGCGACCCGGAGCGCTGCCCCAACCTGGCCGTCTCCGTGGCCGAGGGCAGCCCCGCCGTGCTGGAGACCGCCCAGGACCGGGTGACCTTCTACTGGACGGACGCGGCGACCGGCGGGATCGTCGCGCACCGTCCCGGCAGTTGGGTCATCCCGCTGGGCGGGGCACCCGCCGTGGGCCGGATCGCGGCCCTGCGGACCGCTCTCGGCGGGTACGACTGCACGGTGCTCGCCGCGCGCGACCAGGCGGGGGAGGTCGCGCTCGCGGCCTTCGGCACGGAGAACGAGGGCGGCGGCGTGTGGTGGTCGCCCTCCGGGGAGCGCTGTGCGCACGGTCCCGCGCTGGCCCGGGACGCGCACGGGCGGGTGGTCCTGGCCTTCCTGGACGAGGCGGGCGCCCTGTGCGTGGCGCGCCAGTCGGCCGAGGCGGGGCTGGTGCTGGGCAGGGCCGTCCGGGTGTGACCGGGTGAAGCACAGTTGAAGAAAATGTAAGTGACACACATCTCACAGGTAAGAAAACAGCTAGACAATGAGTTGACCAAGATGTGAAGATCCGGTGGCCTGATCCGTTCGTCCGAAAGCGAGCGGCGGGCGAGCTGAATCGTCTGTACGGGGCATGAGGGGGGTCTCAGCCCTTTCCAAGGTGCTGAGGAGTTGGGGTGAGCCCGGGTAATCCTGAGGCGAGCGCGCTCGTTTCGACCTACCGGTCACTGGTGCCGGTACGGGCCCGGCGGCGCATCGTCCGCCGGATCCCCCGTCCGCTGCGCCAGGGGGTCATGCGGATCCTGACGGCGGCGGACGCCATGCGCACCGCCCTGGCCAGGGCCGTCCTCGGGGCGGCCGGCGGTCCCGCCCGGCGCGGCGCAGGGGCCGTCCTGCGGGTGATCCGCCTCGACGGTCAGCACGTGCGGGCCATGGTCGTGCCCGGCGCCACCGAATGGGCCGCCAGGGCGCGCAACCTCCATCTGCTCGTGGCCATCCTCGAAGAGGCGGAGATCGAGTACTTCGCCGTGCGCGGCACGGGAGGAACCGTTCCTGCAGTGGCCGTGCCCGCGGCGCTCCGCGAGGACGTCGAGGCCGTCCTCCAGTTGGTCTGCAGCCGCGACCCGGGATACGTCCGCGCCGCATCCGGGGGCCAGTCCCGTGCCGGCTCGTCCGCACAGGCCTGGCGGAAACTGCGCTCCCAGAAGGTGCTGAACGTGGCCTGGGTCGTGTGCGACCCCACGGAGAACCTCGCCTTCGGCCACGAGTCCGGCTGCGAGCTGGAGTTCTGGGCGCAGGAGGACGGCGAGCTCGTCGCGCCCCGCCCCAACTCCGTGATCACCAGCACCCCGGTGGACGGGGAACGGCGACTCGCCGAGCAGCGCCTGTTCAGCCCCGTCCCGTTCCTCTACGGCACCGGCCGGACCCGTACGCTGCCCGAGTTCACGGCCGCCCTGATCGGCGACCACCGTTACCCGATCGACATCGTCTACACCTGGGTCGACGACTCCGACCCCGTCTGGAGAGCGAACAAGGACGCCGTACGCCGGCAGTACGACGGCGGCTCCACCTCGCTGCACGAGCAGGCCGACAACGACGCCCGGTACACCAGCCGCGACGAACTGCGGTACTCCCTGCGCTCGATCCACCAGTTCGTCCCCTGGGTCCGCAACATCTTCCTGGTGACCGCGGGGCAGGTGCCCGACTGGCTCGACACCGAGTACCCGGGCCTGCGGGTGGTGGACCACCGGGAGATCTTCTCCGACTCCCGCGCTCTGCCGACCTTCAACTCCCACGCCATCGAGAGCCAGCTGCACCACATCCCGGACCTCGCCGAACACTTCCTCTACCTGAACGACGACGTGTTCTTCGGACGGCCGGTCCGCCCCGAGCAGTTCTTCCATCCCAATGGCCTGACCAAATTCTTCATGTCCAAGGCGCTGATCCCGTCCGGGCAGATCTCCCCCGACGACCTGCCCGTGAACGCGGCCGGCAAGAACAGCCGGGGTCTGATCGCCCAGCAGTTCGGCACGTTCGTCTCGCAGAAGATGAAGCACACCCCGCACGCCCTCAGGCGCTCCGTCCTCGCCGAGATCGAGCAGGTCTACGCGCGGGCGCACTGGGTCACGCAGCACTCGCGGTTCCGCTCCCCGCACGACACGCCCGTCGCCTCGTCGCTGCACCACTACTACGCCTACCACTCGGCCCGGGCCACGGTCGGCGACCTGCGCTACGTCTACATCGACATCGGTGAGCAGCGCGCCCAGCAGCGGCTCAACCGGCTGGTCGCCCGGCGCGACTTCGACACCTTCTGCATCAACGACACGATCGTCCCCGAGGACCGGGACGCGCAGACCCGCATGGTCGCCCGCTTCCTCGACGCCTACTTCCCCGTCGCCAGCCCGTACGAACTCCCCGACCGGGCGCTGTCCCCGGCGCGCCACCAGGTCGAGCAGGGGGCGGCTGTCTGATGAGCGCGCCCCGTCGTCTTCTCGCCGCCGTCCGGCGCCGTGCCGCGGTCCGGCTCGCCGGGCCGCGTGCCTGGCTGATGAACCGGCTCTTCCTGCCCCGCCGAGCCGGCCGTACCGCGCGTCTGCGCTACGCCGCCCTGCTGGACGGCCAGACCGTCAACCTGCACGCCGAGCTGCCCGGTTCGGTGACCGAGGCGGACCACGCCGAGATCGTCGTGCAGCGCCGGCGCCACCGGCACCGGGTCCCCGCCCGGGTCTACGCCGGGGGCGACGGCCGCTTCCTCGTGGACGCGGCGGTGCTGCTGGGCACCGGGACCCGGGGAGTACCCGTCACCCCGGGGCGCTGGAAACTGCGGCTGGACGTGGCCACCGGGCGCCGGATCCGCCGGTTCCCGCTGCTGCTCGCGGAGCTGACGAAACCCCCGACGGGCACGACCGGCCCGATGAGGTCGTCGCCGGTCACCGCCGACCGCTACCGGCTCGGCCGGACCGTGCGCGGTGACGTGCGCGTGGTGTGCGCCAAGGCGCGGCCCGCCGCCGAGGTGGTCACCGTGCACATCGAACACGCCCGCATCGAGGTCGATCTGCGCCTGCTCGGAGTCGGCTCCGACGCCCGGCAGGCCGAGTTCGTCGCGGCCGGCCGCAGTGTGACGCGCCCGCTGGACGAAGTGGAGCCCGGCGTCTGGCGGGTGGACGTCCCGCTGGCCGAGATGGTCCCCACCGGAAGCCGGCGCGTGCACTGGGACGTCCTCGTCCACACGGACGCCCGCGCGCCCCTGCGTCTCGGACGCCGGCTGCACGACGTCCAGGCGCCGGGGCGGGTGTTCGCCATGCGGAAGATCCTCGTGGCACCGCGACGCGACACCCTGATGATGATCGAACCCCGCTACACCCCCGCCGGGAACCTCCGGTTCACCTGCGGTGACGGTGCCGGGGCGGAGCAGAGGAACCCATGAGAATCGCCTTCCTGCTGACCCAGGCCGATGTGCTGGGCGGCGAGGAACGAGCCGTGCTCGGTCACGCCGGGGCGCTCGCCGACCGGCACGAGGTCAGCGTCATCAGCGTCTTCAAGGCGCGGCGCCGGCGCTTCGCACCGCCCGACCCCCGGGTGCCGGTCAGGTTCCTCGTCGAGGCGCTCCAGCACCGGCCCGTACGCCGCTCGACCCTGGACGCCGGTACCGGCCTCGCCCTGAGCGCGGTGCCCAGCGAGGTCGTCGAACGCCGCTGGGACGACCGCTTCCACCGACTCGCCGACATCGAACTGGAGTACGCGCTCCAGGACGCCGACGCCGACGTCCTCGTCACCACCTCACCGGCCCTGCTCGCCTACGCCGCGCGGTTCGCCCCGCCGCACGTCCTCACGGTCCACTGTGAACTGAGCGCGCCGGAAGTCGCCGGCCCCGCCGCCGAACCCCTGCTCCGGCACATCACGCGCTGCGACGCGGTGGCGCTGGCGTGCGCCCGCTCCCACGAGTGGTACACCGAGACGTTCGGCGCCGGCGCCCCGCGGCTCGCGGTGATCCCGCCCGCGCTCCCGGAGGGGTTCCGGCCCCGCTCCACACTGGAGACCCGGATGGTGACCCTGGCCGCCCGGCTGGAGGAGCGCTCCGGTGTCGCCGACGCCCTGACCGCCTGGGCGCGGGTCAGCCCGCTGCACCCCACCTGGGTCCTGCGGATCATCGGTGACGGCCCGCTCGGCAACCGGCTCACCGCCCACCGGGACCAGCTCGGTCTGCACGGAACCGTCCAGTTCGTGGGGGAGGCGCCGCCCAGCCTCGCCGAGGAGTGGGCCAAGGCGAGCATCGCCCTGAGCACCGCGACCGAGGACGCCGTGGGACTGGCGCTGCGCGAGGCCCAGGCCGCCGGAGTGCCCGTCCTGGCGTACGACAGTCCCCACGCCCCGCGGGAGATCGTGCACGAGGGGCGCACCGGCCTGCTCACCACTCCCGGGGACACGGAGGCCCTGGCCGCCTCGCTGCTCGACCTGATCGAGAACACCGAGATGCGCCTGGGCATGGGCAGCCTCGCCGCCGAGGCGGCCCTGCGGTTCCGGGCCGGCGACCAGTGGGACGGCCTGCTCACCACCCTCGAGGCGGACCGGGCGAGCGGTCGCCGCGCCGCGCTGAAGGCCGAACGGATCGCCGCGCACGCCATGATCGCCGGTGCGGGCGGCCAGGTCCGGGCCGCGGCCGCCGCCCCGCGCAGCACCCAGCACTCCAGCCGGCTCCAGCAGACCGAGGAGCGGCTCCTCAAGGAGAACGGCGACCTGGTGCGCGACGGTGGACAGCTGTGCCGCCTGATCGACGCGGAGACCCCCTTCGACACCGTCCAGGCGAACCTGGCGATGACGGCCGCCGCGCTGGAAGCGGCCCGCATCCCGTACTTCGTCTCCCGGACCACGAAGGTGCGGCACACCGTCGCCGTGCACGCCGACCACCGCGAGGCCGTCCTCAAGGCGCTCGCCCAGCACTTCGCGAAGCAGGCCGTGTACATGGCACTGCTCAACGACGCCGACACCTCGGTCGCCACCACGCTCGCCGGGCTCGCCACCGAGTACCTGCGCACGCAGTGCGCCGGAGTGCGCGTCTACCAGAGCGTCGTCACACCGTCCCGCACCCTGCGGCTCGGGGCTGCCTACGGCTGCACCGTCGCGTTCTGGGAGGACGACCCGGAGGACTCCGGCACCATCGTCTCCCCGTACCGCACCCTGATCGGGTCACGGGTGCCCAAGAGCGCGCTGCGCCGGGTGCCGACGGTCCTGGGCGGGCGGCAGTACCCGACGCTGGAGGCGTTCGCGGGCACCCTGCACCACGACATCGCGTTCCCGGTCGACGCCGTCTACACCTGGGTCGACGGCTCCGACGTCGCCTGGCTGGAGCGCAAGAACGCGGTGCTGGCCGCCAAGGGGATCGAGACGGAGGACGCGGCGACCAGCGCGGCCCGCTTCCGCAACCGCGACGAACTGCGGTACTCCCTGCGGTCCCTGGACATGTACGCCCCCTGGATCAGGAACATCTACCTGGTCACGGACCGGCAGGTCCCGACGTGGCTGGACCCCCACCACCCCCGGGTGCGCGTGGTGGACCACACCGAGATCTTCGGCAGCGAAGGGGCGTTGCCCACGTACAACTCGCACGCCATCGAGAGCCGGCTGCACCACATCGACGGACTCGCGGAGCACTTCCTCTACTTCAACGACGACGTCTTCGCCGCCCGCCCCCTCCAGCCCGGTCTGTTCTTCCTCGGCAACGGCCAGTCGAAGCACTTCATGTCGTCGAACGCCATCCCGATGAACCCCATCACGGAGGGCGACGAGTTCAGCCGCATGGCGGCGAAGAACAACCGGCAGCTGGTGGCCTGGATGTTCGGCCGGACCCTCGTCAACTCGTTCATCCACGCCCCGCACCCCCTGCGCCGCAGCGTCATGTACGACCTGGAGAAGCAGTTCCCGGACGCGCTCGGCGCCACCGCCCGCAACCAGCTGCGCGACCCCTCGGACGTGTCCGTCGCCTCGTCGCTGCACCACTACTTCGGCTACTACACGGGCCGCAGCGTGCCGGGCGGCATCTCCAGCGGATTCGTCAACGTCGGTCTCAGCGAGCAGGTGAAGAGGCTCAACCACCTCCTCGCGGAACGGTCCAACGACGTCTTCTGCCTCAACGACTTCCACGACGGGGACATCTCCGAGGACGAGCAGGACGCCACCCTGGCCGCGTTCCTGCCCAGCTACTTCCCGATAGCCAGCCAGTTCGAGGCGGGCTCGCCCCGCAACCGGCTCTTCCACGCGGGGCGCCTGCCCGGCTGGCCGCTCTGAGAGGAACCATGAACACCTTCTGCATCCTGGGCAACTCCGTGGCCACCTCCCGGAGACCGGAGGAGGCGCCCATGGCCGGCTGGGGCCAGTACGTCGAGGAGTTCCTCTCCGGTCACCACGAGGTCAAGAACTACGCCCGCGACGCCATGACCGCGCGGACCTACTACACCGAGCGGATGGCGAGCCTGCTCAACTCGCTCGTCCCCGGGGACGTCGTGGCCATCGACTTCGGCGCCGTCGAACAGCGGGTCAACGTGCCGTTGCGCTACCACAGCCCCCGCGAGTTCACCGAGTTCCTGCGGCTCTACGTGGACGCGATCCGCGGTGAGGGAGCCGTGCCGCTGCTGCTCACCCCGACGGCGCGCTGTGTCTTCGACGTCCAGGGCAACGTCCTGAACACCCACGACGTCTACCCGGACGTGATCCGAGAGGTCGCGGCGGCCACAGGCGCCGACCTCGTCGACCTGAACCACTACACCACGCGGTTGCTGCAGGAGCTCGGCCCCACCCGGGCGCGGGGCCTCTTCCGCTGGACCGACCCGGGCGAGCACCCCCACCACCCCGAGGGCATCGTCGACTCGACCCACTTCAACGAGGCCGGTGCCCGCGAGGTGGCCCGCATCCTCTGCTCCGCGCTCCCGCACGCCCGCACCCTGCCGCCGGGCCTCGTCGACCCCGACCGCCTCGGTGCGGGCGAGTACCCGCCGGTGACCGCGGAGTTCACGGTCGCCCACCCCGAGTCCGTGCTCTACGGCGGCAACCAGATCACCGGCCCGGCCCCCGTGATCGCCGCCCCCACCGCCTCGAAGATCGTCAGCCCGCTGCACAAGTTCGCGGGAACCGCCCCGCCCGGCACGTCCTACCTGCTGTTCTTCGAGAACGGCGGCTATCTCGGCGGCACCTCCGTCGGGCCCGCCGGTACCTGGCAGTGGCGCCGGGCGGTCAGCTGGCCCGGCGGCGACCACCTGCTGCAGGCGGTCGGGCTCAGGGACTCCGGCGTGACCGAGGTCGCGTCGGTGCCCTTCACCGTCTGGGACCAGGTCCGGCCCCCGGTCGTGCTCGGCCCCCGCGAGGGCGCCTTCAGCGGTCCGCGGCCGCGCTTCTCCGGCACCGCCGACCACGGCGTGACCAAGGTGATGCTGCTGGAGGGCGGCCGGCTGATCGCCGAGGCCCCGGTGCGCGACGACGGCACCTGGAGCGTGCGCCACCCGCACGACTGGAAGCCCGGCACCTACCAGGTCGACTTCGTGGCGGTGTTCAGCGCCCTGCACTCCCGGCCGGCCTCCCTGCGACTGAGGATCCACGGGATTCCGGAGGGCAACTGGATCCGGGAGTCCGCGGTCCGCGCCCGCGAGGCCTGCGGGGACGAGAAGTGCGAGCACCTGCCGTTCCACGGGCGCTGGTGACCGGACGGACCCCGGGGGATCAGGGCATGCGCAGCCGTACCGTGCCCACGAGAGCACGGTGGTCGGAACACCGGACGAGCCCCCGGCACGAGGTGGGGACGGACAGGGCGACGGCCGTGTAGGGCCCGGCCAGGCGCGACTCGCGCACGAAGATCTCATCGATCTTGGCACGGCCCCCGCAGGGCGGCGCGCTGCCGGGAGTCCCCAGTGCCGTCCACTGCCCGTAGCCGGGACAGTGGGCCTTGTCCGCGTCGTCCAGTTCCCGGTGGCTCCCCGTGTTCGCGGGGTTGGCGGCCGTGGACGCCGAGGGAGCGTAGAACGCGTTCAGCCGGGCGTAGTCGGGCTGGGCGTTGAAGTCGCCGGCGATGATGTACGCCTGGCCGGCCGCGTCGAAGCCGTCCAGGACCTTCAGGACCGCCCGGAGCTGCCGGACGTTGGCGGGAACCCCGGAGACCACGGCGTTGCTGGTGGTGATGTGCACGGTGCAGAACTTCATCCGGGACTCGTCCCGCAGCGCCGCGCACAGCAGCCGCCGGTGCTCCGCCGTGCCGTCGGAGGGCAGGACGTACTCCCGCGCGGCGCCGAGCGGGTCCCTGCTGAACAGGGCGATCCCGTAGTCGCCGGTGCCACCGCACAGTCCGGGCGACGCGGCACGCGTGGCGGCGAAGCGGGCGAACGTCCCGCGACCGCTGGGCCACCCGCTGCCGACGAGGAGTTCCCTCATCCGGTCGAACTGACCCCGGCAGACCTCGTTCAGGGAGACGAAGTCCGCCTCGCGGTGGCGTATCGAGTCGACGGCGGCCTCGGCCAGTCCGTCGTCGACGGCGCCGTGGTGCAGGGCGTTCCCCGCGATGTTCCACTGCCAGACGCGGAACGTGCGGTCGGTGTGGCCCGGCCCGTCCCGGTCCGGCCAGGAGAGGGCCGCGGCCAGGGCGGCGAGCGCCACCACGACCGCGAGCAGCGTCCTGCGGCCGGACACCGGACCTGTGCGCGTGTGTGATTTTCTCATGACAACCGGCATTTTCCCGGAACGACGACAGGGGGCCTCCGCAGCACTGCGGAGGCCCCCTGCGGCTGACCGGCCGTTACGCCGGGACCGACGCCACGCCCGGGGCCAGGAACTTCTTGCCGTTCACGCGCTCCGAGACACCCTCACGGTCCAGGTACGGCGTGATGCCGCCCAGGTGGAAGGGCCAGCCGGCACCCGTGATCAGGCACAGGTCGATGTCCTGCGCCTCCGCGACGACACCCTCGTCGAGCATGAGCCCGATCTCCTGGGCGACGGCGTCCAGGACGCGGTCACGGACCTGCTCCTCGCTGAGGACCGAGTCGCCCTGCTTGAGCAGCGCGGCGACCTCGGGGTCCAGCTCCGGCTTCCCGCTGTCGTACACGTAGAAGCCGCGCTTGCCCGCCTTGACGACGGCCGCGAGGTTCGGCGAGACGGTGAAGCGGTCCGGGAAGGCCCGGTTGAGGGTCTCCGAGACGTGCAGGCCGATGGCGGGACCGACCAGCTCCAGGAGGACGAGCGGCGACATCGGCAGGCCGAGGGGCTCCACCGCCTTCTCCGCGACCTCGACCGGGGTGCCCTCGTCGATGACGTTCTGGATCTCGCCCATGAAGCGGGTGAGGATGCGGTTCACGACGAACGCCGGGGCGTCCTTCACGAGGACCGCGGTCTTCTTCAGCTTCTTGGCGACGGCGAACGCGGTCGCGAGGGACGCGTCGTCGGTCTTCTCGCCGCGCACGATCTCCAGGAGCGGGAGGACCGCGACCGGGTTGAAGAAGTGGAAGCCCACGACCCGCTCGGGGTTCTTCAGCTTGGACGCCATCTCCGTCACCGACAGCGAGGAGGTGTTGGTGGCGAGGATCGCGTGCGCCGGGGCGACCGCCTCGACCTCCGCGAACACCTGCTGCTTGACGCCGATCTCCTCGAACACCGCTTCGATGATGAAGTCGGCGTCCGCGAAGCCCTCGGCCTTGTCCAGCACGCCGGTGACCAGGGCCTTGAGGCGGTTGGCCTTGTCCTGGTTGATACGGCCCTTGCCGAGCAGCTTGTCGATCTCGGCGTGGACGTAACCCACGCCCTTGTCGACGCGCTCCTGGTCGATGTCGGTCAGCACGACCGGCACCTCCAGGCGGCGCAGGAAGAGCAGCGCGAGCTGGGAGGCCATCAGACCGGCGCCGACGACACCGACCTTGGTGACCGGGCGCGCCAGGTTCTTGTCCGGGGCACCGGCGGGCCGCTTGCCGCGCTTCTGCACCAGGTTGAACGCGTAGATGCCGGCGCGCAGTTCACCGCCCATGATCAGGTCGGCGAGGGCCTGGTCCTCGGCGTCGTAGCCCTGCTGGAGGTCGCCGTTCTTGGCGGCGGCGATGATGTCCAGGGCGCGGTAGGCGGCCGGGGCCGCCCCGTGCACCTTGGAGTCGGCGACGAACCGGCCGCGCGCGACGGCCTGGTCCCAGGCCTCGCCGCGGTCGATCACCGGGCGCTCCACCGTGATGTCGCCCTTCAGCACCTGGGCGGTCCAGATCAGCGACTGCTCCAGGAAGTCGGCGCCCTCGAAGAGGGCGTCGGCGATGCCGAGGTCGAAGACCTGCTGGCCCTTCAGCTGCTTGTTCTGGTTGAGGCTGTTCTCGATGATGACCGAGACGGCCTTGTCGGCGCCGATCAGGTTCGGCAGCAGCGTGCAGCCGCCCCAGCCGGGCACCAGGCCGAGGAAGACCTCGGGGAGGGAGAACGCCGGGATGGCCTTGGACACCGTGCGGTACTCGCAGTGCAGACCGACCTCGACGCCACCGCCCATCGCGGCACCGTTGTAGTACGCGAAGGTCGGCACCGCGAGGCCCGCGAGGCGCTTGAAGACCTCGTGGCCGCCCTTGCCGATGGCGAGCGCGTGCTCGTGCTCCTTGAGCAGCTCGACGCCCTTGAGGTCGGCGCCGACGGCGAAGATGAACGGCTTGCCGGTGACACCGACACCGACGATGGTGCCGTCGGCGGCCTCCTTCTCCACCTGGTCGACGGCGGTGTTGAGGTTCGCCAGCGACGCGGGGCCGAAGGTGGTGGGCTTGGTGTGGTCCAGGCCGTTGTCCAGGGTGATCAGCGCGAACCGGCCGGCCCCGAACGGGAGGTCGAAGTGGCGTACGTGCGCCGACGTCACGACCTCGTCGGGGAACAGGTCGGAGGCCTGCTTCAGAAGCTCGGCGGTGGTGCTCACTTGTCCCCCTCGAAGTGCGGGTTCTCCCAGATGACCGTCGCGCCCATGCCGAAGCCGACGCACATGGTGGTCAGGCCGTAGCGGACGTGCGGCTGCTCCTCGAACTGGCGGGCCAGCTGCGTCATCAGACGCACACCCGAGGAGGCCAGCGGGTGACCGAAGGCGATGGCGCCGCCGTACTGGTTGACGCGCTCGTCGTCGTCCGCGATGCCGTAGTGGTCGAGGAAGGCCAGCACCTGGACGGCGAAGGCCTCGTTGATCTCGAACAGGCCGATGTCGGAGATGGACAGCCCGGCCTGCGCGAGGGCCTTCTCGGTCGCCGGGATCGGGCCGTAGCCCATGACCTCGGGCTCGACACCCGCGAAGGAGTACGCCACGAGACGCATCTTCACCGGCAGGTTGTTCTCGCGGGCGAAGTCCTCGGAGGCGATGATCGAGGCGGTCGCACCGTCGTTCAGGCCGGCCGCGTTACCGGCGGTGACCCGGCCGTGGACGCGGAACGGCGTCTTCAGACCCGAGAGGTTCTCCAGGGTGGTCCCCGGGCGCATCGGCTCGTCGGCGGTGACCAGACCCCAACCGGTCTCGCCGCCCTCAGGGTTGGTGCGGCGCACCGAGATCGGCACCAGGTCGGCCTGGATCTTGCCGTTGGCGTACGCCTTGGCGGCCTTCTCCTGCGAGCGCACCGCGTACTCGTCCGCGCGCCGCTTCGTGATCGCCGGGTAGCGGTCGTGCAGGTTCTCCGCGGTCATGCCCATGAACAGCGCCGACTCGTCGACCAGCTTCTCGCTGACGAACCGCGGGTTCGGGTCCACGCCCTCGCCCATCGGGTGGCGGCCCATGTGCTCGACACCGCCGGCGATGGCGACGTCGTACGCGCCGAAGGCGACGGAACCGGCGACCGTGGTGACGGCGGTCAGGGCGCCGGCGCACATGCGGTCGATGGAGTAGCCGGGCACGGACTGCGGCAGACCCGCCAGGATGCCCGCGGTACGGCCGATGGTCAGACCCTGGTCGCCGATCTGGGTGGTCGCGGCGATGGCGACCTCGTCGATCTTCTTGGTGTCCAGGCCGGGGTTGCGGCGCAGCAGCTCCCGGATCGCCTTCACGACGAGGTCGTCGGCACGGGTCTCGTGGTAGATGCCCTTCGGGCCCGCCTTGCCGAACGGGGTGCGGACGCCGTCGACGAAGACGACGTCCCTGACGGTACGAGGCACGATGGCTCTCCTCCAGATGCGGGTCTGCACTGCTGCGGCCGCGCTGAGCGCGCGCTCAGCCCCATGCTACTTATCAGTAACGTGACTGCCCACCCCTGGCGGCGGGAGCGGCGAAGGTCACACGAGAAGGCCTTCGCCGAAGCGCCCCATCATGGCGTGATCTCGACCTCCGTGATCCTCCCTGCCGTGCGGGGCGCCACGAGATGAGCCGTCCAGGGCGGGACGGACGGTTCCTCGCGCGGTGCGCGCAGCTCCAGGATGCGGGCGTTCTGCGTCACGGTGGGCGGCACGTCGGCGGGGCGCGCGATGGCGGGCGGTGGCCATTCGGTCATGGACTGTCCTGGGAGGAGGGGGAGTGGTGAGGCTGTGCCGGCGGCGAGCGAGTCCACCAGCAGCGGCTCGTCGTCGGCCCCGAGGGCGAACCGGGTGGTGGCCGGACCGCAGACCACGCCGAGCGCGTCGAGCACCCGCGCGGTGCGGTGCGCGAGGAGCCGGGCCGCGCGGTCCGGTCGGCCGTGGCCGGTGCGGGCGTGCGCCCGCACCGCGGTGACCACGTGCTCGGGGCGGCCGTCGGGGCCCGGCCGGGTGACGGTGCGGACCGTGAACCGGCGGGGCGGCGGCCGCTCGGTCAGCACCAGGTCCGGGCTGCCGGAGTAACGGACGGCCGCGTCCCGTACGGCCTGCCAGGCCGCGGTGACCTGGAGCGCGTCCGCGCACTCCACCGGCTTGACCGGGGATCCGGCCGTCGCCGGCGCGAGCAGGTAGCCGGGCAGGGGACAGGCCCGCGCCCAGGCCGTCGCGGCGGCGGGACTGGTCGTACGGACGCCCCGCAGGACGGGTATCCCCAGCCGGGACAGCCGGGCCGCCTGTGCCCCGCGGTCGTACCGCAGCGGGGAGGTGGCCGGGTCCGCCCCGGGGAGGCCGAGCTGCCAGGCGATCCGCTCGGCCGGTTCGACGCCCCCCGCACCGGCCGCCACGACGGCGGACACCCCGAGGGCCCGCAACGCCTTGACCGTCTGCCGCACCCCCCGGTGCACGACCGTGCCGGTGTACCCCGCGGCCACCGTGGCGTTCCGGTACGCCGGCGGCCGCAGCCGGGGCTCCGGTACGACGGCCACCGTCCGCCAGCCGAGTCGGGCGTACCCGAGCGGACCGGCGTTCCCGGCGTCGTACGGGGCGATCACCGCCAGGGTGCCGACGGTGTCGGAGACGCTCATTGCAGTGCTCCCGGCCTTGTTGGGACCGATCGGTCCCGTCTGTCTCAGCAGTCTTCACCTGGAAAACCGGTGAAATCTCCGTGCTGCTCTGCGCTGTACGATGCCAGAAGGGACCGATCGGTCCCTTCTGCCGCCGTCAAGTCTGGAACTCAGGTGCGGTGGCGTCAAGCAGGCGTCGGTCGGGGGCCCGTCCGTCTGGTATTCCTTGGCCGGGGAATCGGTGGAGCCATCCGGGAGAGTGCATGACCAACCCGCGCAGGCCGCGACGTCGGCAACAGCGTGCCCTCGACACCAGGCAGCGCATCCTCGACACGGCCGGCGCGCTGTTCGTCGCGGAGAGCTACGAAGGGGCCTCGGTCAGCGACCTGATCACGGCGGCGCGCACCAGCAAGGGAGCCTTCTACCGGCACTTCCCCGGCGGGAAGCTCGACGTGGCGAGCGCCATCATGACGGACACGCTGAGCATGGACGGGCTGCGGGAGCAGCGGCTCAAGCTCCAGGAAGTGGTCGACATCGGCATGATCCTGGCGCACCGGATCTCCCACGAGAGCGCACTGCAGGCCGCCCTGATGCTGTCGTTCCACAGCAGCGCGCCGGAGACCTACGGGACTCCGTGGCCGGACTGGATCGTCTTCAACACCGGGCAGCTCACCGAGGCCCGGCGGCGCGGCGAGCTGAAACCCTTCGTCGACGTGGCGGAGCAGGCCTACCAGCTCGCGGGGAACTGGGCCGGGGTGGTGCTGATCTCGAACACCCTCGACCGGCACCTGGGGAACGTGGAGGCGCGGGTCTCGCGCATGTACCGCAACCTGGTGACCGCGATCGCGGTCCCGGAGGTGCTGCCGGAGATGGACTTCTCGGTGGCCCGGGGCAAACACCTCTACACGGCGTTCCTGGAAGCCACCCCCGACCCGGCCCCGGAGACCGCCCCCGACGGCGACCCGGACCCGGACCCGGAAGACGCCCCCGACGGGGACCCGGGCCCGGCAGGCTCCTCCGTCCGGGACGCGGGGGACTGATCCGGCCCGGTCCGGGAAGGGCACGCGTCCCGGAGCCGGGAGCGGCTCAGGGCCCGGTCGGCCGGCACACCTACGGGGTCAGCGCCGTCACCAGGGCCGGGGTCACCTGCTCGACCTGCCACGGGCGTGCGCCGTACCCCTCCAGCGCCGCCCCGACCGACTCGGCGTCCACCACCCGCGGCGGTTCCCAGCAGAGCCGCCGTACGGTGTCCGGCGCGATCAGGTTCTCCTGCGGCATGGTGAGCTGCTCGGCCAGCGCCGACACCGCGGCGCGCGCCGCGGACAACCGGGCCGCCGCGACGGGGTCCTTGTCGGCCCACGCCCGCGGCGGGGGCGGCCCCGTGACCGGCTGACCCGGCTGCGGCAGCGCGGCGTCCGGCAGCGCCCTGGCGCGGTCCACCGCGCTCTGCCACTGCTCCAGCTGGCGTCGGCCCATCCGGTGCCCGAACCCGTTCAGCCCGGCGAGGGCGTGCACGTTCGGCGGGAGGCCGAGCGCCGCCTCGACGATCGCCGCGTCGCTGAGCACCTTGCCCGGCGACACGTCCCGCTTCTGCGCGATCCGGTCCCGCGTCTCCCACAGCTCCCGCACCACGGCCAGCTGCCGGCGCCGCCGCACCTTGTGCATCCCGGACGTCCGGCGCCAGGGCTCCTTCCTGGGCTCGGCCGGCGGCGCGGCCGCGATCGCGTCGAACTCCTGCCGCGCCCACTCCAGCTTCCCCTGCCGTTCGAGCTCCTTCTCCAGGGCGTCCCGCAGGTCGACCAGCAGTTCGACGTCGAGTGCCGCGTACCGCAGCCACGGCTCGGGCAGCGGGCGGGTCGACCAGTCGACGGCGGAGTGGCCCTTCTCCAGCACGAACCCGAGCACGCCCTCGACCATCGCGCCGAGCCCGACCCGGGGGAACCCGGCGAGCCGGCCGGCCAGCTCGGTGTCGAACAGGCTGCTGGGCAGCATGCCTATCTCGCGCAGACAGGGCAGGTCCTGGGTGGCCGCGTGCAGTACCCACTCGACGCCGGCCAGCGCCTCGCCGAGACCGGAGAGGTCGGGGCAGGCGACCGGGTCGATCAGCGCGGTACCGGCGCCCTCGCGGCGCAGCTGGACCAGGTAGGCGCGCTGTCCGTAGCGGTAGCCGGACGCACGCTCCGCGTCGACGGCGACGGGACCGGAACCGGCGGCGAACGCGGCGATCACGCGCGCGAGCGCGGCCTCGTCGGCGACCACGGGCGGAATGCCCTCGCGCGGTTCCAGCAGGGGGATCGGCGCCTCCGTCGCAGAAGACTCGGCGTCGTCCGGGGGAGTGCCCCCGGTGGTGCGCAGTGAACTGTCTGCTGCGGTGTCTTGGGCGTCGGTCACCTGTCAAGGGTATCTGTGTGTGGACGGCGCCCGTCGACGGAACGTTCCGTCCACGGGCGCCGGGGGGTCGTAAACCAGTCAGGTCGAGGGAAGATCAGATGCACGAACGGGGGACAGCGGGATACGACGTGACACCGGACCTGCGGCCGACCCGGTTCACGTGACGGGATCCACGAGGATCAGTGGATGATGCCGGTGCGCAGGGCCACGGCGACCATCCCGGCCCGGTCGCCCGTGCCGAGCTTGCGGGCGATACGGGCGAGGTGGCTCTTGACGGTGAGGGCGGACAGTCCCATCGAGACGCCGATCGCCTTGTTCGACTGGCCCTCCGCGACCAGTCGGAGCACCTCGACCTCACGGCCGGAGAGCTCGCGGTAGCCACCCGGGTGGCTCGGGGCACCCGGGGGACGGCGGTGCATGCGGGCGGCGGAACCGATGGGGGCGGCACCCGGTCGGGTGGGGAGCCCGATGTTGGTGCGGGTACCGGTGACGACGTAGCCCTTGACCCCGCCGGCCAGGGCGTTGCGCACGGCGCCGATGTCGTCGGCCGCGGACAGGGCCAGGCCGTTGGGCCAGCCCGCCGCGCGGGTCTCGGACAGGAGGGTCAGGCCGGAGCCGTCGGGAAGGTGGACGTCGGCGACGCAGATGTCGCGGGGGTTGCCGATGCGGGGACGAGCCTCCGCGATGGACGAGGCCTCGATGACGTCGCGCACGCCGAGCGCCCACAGGTGGCGGGTGACGGTGGAACGTACGCGGGGGTCGGCCACGACCACCATGGCGGTGGGCTTGTTCGGGCGGTAGGCGACCAGGCTTGCGGGCTGCTCTAGGAGAACGGACACCAGGCCTCCTGGGTGGGGGGACGGGGCCGGCTTGTGGGGAAGAAGCCGGGACGAACCGTGCTTTCAAGGTCACAGTCGTCTTCGGCACCAAACCCGTCCGCCTTTAGAGAATGATCACGATCTGGTGAGTAACAATACGTGCAATTCGGACACGCGATCGATCATCCGAAGATCGAATCGGTTCGGGCCGTTGCGGTACGGGACAGAAAGTGGCCGTATCGACAAAGAGATGGTCAATGAAGGGTGAGTCGACGGGACGCACGTGGACGGGTCGGCGCGCCTGCGGAGGGGTCAGCGCGCCTGCGGGTCGCGGCGCTGCGGCAGGGTGACCACCGAGGCGTCGCCGGGACCGGCCGGCGGCAGCCCCGCCACCTGCGCCAGCAGATCGCACCAGGAGGCCAGGTGCGCCGCGGTGTCCGGGACGCCGGTGCGGCCCTCCCGGGGCGTCCAGGAGGCCCGGATCTCGATCTGCGAGGCGGCCGGGCGTTCGGACAGCCCGCCGAAGTAGTGCGAGCTCGCCCGCGTGACGGTCCCGCTCGGCTCCCCGTACGACAGCCCCCGGGCCTGGAGCGCCCCGGTCAGCCAGGACCAGCAGACGTCGGGCAGCAGCGGATCGGCCGCCATCTCCGGCTCCAGCTCCGCACGGACCAGCGTGACCAGCCGGAACGTACCGCGCCAGGCGTCGTGCCCGGCCGGGTCGTGCAGCAGCACCAGCCGGCCGTCGGCGAGGTCCTGGTCGCCGTCGACCACCGCGGCCTCGACGGCGTACGCGAACGGCGCGAGGCGCTGTGGCGCGGGCGTCGGCTCCACCTCGACCTGCGGCCGCAGCCGGGCGCCGCGCAGCGCGTCGACCGCGGCCCGGAAGGCCGCCGGCGGCGGTGGCGCCGTACTCCCCGTATGTCCGTCACCCTCCCCGGTGCCCTTACCCTCGCCCATCCCGCCAGCGCCGTCCGACAGTCGTCCCTGAGCCGCAGCCATGCGGGGAAGAGTAAGGGGAACGACGCCTTCGCGCAGGGAGAGACACCACCTAAGGACCATGTAAGGGCGCCGCGGGACCGGCTCCCGAGGCGTGCGAGACTTGCCGTCGTGAGTGCGAACGGAAGCCCCGCGGGCCAGCAGCAGCCGACAGCGACGTACGACAGTGCCTTCCTGAAGGCGTGCAGGCGCGAACCCGTGCCCCACACCCCCGTGTGGTTCATGCGGCAGGCCGGCCGCTCGCTGCCGGAGTACCACAAGGTGCGCGAGGGCGTCCCGATGCTCGAGTCGTGCACGCGGCCCGAGCTGATCGCCGAGATCACCCTCCAGCCCGTGCGCCGGCACCGCGTGGACGCGGCGATCTACTTCAGCGACATCGTCGTCCCGCTCAAGGCCATCGGTATCGATGTCGACATCAAGCCCGGCGTCGGCCCGGTCGTCGCGGACCCGATCCGCACCCGCGCGGACCTCGCGCGGCTCCGCGACCTCACCCCCGAGGACGTCTCCTTCGTCACCGAGGCGGTCGGTCTGCTCACCGCCGAACTCGGCGCGACCCCGCTGATCGGTTTCGCCGGCGCCCCCTTCACCCTCGCGAGCTACCTGATCGAGGGCGGTCCCTCGCGCACGTACGAGAACGCCAAGGCGATCATGTACGGCGACCCCGAGCTCTGGGCCGACCTGCTCGACCGTCTCGCCGACATCACGGCCGCGTTCCTGAAGGTGCAGATCGAGGCCGGCGCCTCCGCCGTCCAGCTCTTCGACTCCTGGGCCGGCGCGCTCGCCCCCGCCGACTACCGCCGCTCGGTCCTGCCCGCCTCCGCGAAGATCTTCGACGCGGTCTCCGGGTACGGCGTCCCGCGCATCCACTTCGGCGTCGGCACCGGCGAGCTGCTGGGCCTCATGGGCGAGGCCGGCGCGGACGTCGTCGGTGTCGACTACCGGGTCCCGCTCGACGAGGCCGCCCGCCGGGTCGGCCCCGGCAAGGCGCTCCAGGGCAACCTCGACCCCGCCGTCCTGTTCGCCGGCACGGAAGCGGTGGAGACCAAGGCCCGCGAGGTGCTCGACGCGGCCGCCGGTCTCGAAGGGCACGTCTTCAACCTGGGCCACGGTGTGATGCCGTCCACCGACCCGGACGCCCTGACCCGCCTCGTGGAGTACGTCCACACCCAGAGCGCCCGCTGACCCGGTCCGCTACCAGCCGTGCCGGGGCCGTGCCCGCCTGCCGAACAGCAGGCCGCGCGGCTCCGGCGGCGGGGGCGTGCCCGGCTTGAGCGGCCAGGCGAGCAGCATGCCGACCAGGAAGCCGACGACGTGCGCCGCGTACGCCACGGTGCCCGCGTCCGAGACGCCCTCCCCGGACGAGTACACGGCCTGGAGCACGAACCAGAAGCCCAGCACCAGCCAGGCGGGCAGCCGTAGCGGCAGGAAGATCAGGAAGGGCACCAGGACCCACACCCTGGCCCTCGGGTAGAGCACCAGATAGGCGCCCAGGACGCCGGCGATCGCGCCGGACGCGCCGATCAGCGGGTCGCCCGAGGACGCGTTCAGGAGCGCGAAGCCGTAGCCGGCCGCGTAGCCGCAGAAGACGTAGAAGAGGAGGAACCGGATGTGCCCCATCCGGTCCTCGACGTTGTTGCCGAAGATCAGCAGGAACAGCATGTTGCCCAGCAGGTGCAGCCAGCTGCCGTGCAGGAACATCGCCGTGAGGACGGACAGCGCCGGCGACTTGTGGTAGGTCGGCGGGCCGACGACGCACCCGGCGCCGTGCCGGCCGACGCCCACCTCCCCGGTCGGTACGAGCTGCGGCAGTTGATGGTGGATCAGCTCTCTGGGGACCGCCGCGTAGTGGTCCGTGAAGGCCTGCAGGTGGCACAGCTGTGCCAGGTCGCTGCCGCCGGCCACGGAGCCGGCTATGCCGGGGGTGGACAGGAACACGAGGACGTTCGCGGCGATCAGCGCGTACGTCACGTACGGCGTGCGGCGCACCGGGTTGACGTCATGGACGGGAATGACCACAGCTAAGTAGTGCCCAGGGAGTGCCGGGCCAAAGCCGGGCGTTCATGTGAACGTCGCACCGGCCGCGTGCGTATGTCTGTGCAACCGACTTCTGGTTCAGGCGACGTAAGGACAGGCGATGAACGAGCGGGTTGCTCCTCAGGCGTTCCCTCCCATGCAGGCCCTGCCCGACGGCGAGGCGGAGCTCTCCCTTGTCGTGCGGCTTCCCTGGGAGGACGTGGCACGCCTCGGCCAGGAGGCCGGGCGGCTGGCGGCGCAGATGCAGCGGCCGGTGACGCTGGACGAGGCGGTGAGCAACCGGCTGCGGTCGACCCGGCCCGCGGCGGCGCACGCCCGTCCCGGGGCCGAGCAGCAGGGTGCTGGCGCGGCCGCGCCGGGAGGGGCCGGGGTCACTTCTCTGCCGCGGATCAGCGGGACGGCTTAGGGCCCGCTGCGGAGTGCGGGGGCGTGGGGGGCTGGTCGCGCGGTTCCTCCCCCAGCCTTCGGCCGGGGGTGCCCCACCGCCCCTGGGTGGGTATCCGTGGCGCCCGCTAGAAAGCCCGCACCTTTGCTGCGGCCTTCCTCGCCGCCACCAGTACGGGGTCCCACACGGGGGAGAACGGCGGGGCGTAGCCCAGGTCCAGGGCCGTCATCTGTTCCACCGTCATGTGGGCGGTCAGGGCGACCGCCGCGATGTCGACCCGCTTGCCCGCGCCCTCCCGTCCGACGATCTGGACGCCCAGCAGGCGGCCCGTGCGGCGTTCCGCGAGCATCTTGACGGTCATGGGGCTCGCGCCGGGGTAGTAGCCGGCGCGGCTCGTGGACTCGATGGTGACCGTCTCGAAGCGCAGGCCCACCCGCAGCGCGTCCTTCTCGCGCAGGCCGGTGCGGGCGATCTCCAGGTCGCAGACCTTGCTCACCGCCGTGCCGACGACGCCCGGGAACGTGGCGTAGCCCCCGCCCACGTTGGTGCCGATGACCTGCCCGTGCTTGTTGGCGTGGGTGCCCAGCGGGACGTACTGCTCCTGGCCCGAGACCAGGTTGAGCACCTCCACGCAGTCGCCGCCCGCCCAGATGTCCTCGTGGCCCCGCACCCGCATCGCGAGGTCGGTCAGCAGTCCGCCGTGACGGCCCAGCGGCAGGCCCGCCGCCTCGGCGAGGCCGGTCTCGGGTCGGACGCCGATGCCCAGGATCACCACGTCCGCCGGGTACTCGGCGTCCTGCGTGGCCACCGCGCGCACCCTGCCGTCCGCGCCGGTGAGCAGCTCGGTGACCTCCGTGTCGTCGACCATGGTGATGCCCAGGCCCTCCATGGCCTTGTGCACCAGACGGCCCATGTCCGGGTCGAGCGTGGACATGGGCTCGCTGCCCCGGTTGACGACCGTGACCTCGTACCCGCGGTTGATCAGCGCCTCGGCCATCTCCACCCCGATGTAACCGGCGCCCACGACCACCGCGCGCCGGCCACGCGTGCGTCCCAGCGTGTCCAGCAGGGCCTGGCCGTCGTCGAGGGTCTGCACACCGTGCACGCCCGGAGCGTCCGCACCCGGCATGTCCGGGCGGATCGGGCGCGCCCCGGTCCCGATGACGAGCTTGTCGTACGACGTCCAGGACTCGGCGCCGGAATCGACGGCACGCGCGCGTACCCGCTTCCCGGCCACGTCGATCTCCGTGACCTCGGTACGCATCCGCAGGTCGATGTCGCGCGCGCGGTGCTCGGCGGGGGACCGGGCGATCAGCTGGTCCCGCTGCGCCACGTCACCGCCCACCCAGTACGGGATGCCGCACGCCGAGTAGGAGCTGAAGTGACCGCGTTCGAAGGCCACGATCTCCAACTCGTCAGGTCCCCGCAGCCGACGCGCCTGGGACGCCGCGGACATGCCGGCGGCGTCACCGCCGATCACGACCAGTCGTTCCCGCCCACTGTCCATGCTCATGCGAACACGCTACGGGGCGCGGGCACCGCGGTTGCGCCCAGGTGCCGCGTCACCGGGGCGGGGTGGGGCCGTCGGTGGGGTCTGAGAGAGTGGGGCCATGAGCGCAACGGGTACGGGCACGGGGCATGTCGTCGTCATCGGAGCCGGCATCGCCGGGCTGGCCGCCGCCCACCGGCTGCTGGCGCGCGGCGCGCGGGTGACCGTGCTGGAGGCGTCCGAGAGGGTCGGCGGCAAGCTGCTGCCCGGCGAGATCGCGGGGGTGCGCGTCGACCTGGGCGCCGAGTCGATGCTGGCCCGCCGGCCCGAGGCGGTCGCCCTCGCGCGTGAGGTGGGCCTCGCCGAGCGGCTGCAGCCGCCGGCCACCGCCACCGCGTCGATCTGGACCAGGGGCGCCCTGCGCCCCATGCCCAAGGGCCATGTCATGGGCGTCCCCGGCACCGCCGCCGCGCTGTCCGGGGTGCTCTCCGAGGAGGGCCTCGCCCGCATCGAGCGCGACGCCGACCTGCCCCGCACCGAGGTCGGCGACGACGTGGCGGTGGGGGAGTACGTGGCGGCGCGGCTGGGCCGCGAGGTGGTCGACCGGCTGGTCGAGCCGCTGCTCGGCGGGGTCTACGCGGGCGACGCCTACCGCATCTCGCTGCGCTCGGCCATCCCGCAGCTCTACCAGGCCGCGAGGACCCACGACTCGCTGACCCTGGCCGTCCGCGAGATCCAGGCGAAGGCGGCCGCGAACCAGCAGACGGGCCCGGTGTTCATGGGCATCGAGGGCGGCGTGGGCACCCTCCCGCTCGCGGTCGCCGACTCGGTCCGGGCCCGGGGCGGGGAGATCCTCACCGGGACACCCGTGACGGAGCTGCGGCGGGTGCGGCGCGACGGGACGGCCGCCCCGGGCACCCCTGCCGCCGACGCCCCGCCGCCCGCCGCCCCGGACCCCGCGCACGGCGTCTGGCGGGTCGTCGCCGGGGACCGGGTGCTGTACGCCGACGCGGTCGTCGTCGCCGTTCCCGCCCCGGCCGCCGCCGCCCTGCTGCGCGCCGAGGCGCCCGCCGCCGCGGCCGAGCTGGCCGCCGTCGAGTACGCCTCCATGGCCCTGATCACCCTCGCCTACCGCCGCGCCGACGCCGAACTGCCCGCCGGCAGCGGGTTCCTCGTCCCGCCCGTCGACGGCCGCACCATCAAGGCGTCCACCTTCGCCTCCCACAAGTGGGGCTGGATCGCCGACGAGGACCCGGACGTCGTCGTCCTGCGCACCTCGGTCGGCCGGTACGGCGAGACGGCCGTCCTCGACCGCGACGACGCCGACCTGGCCGCCGTCTCCCGGCACGACCTGCGCGAGGCCACCGGCCTGGACGCCACCCCGCTGAAGAGCCGCGTCACCCGGTGGACCGGCGGCCTGCCCCAGTACCCCGTCGGCCACCACGCGCGTGTGGCCCGGATCCGCGAGCACGTCGCCCGGCTGCCGGCGCTCGCGGTGTGCGGCGCGCAGTACGACGGGGTCGGCATCCCCGCCTGCGTCGCGAGCGCCTACGCGGCCGTCGACCAGCTGGCGGGCGACCTGCGCGGGGTGCAGGCGCTGACGGCCGCCCCGGTGCAGAGTCTGCACGGCGGAGCGGGAGAATAGGAACCATGAGTGACGACGCCCCCACCACCGAGTCCGGCAGGATCCCGAACAAGGGCAAGCTGGCCAAGGACCTCAACGAGGTCATCCGCTACACCCTGTGGTCCGTCTTCAAGCTGAAGGACGTGCTGCCGGAGGACCGGGCCGGCTTCGCCGAGGAGGTCCAGGAGCTGTTCGACCAGCTCGCCGCCAAGGACGTGACCGTCCGCGGCACCTACGACGTGTCCGGCCTGCGCGCCGACGCCGACCTGATGATCTGGTGGCACGCCGAGACCAGCGACCAGCTCCAGGAGGCGTACAACCTCTTCCGCCGCACCCGGCTCGGCCGCGCCCTGGAGCCGGTCTGGTCGAACATGGCGCTGCACCGCCCCGCCGAGTTCAACCGCTCGCACATCCCGGCCTTCCTCGCCGACGAGACGCCCCGCAACTACGTCAGCGTGTACCCGTTCGTGCGCTCCTACGACTGGTACCTGCTGCCCGACGAGGACCGCCGCCGGATGCTCGCCGACCACGGCAAGATGGCCCGCGGCTACCCGGACGTGCGCGCCAACACGGTCGCCTCGTTCTCCCTCGGCGACTACGAGTGGCTGCTGGCCTTCGAGGCCGACGAGCTGTATCGCATCGTCGACCTCATGCGTCACCTGCGCGGCTCCGAGGCCCGCCGGCACGTCCGCGAGGAGGTCCCGTTCTACACGGGCCGCCGCAAGGACATCGCGGACCTGGTCGCTGGCCTGGCCTGAGGCCGCTCGCGGCTCAGTGCCGGCCGGCCTTGCCCTTCAGGGAGTCCCGCAGGGTCTTCCCCCCGGCCTGGCCGGCCGGCACCGCCGGTCTCGGCTCCGGGTGCCCGGCGCACGACGCGCGCCGCTGGGGGAGCCGGCCCTCCAGCAGGTAGGCCTCCAGGTAGCCGTTGACACACTTGTTGGGCCCGCCGCCGATGCCGTGCGTGCCCGCGTCCCGCTCGGTCACGAGCACCGAGTCGGCGAGCCGCCGGTTCATCTCCAGCGCACCCGCGTACGGCGTGGCCGCGTCCCGCTCGGCCTGCAGGATCAGCGTCGGCGGCAGCTCGCCGGGGCCCGTGCGGACGTCGAGGGCCCGCTGCCGGGGCACCGGCCAGTAGGCGCACGGCAGGTTCATGAAGGCGTTGTCCCAGGTCTCGAACGGCGCCACCCGCGCGAGCCTGGTGTTGTCCCGGTTCCAGGTCTTCCACTTCGCCGGCCAGGGCGCGTCGTTGCACTCGACGGCCGTGTAGACCGCGTTGCCGTTCTCCGCCGCGGCGGCCGAGCCCGGCGCCGGCGCGGCCAGCCGGATCAGCGGCTTCGCGTCCCCCTTCAGGTACTTCGACAGCGCCAGGGCGCGGCTCGGCCAGTAGTCGTCGTAGTACCCGGCCGACAGGAACGCGCCCTGCAGCTGCGCCGGGCCCACCTTCCCGCCGGCGGCCCTGGCCGCCAGCCGCCTGCTCGCCCGGTCGTAGCTCGCCTGCACCTTCGCGGGTGTGTCGCCGAGCCCGTAGACGTCGTCGTGCCGGGCGATCCACTCCCGGTAGTCCGCCCAGCGGCTCTCGAACGCGGCCGACTGCTGCAGGTTGTTCCGGTACCAGATCCCCGCCGGGTCCGGGTCCACCGCCGAGTCCAGCACCATCCGCCGTACGTGCGAGGGGAACAGGGTCGCGTACAGCGCGCCGAAGTAGGTGCCGTACGAGGCGCCCATGAAGGTCAGCCGGTGCTCGCCGAGCGCGGCGCGCAGCACGTCCAGGTCACGGGCGTTGTTGAGGGAGGTGTAGTGGCGCAGCTTGTTCCCGGACCGCTTCAGGCAGCCCTTCGCGTACGCCTGCGCCTCCTTGATCCGGGCCTTCTTGTACGCCTCGGAGGGGTGCGTCGGCGACTGCGACGGCGCCTTGAAGAAGTGCCTGGGGTCCACACAGGACAGCGGCGCCGAACGGTCCACACCCCGCGGGGCGTAGCCGACCAGGTCGTAGGCGGCGGCGATGCGCTTCCACTCGGGCAGCACGCCGACCATCGGGAAGCCCATGCCGGAGGCGCCGGGGCCGCCCGGGTCGTAGACCAGGGCGCCCTGCCTGGGCACCCTGCGCTTGCTGTTGTGCGGGTCCTTGTGGGTGGCCCGGACCCGGCTGACGGTCAGTTTGATCCGCTTGCCGTCCGGGTGCGCGTAGTCCAGCGGGACGCTCAGTGTGCCGCACTGGAACGTGTCGGGGAACTCCAGGTCGGCCGCGCACCGGCCGAAGTCGATGCCTTCCCTGCGCGCGCGTGCGGCGGCCACCGCGGTACCCCGCAGTTCGGCCGCCGCCGTGCCCGGGACGCGATCGGCGCTCCCGGCCGGGGCGGCCGCCAGGGTGGTCAGGAGCAGTGACCCGGCTGCCGAGTACAGGACGGGGGCTCTCATGGCGTATCCCTTCGGTGCACGGCTGCCGGTGGCGTGGCGGCAGGGGCACCGCGGCGTCTGCTCGACAGCAATAAAAGGGATATTTCGACCGGTTGGTGGGGAAGGCAAGCACCATCGGGCGGTGTCGGCGCCAATGCCCCCTATGCGCCCCCGCTCACTCCCGAGGCGGCTGGTCCCGGTGTGCGAAGGCCGCACGCAGCTCCGGTTCGCCGATGGCGCGGACGCCCCGGACGGCGACGGAGGTCAGCAGTGACCGGTCGTCGGCGGTGCGGCTCGCCCGCCGGTGCAGCCCGCCGAGCAGCCGCTGCCCGGCCGGGGAGGCCCAGCGCGAGTACGGGTGCACCTCGACCCGGGCGATGGCCAGGCAGCTCAGGGTCAGGGTGAGGGGCAGCGCGAACCAGACGGCGACCAGGTCGCGCGGCATCCCGGTGGGGGTGGGCAGGGCGAGGGCGGCCATGCCGAGGCCGAGAACGGCCAGCGCGGCGGCCCGGACCTGCCGGACCCCGGACGCGACCGTCGTCCGCGCCGCCGCGTCGGGCACCGCGAGCCCCGCCCGGACCAGTCCCTCGCCGAGGCTGCGCACGGCGTCCGCGTCGGCCGCGGCCGAGCGCACCGGCGCTATCCGGGACTGCCCCTCGGGCCCGATGGCCCCTATCACCGACCGCTCCATCTCGTCCCGCCCGCGCGGGTCCACGACGGTCGCCCAGCCGGTGTGCGCGAGCAGCAGCCGCCGTTCCCGGGCCATCGACACCAGCGTCAGGTCGGCGACCCGCGCGGGTCCTCCGGACAGGAACGCGGCCTCGTAGAGCGTCAGGTCGTGTCCCCGGCCCGCGTCCGCGTCGGCGGCCGCCGTCCGTACGGCGGCCAGGCACAGCCGGGTGCAGGCGGTGCCGGCGACGGCCCAGGCCAGGAGCAGCAGGAGGACCCAGAACATGACATGTTTCTATGCCAGGGTCCTCGGAATCGCCATGCCCTGTTCACATTCCGGACCGAGTGTTGTGGGTCTGTGACGTTCCGTTTGCCGCGCAGGTCAGGGGCTGTCGGAGGCCGGCGGCGGGCTGGTGGTGGCCGGGGGCAGGGTGTACGGCGAGGACGGCGACGGTGCCGGCGCCGGGGAGGCGGCGACCGGGATCGCGTCGCTCGGCGCGAACACCTGCGGGGAGGCGACGGAGGAGGGGGTGACCGCCAGTTGCCGCGCCAGCGCGGAGAAGTCGACGTAACCGGTCGCCTCCAGGACCTTGATGTGGTCCAGGACGGTGGTGTCGGCGTCGTCGGCGAGCGCGCGGACCAGGGTGTTCTGGGTACCGGCGCGGACCTGGGCCACGACGGGGAACACCCGGCCGTGGGCCAGCCGCACCAGGTTCGCGAACTGCCGGTCGAAGTCCTGGCCCTGGGCGCCGGTGAGGGTGGCGAGCCACTGTTGCTGCTGGTCGTTCGGCTGGTTCGGCAGCGGTACGCCGAGCTGGGCGGCGACATCGCGGACATGGGCGTCGAGGGCGGTGTGCCCCGCCACGAGGTGCTGCCCGGCCGTGCGTACGGCCGCCGTCGTGCCCTTCTGCTCCGCCATCTGCCCGGCGGGCAGTTCCCAGAGCCCGGCCAGCCGCACCTTCACGATGAAGTCCCGGTCCAGCTCGGACAGCGGACCGTACCGGGTCGGCACGGTCTTCGCGCTCAGCACGGTCACCGCGCCGGTCGGGTCCGCACGGTCGGCGTACGACCAGACGGGGAAGACCAGCGCGGCGATGGTCGCCGCGAGACCGGTGACGATCAGCCCGGTGCCGCTGAAGATGCCTCGCCCCTGGACGGGGGGCCGGGGACGCGCTCGCATGGTGCCTCCTGCACCGCACGGAGGTGGCTCCCCTGTGCGGGCTAGGCATATTACCCAGCGGGCGCCGCAGGGGGCCGGGCCGAGGGGCTGGTGCGGGTGGGTGCGAGCGGGCGGGGGCCGGTCGCACCCACGGCGGCAGGCGCAGTCACGCCCTGCGCAGCAGACCGGTGCGGCGGGGTGCCGGGCCCGCCCGGTGCTGCCACCAAGCCCGCAGCCGCCGACGGGACACCCTGTCCACCGGCCCGCCCTCCCGCAGCAGCTGCCCCGCGAAGTCCAGGGCGTCCCGCCGGTACCCCCCTGTCATCGGCCGCTCCTGCGCGTACGCCAGGAACGCCGCCCGGTACCCCTCGCCGAGGATCTCCGGCAGCTCCGGCGCCACCTTCGCCACCACGTCCGCCCGCTTCCCGGCCAGCGCCCGCGCCTGCACCCCCATCCGCACCCGGTCGAACCCCTCCGGCACCGGCGTCCCCGCGACCAGCGAGGACAGGACCGCGGCCTGGGCGAGGCCGACCCGCTGCCGGGTGGCGTCGGGGACGGCGGCCACGGGCCTCGCCTCGCCGGTGCGGACGTCGGCGGCGGCCACCGCCCCGCCCGCCGCCACGGCCGCCCGGATCGCCGCCAGCTCGCCCTCCAGTTCGGCCGGCTCCGGGAAGTTCTCGTCGCGCTCCAGCAGGACCCCCGGCGGCGCGACCCGGGACGCGAGGTCGGTCAGGATGTCCAGGACCTGCGGGGGCACCGGGTGGGCGTGGCTGTCGTGCCAGACGCCGTCCCGTTCGAAGCCGCCCGCGACATGGACGTAGGCGATCGCCTCGACGGGGAGTTCGGAGAGGGCCTTGGCCGGGTCCTCGCCGCGGTTGACGTGGTTGGTGTGCAGGTTGGCCACGTCGATCAGCAGCCGTACCCCGGTCCGGTCGGCGAGCTCGTACAGGAACTGCCCCTCGGTCATCTCCTCGCCCGGCCACGCGATGAGCGCGGCGATGTTCTCGACGGCGAGCGGCACGGGCAGCGCGTCCTGCGCGATGCGGACGTTCTCGCAGAGCACGTCGAGGGCGTCCCGGGTGCGCGGGACCGGGAGGAGGTGGCCCGCCTCCAGGGACGGGGACGCGGTGCGCGGACCGCCCGCGCGGACGAACGCGATGTGCTCGGTGACCAGCGGGGAGGCCAGCGCCTCGGCCCGCTCGGCGAGCGCCCTGAGCCGCCCCTCGTCGGGCCGGTCGGCGCCGCCGAGGCCCAGCGAGACGCCGTGCGGGACGACGGTCACCCCTCGCTCGCGCAGCCGCAGCAGCGCCTCGGGGAGGTGCCCCGGGCAGGTGTTCTCGGCCACGACCTCGACCCAGTCGACGCCCGGCATCCGCGCCACGGCGTCCGCGATCTCCGGCCGCCAGCCGATGCCCGTGCCCAGCCGTGCCACGGTCATGGTCGTCCCCCTCCTGCTCCGAGTGACGGGGATATGGCCCCGGAGCGCGCCCGCGAACCTCGTTGCCTGCCGCTTCAGAGCAACATTTGAGGTTCGCCGGCCGCGCTCCGGGGAGTCGAGGGGCTGCCGGCCGGGCTCGGACGTGGTCCCCACGTTCGTACGGCCGAGTCCGCGACGGTGTTCAAACAGACGGCAAAGTTTGTCGGGGGAGCTCAAAGTCCCCAGCTCAGCGCAGTGCCGGATGGTCCGCGACCACCGTGCAACTGCCCGGCGCGATCTCGGTGAACCCGGCGTCCCGCACCAACGGCAGCCCGCTCGAGGCCAGTTCGCGCCACTCGGCCGGCTCGGCGGTCCGTACGGCGAGCGGGAGACCGGCGTCCCGCCAGGCCCGCCGCTCCTCCTCCGGCAGTGCCCACCAGGCCAGTTGGGCACCGTGCCCGGCCTGTGCCATCGCCTTCCCGGCCGACATCTCCAACTCCGGGTTCAGCCACAGCACGGGCGCGGACCGGTCGGCGTCGGCGGGCGGCTCGGGGTCCTCCAGTTCGGTGCCGGACACCTGCAACTTCGCCAGGTCCTTGGGCCATCCGTCCAGGGGGACCGGCGGGAACACCCGTACCTCGGCGGACTTCCCGGTCAGGGTGATCCCGGGCAGCCCCTCGGCGCGCCGCCACTCGGCTCCCCGGGCCCGCCGCACGACCTTGCGGATCCGGGCGTCCTCCCAGTCCCGGACGGCCTGCGCCCACTCCCCGTCCCCGAGGGCACGCTCGTCGCTCAGCAGGGTCAGCACGGCCCTGGCGGCCGTCTCCAGGGCGTCGGTACGCCCGGGAGGAGCCGACTTCTCCATCCGTACGACAAGGGGCAGGACGAACTGGGGTGCTGCGTCCCGGCGGTCGGCCGGGACCTGGAAAGGAGCGCTCACCGCACCAACCCTACGGGGCGCCCTCCGCCCCTGGTCCCGCCGCTCACCCCGAACAGGCGGTCCGCTGCGCCTCCTGCCACTCGCACCGGGGGCACAGCGTGACCCCCTTGTACGACTCCGGGTACTCGGTCGGCTCCCGGCACAGCACACACTCCGCGTACGGCGGCCCGTCGGCCTTCGGCGGGCGCGCGGTCCCGGTGCTGGTGCAGTAGTCGCCGTCGTCGCTCATGCCTCCAGCGTAGGACGGTCACCGGTGACCGGGCGTCTGCCCGATCAGCTCGGACACCTTCACGAACCGGAAGCCCCGCTTGCGCAGCTCGGGCACGACGTCGCGTACCACCCGCTCGGTGGTGGGGGCGGCGCTGCGGGTGCAGTGCATGACGACCACGGAACCCGGCTTCACACCGTCCAGCACCTGCTTCGTGACCGCGTCCGCGTCCGTCGCGAACGCGTCCCCGCTCACCACGTCCCACTGCACGGCGGTGACCCCGAGCCGGCCGACCGCGCGCAGCGCCTGCCGGTCGTAACAGCCGCCGGGGAAACGGAAGTACGGCATCGGGTGCGGCACGCCCGCCTTGACCAGCGCCGCGTAGGCGCGCTGCACGTCCGACGTCATCCCGTCGGCGGGGACGGTCGGCAGGCCGTAGCAGTCACCGGTGAACGCGTAGTGGCTGTAGGAGTGGTTGGCGACCTCGAACCGGGGGTCGCGGCCGAGGGAGCGGGCCTGGTCCGGGTACTGCTCGGCCCAGCGGCCGGTCATGAAGACGGTGGCCGGCACCTTCAGCCGGCGCAGGGTCGCGATCAGCGCCGGATTGTCGAAGTGCTCGCCCGCGGCGGCCCGCGGCCCCTCGTCGGCGGTCATGTCGGCGTCGAAGGTGAGGGCGACGGTCTTGCCCAGGGTGCGGGGACCGTTGGTGAACACGGGGGCCGCGCCGTCCGCGCCCGTGGGGAGGGTGGGCGGCTTGGCGGCGGGAGCGGGCTTCGCGGGGGCCGGGTGTCCGGCCGGTGGTGCCTGGGCGGAGCCACAGGCGGCGAGGGCGGCTCCCAGGGCGCAGACGGCGGTCGTACCGGCAATACGGCGTACTAGTCTGATCACCCTACGAACCTAGGGTGAAATGTCCGGATTTCCCGGTCGGCGCGGCGCCGGATCACCCGGGCGGCGGCCGTCCGGCACGGCAGGGTCAGGGTCGGGGTCAGGGCGCTTTCAGCAGTCGCTCCCGGCACGCCGCCACGTCGAAGTCCGGTTTCGGATACCGCGGGTCGAGCACCTCCAGGTGCTCCAGGAGGAGCCGGCCGATCGCCCAGTTGCGGTACCACTTGTGGTCGGCCGGGACCAGGTACCACGGCGTGGCCGCCGTCGAGCAGCGCTCCAGCGCGATCTCGTACGCCTCCTGGTACGCCGGCCACAGCGCGCGGTCCTCGATGTCGCCGGGGCTGAACTTCCAGCGTTTGCGCGGGTTGTCGAGGCGCTTGAGCAGACGCCTCTTCTGCTCCTCGTAGGAGAGGTGCAGGAAGCACTTGAGGACGGTCGTGCCGTCCCGGGTGAGCGCGCGCTCGAAGTCGTTGATCCGGTCGTAGCGGCCCTCGATCTCGGAGCGCGGGGCCAGCTCGCGGACCCGGGCGACCAGGACGTCCTCGTAGTGCGAGCGGTCGAAGACGCCGATCTCGCCCGGTTCGGGCAGCGCCCTGCGGATCCGCCAGAGGAAGTCGTGGCCGCGTTCCTCCTCGGTGGGGGCCCCGAAGGCGTGGACGCGGCAGCCCGCCGGGTTGAAGTGGCGGACGACGTGTTTGACCGTGCCGCCCTTGCCGCTGGTGTCCATGCCCTGGAGCACCAGCAGGACCCGCCGCCGGTCGCCCGCCGTGGCCGCCGCGTGCAGCCGCTCCTGGAGGCCGGCCAGCCGCTTGCCCAGCGCATCGGCCGCCGCGTGCCCCGCGCTCCTGCCGCCGGGGCCGCCGGGCGTCGCGTCGGCCGGGTGGGCGAGCAGTTCGGGACGCTCGCCCACCGGGAGCCGGAGCAGGTCACGCAGGGTGCCGTTGCTGTCGTCGTTCCGGGGCGTCGAGTCCGTCGAGTGCTTCGTGTGTTTCGGGTGCTTCGGGTCGTCCGGGTGGTTCCTCGCCACGGGACCGCCTTTCGGTCGGGTCGGGGCGGCCCGGGTACCCCGGCGCGGCCGACCCGGACGGGGCGGCGCCGTTCGGCGCCGGCTGCTGGGCCCTCTCCAGGAAGCGCAGCAGCTCCACCGGGAACGGCAGCACCAGGGTGGAGTTCTTCTCGGCCGCCACCGCCACGATCGTCTGCAACAGGCGCAGCTGCAGGGCCGACGGGGTGCCGGCCATCTGCTCGGCCGCCTCCGCCAGCTTCCTCGACGCCTGGAGTTCCGCGTCCGCGTTGATGATCCGGGCGCGGCGCTCCCGGTCGGCCTCGGCCTGCCGGGCCATCGAGCGCTTCATGGCGTCGGGCAGCGACACGTCCTTGATCTCGACCCGGTCCACCTGCACCCCCCAGCCCACGGCCGGGCTGTCGATCATCAGCTCCAGCCCCTGGTTGAGCTTCTCCCGGTTGGAGAGCAGATCGTCCAGGTCGCTCTTGCCGATGATGGACCGCAGCGAGGTCTGGGCCATCTGCGAGACGGCGAACTTGTAGTCCTCGACCTTGACCAGCGCGCTCACCGCGTCGACCACCCGGAAGTAGACGACCGCGTCCACGCGCACGGTGACGTTGTCGCGGGTGATGCCCTCCTGGGCGGGGACCGGCAGCGTCACGATCTGCATGTTGACCTTGTGCAGCCGGTCCACGACCGGGATCACCAGGTTGAAGCCGGGCTCCCGTACCGCACCGGAGACCCGGCCCAGCCGGAACAGCACACCCTGTTCGTACTGCTTGACGACCCGCGCGCCGGCGACCAGGTACAGCGCGCCGACGCACAGCGCCGTCACCACCGCGACCAGCAGCTCCTGAACCATCACGGCCCCCAGGGAGAGAGGTCCGATATGTCTGTTGCTGCAACGATATGCCCGACGGGTGGCTCGGGGCCACGGCCCGGAGGCAGTGGCACCCCCGGCCCGGGGGTGCCACCGGTTCAGGCGGCCGCGGCCCTGACGGGTTCGGCGGTCACGCGCACCGGTTCCGTACCGGCGTCGCTGTGCCGCTCGGCCCAGCTCTCCAGCGCGGTCCGGCAGGCGTGGTCGAGGTGGTGCAGCCCTGACAGGTCCACCCGGATCGGGCGGTCCTGCGGCAGCGCCTCCAGGCTGTCGAGGATCTTCGGCAGCCGCAGGAAGGTCGCGTTGCCGGACAGGTGGGCGTCGATGGGTCCGGCGCCCTTGTCGACCACCTCCAGCTTGAGGTGCGACGCCTCCCAGGCGGTCTTCACGATCGACAGCGCCAGACCGATCAGCACGCCCTCGAACATGCTGACCGCGACGATCGACACCGCCGTGACCACCAGGATCAGCGCCTCGCCCCGGTGCTCGCGCCAGAGCGAGGCCAGCGAGCGCACGGGGATCAGCTTGGCGCCCGAGTAGACCAGGATCCCGGCCAGCGCCGGGATCGGGATGTAGGCCAGGGCGCCGGGCAGCAGCGCCGCGAACAGCAGCAGCCAGACGCCGTGCAGCACCCGGGACGCCTTGGTGCGGGCGCCCGCCTGGACGTTGGCCGCGCTGCGCACGATCACCGCGGTCATCGGCAGCGCGCCGAGCACCCCGCACAGCGCGTTGCCCGCGCCCTGGGCGACCAGTTCCCGGTCGTACTGGGTCCGGGGACCGTCGTGCAGCCGGTCCACGGCCGCCGCGCTGAACAGCGACTCGGCCGACGCGATCAGGGTGAACGCGACGATCGTGCCGATCACCCCGAGGCCGGCCAGTTCGCCGAAGGCGCTCAGCGGCGGCGGCTGGACGGAGTCCAGCAGCCCCTGCACCTCGACGGTGGCGACCGGCAGGCCGAGGAGGAGCGCCGCCAGGGTGGCGAGGCCGACGGCGGCCAGCGGGCCGGGGACCGTACGCACCGCCGCCGGGGCGTGCTTCCACAGGACGAGGACCGCCACGGTGCCCGCGCAGAGGGCGAGCGAGGCCAGCGCCCCGCCGTCCCCGAGGGCGTCCAGGAACGCCTCGGGCAGCCCGGCAATCTTGCCGAGGCCCGAGTCGGGTGCCTTGGCGGCGAGTGCCGGGTACAGCTGTCCGGCGATCAGCACCAGGCCGATTCCGGCCAGCATGCCCTCGACGACCGAGAGGGAGATGGCCCGGAAGTAGCGCCCCAGCCTCAGGAGCCCCATGGCGATCTGGAGGACCCCGGTGACGAGCACGATCACGCCGAGCACCGGCAGCCCGAACTCCTGCACGGCCTCGAAGACGAGCACGGTCATACCGGCGGCCGGCCCCGACACCTGAAGGCTGCTGCCCCGCAGCATCCCGGTGACGACACCGCCCACGATGCCGGTGACCAGGCCCAGTTCCGCCGGCACTCCGGAGGCCACGGCCACGCCCACGCACAGCGGGAGCGCGACCAGGAAGACGACGAGGGAGGCGGCGAAGTCCTGACGTATGTAGGGGAACTTGGTCATCGCGGCGCTCACAGGGCCTCGAACGTGTCGGTGTCCGCGCGGTGTTCGCGCACGGCACCGGTGTGGACCTCGTAGTACCAGCCGCGCAGGGTCAGCGCGCCCTCAGCCAGCTTCCGGTCGATGAACGGGTACGACCGCAGCCGCAGCAGCTGGGCGAGCACGTGGTTCTGCACGCCCTCGGCGACGGCCGGGTCCTCGGCCGCCCCGCTCGGCCGCGGCTCGGCGCTGGCCAGCCAGTCCCGGACGGCGGGTACGGCGGTGAGGTCGTCGCCGCGCACCAGCGCGCCGACGGCGCCGCAGTGCGAGTGCCCGCAGACGACGATGTCGCGGACGCCGAGCACCTCCACGGCGTACTCGATGGTGGCCGCCTCGCTGGTGGGGTGCTCCGAGGCGTACGGCGGGACGATGTTGCCCGCGGTGCGCAGCTCGAAGAGCTCGCCCGGGCGGGCGCCGGTGATCAGGGCCGGGACGACCCGGGAGTCGGAGCAGGTGATGAACAGCACCTGCGGGGACTGGCCAGCCGCGAGCTGGGCGAACTCCTCAGGGCGCTGTCCGAACGTACGGGCGTTGTCGATGAGGGGCTGCATGGTGTGTGGACTCCTCCTGGCGCGCCGCAGCGGCGCGTCGGGCTTGCACGACGGTTGTGGGGGGGGGATGAGCCGAGACGGAACCCGTCTCTCAGCAGCGGAAGACCTGGAGCGTGGCCGGGGAGTGGGCTCTGGAGGCTCTGGACGCGCGTCGGTGCTCGGCCGAGGGCGCCGTCGAGGCGCGTATGGCCTCGGTGTGCCGGGGGGCGGCCTGACGGTCGTCGGCCCAGCCGGCGGTGCCGGTGCGGTGACGGTCGGCGCTCTGCGGGGGACCGGGCGGCTCGCCGCACAGTCCGGGGTCACGGAGGGTGCCCGAGCCTTCGCGCACCGCCTTCGCCGGGGGGTGGGATCCGGGCTGGGCCTTGGCCTCGGCGTGACTGAGTGTGTGCGCGGCTGCGAAGGTTGCGGTAGGGGCGAAGAACTGGACGGCGAGCAGGACGGCGGCCAGCAGCGAGATCACGGTCCGGGCCGTCGTACCTCGGAACATGGGCCCCCCTCGCGACAGTTCACGCCTCTTGTGTGCACCAAGCGCAGGTCAATGGTTGGTCAAGAAACACGTTAACCCGGCGGAGCCGTTTGCTGGGTTAACTCCGTGTTGCGTGCCGAAGACAGCGTGAAAAGCGCCGGTGGCGTGGCCTGATCAGGCTCTTGACGCCAGTCCCTTGGCGTCCCGGGCGAGCGCGGTGAGCCGGGATATCGCGCGGAAGTACTTCTTGCGGTAGCCGCCGTTCAGCATCTCCTCGCTGAACAGTCTGTCGAAGGGCAGTCCGGAGGCCAGGACCGGGACCTCGCGGTCGTAGAGCCGGTCCGCGAGGACCACGAGCCGCAGCGCGGTCGACTGGTCCGGCACCGGCCGCACGTCGGTCAGGCAGACCGCCGTGAGGCCGTCGGTCAGCGCGCCGTACCGGCTGGGGTGCACCTTGGCCAGGTGGTCGAGCAGGTGCGGGAAGTCGTCGAGGGACGCGCCCGGCGTCGCGTACGCGGCCTTGGTCACCTGCTCGTCGGAGTACGGTGCCGGCGCCTCGGGCAGGCCCCGGTGGCGGTAGTCCTCGCCGTCGATGCGCAGCGTGCGGAAGTGGGCGGACAGGCCCTGGATCTCGCGCAGGAAGTCCACGGCCGCGAACCGGCCCTCGCCGAGCTTGCCCGGCAGGGTGTTGGAGGTGGCCGCGAGCGCGACCCCGGCCTCGACGAGCCGTGCGAGCAGGCTCGACACCAGGACCGTGTCGCCGGGGTCGTCCAGCTCGAACTCGTCGATGCACAGCAGGCGGTGGCCGGACAGGGTCGCCACGGTCTGCTGGAAGCCGAGGGCGCCCACCAGGTTGGTCAGCTCCACGAAGGTGCCGAACGCCTTCAGCGCGGGCTCCGCCGGGGTGGCGTGCCACAGGGAGGCGAGCAGGTGGGTCTTGCCGACGCCGTACCCGCCGTCGAGGTAGACCCCGCGGGGTCCGGCGGGCGCCTTCGCCGCCCTGGCCTTCCCGAGGCCGAGGAAGCCGCGCCTGCCGCCGCCGGCCGCGTGCGCCCCGCCGAGGCCGGCCGCGAAGCCTTCGAGGACCCGCACGGCCTCGGTCTGGCTCGGCTGGTTCGGGTCCGGGAGGTAGGTGGCGAAGCGCACCGAGTCGAAGCGGGGCGGCGGCACCATCTCGGCGACCAGCCGGTCCGCGGGGACGTGCGGCGCGCGGGCGCACAGCGACAGCGGCCCCGCATCGGCTATGGGGCTGACCTCGGAAGCGGCGGGAGAAGACGACACGGTCACCCATGCTAGTTGCCGTGCCACACTGCACGGCATGCGACGCCTGTTCCCTGTGACCGAAGAGACAGCAGCCCAGGCCTCCGGCGGTACGGCCGGAGGGCAGCGCGAGGGGGAGTGGAGTCTCGCCGAGCTGGCCCTCGCCTATGCGTACCCCGAGTCAGCGGGACGCCAGGCGTGGCTGCGGGCCAACATGGTGTCCACCCTCGACGGGGCGGGCCAGCACGACGGACGGTCGCAGCCCATCTCCGGGGCGGCCGACATGCGGATCTTCGGCACCCTGCGGGGGCTCGCGGATGTCGTGGTGGTGGGTGCGGAAACGGTACGGCAGGAGGAGTACCGGCCGGTACGCGCGCGTGCGGAGTTCGCCGGGGCCCGCGCCGCGGCCGGGCAGACGGAGGCGGCCGCGGTCGCGGTGGTCACGGCGAGCCTCGACCTCGACTTCTCGCTCCCGCTGTTCACCTCGCCCCTCGTGCCCACGCTGATCCTGACCGGCGCGGCGGCCGCCCCCGACCGGGTGGCCACCGCGGAGAAGGCCGGTGCCCGGGTGGTGACGGCGGGCGACGGCATGGGCGTCGACCCGGCCCGCGCGGTCCGCGCCCTCGCCGAGCTCGGCCACACCAGGCTGCTCACCGAGGGCGGCCCCCGGCTGCTGGGCCAGTTCATCGCCGCGGGGGTCCTCGACGAGCTGTGCCTGACGGTCTCGCCGATGCTCACGGCGGGTGGGGCGCAGCGGATCGCGGGAGGACCCGGCGTCGCCGTCCCCCATCGCTTCGAACTGGTGTCCCTGCTGGAGGAGGCCGGATTCCTGTTCGGCCGGTACCGCCGGTCCTGACATCAGCGGAATATTCCGTTCCGCTTGGCTTTCGGCGGGCACACTGAATCCGGCAGTACCCCTGCGATCACGGGGCAGGATGGTTTCCGCAGGGGGTTGCTCGGCCCCACGCAGGACAGAGGGTCGGAACAGCCCTCCTAGGAGAAGAGGCGCCAGGTGTTCACAAGCGTTCTGATGATCGAGAAGGCCCTGACGTCAGCCGACGTGGAGTTCGTCACCACCTTGCACGGGGACGAGCAGGTCGCCTTCCACGTGCTGCTCCAGCCGCGCGGCGACCAGGCGGACCGGCTGCTGCGGGCCATCGACGACATCGCGCTCGGCGAACTCGACGAGGCCGCCCGCGAGCGGGAGACCCCGGAGGGCGACGCGGCGAAGGGGCCCGCCGAGCAGGCGCTGGCCGTGTCGCTGACGGCCCTGCGGGCGGCCGGGAGCACGGCGGAGGGGCGGATGGTCGAGGACCATCCGCTGGACGCGCTGCGCAAGCTGGTGGAAGAGGTGGGTGCCGACGAGGTGATCGTGCTGACCGATCCGCACTACGTGGAGGAGTTCTTCCACAGAGACTGGGCGTCGCGGGCCCGGCACAAGGTGGGGGTGCCGGTGCTGAAGCTGTTCTCGCACAGCAAGGCGTAGGGGTTGCCCGCGCTCCTGTCGGGGCGCCCACGCCTCAGCACATAGGCTAGGCAGGCTTTCGCACGTCACCGTCTCTGGGGAGAAACACATGGCACCCGGGCTTCCGTCCGCCATGGACCGACCGCACTTCATCGGCATCGGCGGCGCCGGGATGTCGGGGATCGCCAAGATCCTCGCCCAGCGCGGGGCCCGGGTGGCCGGCAGCGACGCCAAGGAGTCGGCCACCGCCGAGGCGCTGCGGGCGCTCGGTGTCACCGTGCACATCGGGCACGCGGCCGGGCACCTCGCCGACGACGCCAGCTGCGTCGTCGTGTCGTCGGCGATCCGCGAGGACAACCCGGAGCTGGCCCGCGCGGCCGAGCTCGGCATCCCGGTGGTGCACCGCTCGGACGCGCTGGCCGCCCTGATGGAGGGGCTGCGCCCGATCGCGGTCGCCGGTACCCACGGCAAGACCACGACCACCTCGATGCTGGCGGTGTCGCTGAGCGAGCTGGGGCGCGAGCCGTCGTACGCCATCGGCGGCGACCTGGACGCCCCCGGTTCCAACGCCCTGCACGGAGCGGGTGAGATCTTCGTCGCCGAGGCGGACGAGTCGGACCGCAGTTTCCACAAGTACGCGCCCGAGGTCGCGATCGTCCTCAACGTGGAGCTGGACCACCACGCCAACTACGCCTCGATGGACGAGATCTACGAGTCCTTCGAGACCTTCGCGGGCCGGATCGTGCCCGGCGGCACGCTGGTGATCAACGCCGACCACGAGGGCGCCCGGGAGCTGACCCGGCGGCTGGCCGGCACGGTGCGGACGGTGACGTACGGCGAGGCCGCGGACGCCGACGTGCGGGTGGTCTCGGTCGTACCGCAGGGCCTGAGGAGCGAGGTCACCGTCCTGCTCGACGGGGCCGAGCTGACCTTCGCGGTCTCCGTCCCGGGCCGGCACTACGCGCACAACGCGGTCGCCGCGCTCGCCGCGGGCGTGGCCCTCGGTGTCCCGGCCGCCGAGCTCGCGCCCGCCCTCGCCGCGTACACCGGGGTCAAGCGGCGCCTCCAGCTCAAGGGCGAGGCGGCCGGGGTCCAGGTGATCGACTCCTACGCCCACCACCCGACCGAGATGACCGCCGACCTGGAGGCGATGCGCGGCGCCGCCGGGGACTCCCGGATCCTGGTCGTGTTCCAGCCGCACCTGTTCTCCCGCACCCAGGAGCTGGGCAAGGAGATGGGGGAGGCGCTGGCCCTCGCGGACGCCTCGGTGGTCCTGGACATCTACCCGGCCCGCGAGGACCCGGTCCCCGGGGTGACCAGCGAGCTGATCATCGAGGCGGCGCGGGCCGCGGGCGCCGACGTCACCGCGGTGCACGACAAGGACGAGGTCCCCGCCGTGGTCGCGGGAATGACCAAGCCCGGTGATCTGGTTCTCACCATGGGCGCGGGCGATGTGACCGACCTGGGCCCGAGGATCCTGGAACGCCTGGCGAAGTAAGGGGCTGAGACTCATGTCGTACGACGTCGAGAAGTCGGACGAGCAGTGGCGCGCGGAGCTGGCACCGGCCGAGTACGCCGTGCTGCGCCAGGCGGCGACCGAGCCGGCCTTCACCGGTGAGTACACCGACACCAAGACCAAGGGCGTGTACTCCTGTCGCGCCTGCGGTGCCGAACTCTTCACCTCCGGCACGAAGTTCGAGTCGCACTGCGGCTGGCCGTCCTTCTACGACCCGAAGGACTCCGACGCGGTCGAGCTGATCGAGGACCGTTCGCACGGGATGGTCCGCACCGAGGTGCGCTGCGCCCGCTGCGGCTCCCACCTCGGCCACGTCTTCGAGGGCGAGGGCTACGCCACCCCGACCGACCAGCGGTACTGCATCAACTCGATCTCGCTGCGGCTGACCGCCGACGAGAGCTGACGCCGCCGCCCCTTCCGCTCGTCCACACCCCGCCGCCCCTCAGGGCGGCGGGGTGTTCTCGTGCGTCCGGGGAGCGGCGGTTCGGCGTCGATCGACATTGTGCAATGTATTGACCGACGTGAAAAAACTGCCCTACATTCAACGCGTTCCCGGCGGCGCCGCCCCGCGTCCCCGACGCGTCCCCGCGCCCGCCGCATCCCCCGCACCGCTCGAAGGGGAGTACCCGTGTCCACTGAAACGCGTTCGCCGTCCGACCCCGCGACCCTGCGCGGACCGTCCGGCCCGCTGCCCGTCGGCACCCTCGTCGCCGGCTGCTTCGCGGTCTGCCTGGCACAGATCGCCCTCGCCATGCCGGCCACCCTGAACGGACTGTTCCAGGAGGACCTGCACCCCGTCGGCTCCCAGCTGACCTGGATCTCGGACGCCTTCCTGCTGCCGGTCACCGTGCTGGAGCTGACCTTCGGCGTCCTCGGCGACCTCTTCGGCCGCAAGCGGCTGCTGGTGGGCGGCGGCGCGCTGCTCGTCGTCGGGGAGGCGCTGGCCGCCGCGAGCACCGGCATCCACATGCTCTGGGTGGGCCAGGCCATCGCCGGTCTCGGCGCGGCCGCGCTGTTCCCGACCTCGCTCGCCGTGATCGCCGCCGGCACCCACACCGCCCGGGACCGCGCCCGTACGATCACGGTCTGGGCCGCCGCCCTGTCCAGCGGTGGATTCATCGCACCCGTCCTCGGCGGCATCACCGGCAACTACGGCTCCTGGCGCTGGGCCTTCGTCGTCGTCACCGGGCTCGCCCTGGTCAGCACCCTGCTCAGCGGGCTGCTGGCGCGGAACTCCAGTGCTCCGGAGGGCCGCTCCCTCGACCTCGCGGGCCAGATCACCATCGGCATCGGCATGTTCGCCCTGCTGTACGCGGTGATCCAGGGTCCCTCCGACGGCTGGACCGCGACCCCGGTGGTGATCGCGTACGGGGTCGCGGCGGTCTTCATCGCCCTCTTCCTCGTCGCCGAGAGCCGGGCCGCCGCGCCGCTCCTGCGTCTCGACCTGTTCCGCAACCGGGCCTTCGCGGTCGCCTCGTTCGTCGCCGTCGTCGGCATGTTCAGCTACCTCGGGACGGCCTACGCGACCAGCATCCGGCTCGGGCCGGTCCAGCACCAGAGCCCGCTGCGCGGCTCGTTCGCGTTCATCCTGCTCAACGCGTGGACGCTGGTGCTGCTGCCGCTGATCTCCCGGCTCCTGGAGAAGGTCAGCGCGCGCTGGGTGCTGGGGGCGGGGCTCGCGCTGATGGCGGCCGGGGACTTCGTCGCCGCCACCCTCTCGGTCCACGACCGCGCGCTGACCTCGCTGATCCTGCCCATCGGGCTGGTCGGCATCGGCTTCGCGCTCACGGTGTCCTCCATCACCGCGACCGCCGTCAACACGGTCGAGGTCCACTACGCGGGCATGGCCAGTGCGTCGACCAGTCTGCTGCGGGACTTCGGGTTCACCCTCGGGCCGGCCGTCATCGGCGCGATCGCCCTGAGCCGCGCCGCCGACGAGTTCACCCGCAAGCTCGCCGGTTCCGGCCTCGGGGATCAGGTCAAGGCCGCGGCGGGACAGGTCGCGGCCGAGGGCGGGCCGCTCGCCGTCAACTCGGTACCCCCGTCCTCCCCGCCCGGCGCCGCCGCTCCCGTCGCCCTGGAGGCCCTCGGCAACGGCTACGCCGTCGGGTACGTCGTCTGCGGCGTCGCCGCCCTGGTCTGCTGCCTCCTCAGCGTGGTCGCCCTGCGGGGCAAGGCCGAGGAGACGGCCCTGGTCGGCATCGCGGCGGAGGAACGAACCGCGGAGAACTGAGACGGCGGCGGCCGCCCGCCCGGCTCCGGGCAGCTGTGCCCGCCGCCACCGACGAACCGCCGTCCGGTGCACCCGACCATCGACACAGGGCTGCGGATCCGCATTCCGGAACGCCGGAGTGGAGGCGAACCGTGACGGCTGGCCGCTGCCGGTCCGGGTCACTGGGGGCTATGCCGGGGCTTCGGAGGCTGGGGGGCTGTGTGGGGTCGGCCTCGGCGGTGGTGCGGCGAGGGGGAGCCTCAGGGTGAACACCGTCGTCCGCTCCCGCCCCTCGTCCAGGGTGATCGTCCCCCCGTGGGCCTCCACCAGCGCACGCGCCACCGACAGCCCCAGCCCGCTGCCGCCGCGGTCGCGGCTGCGTGCCTTGTCGACGCGGTAGAAGCGGTCGAAGACCCGGGCGCGGTCGGCGGCCGGGACACCGGGGCCCCGGTCGGTGACGCGTACCGCGGCGGAGCCGTCGGCGACCTCGACGGTCACGGACACCGGGGTCCCGGCGGGCGTGTGGACGGCCGCGTTGGTGAGCAGGTTGTCCAGCACCTGGCGGATCCGGACCGGGTCGATGCGCAGCGGGACCGGCTCGGGGCCCACGGCCACCGTCAGCGGATGGCCGGCGCGGGCCGCGCGGAAGGCGTCCGCGGCCTCCCGGACCAGCTCCGCCAGATCGGTGTCCTCCACCCGCAGCGGCGTCTCCACCTCGGCGGCGTCCAGGCGCGCGAGGAGCAGCAGGTCGTCGAGGAGGACCCCCATCCGGGCCGCCTCGGCGCGCAGCCGGGCCAGGTGCTTGTCGCGTTCCCCGGGCTGGTTGGCGGCCGCGTACTGGAACAGGTCGGCGTAGCCGCGTACCGACATCAGCGGGGTGCGCAGCTCGTGCGAGGCGTCCGCGACGAAGCGGCGCAGCCGCTGCTCGGCCTCGGCGCGCACGGCGAGCGAGTGGTCGATGTGTTCGAGCATCGTGTTGAACGCGGTGCGCAGTTCCTCGACCTCCGGTCCGCCGCCCCGCTTGGCCGCGCGCAGCGGCAGCCGGGCCGCGGACTCCGTCAGGTTGTGCGAGGCGATGCCGTGCGCGGTGTGCGCCATGTCGCTCAGCGGCTCCAGACCGTTGCGCAGCAGCCGGCGGCCGAACACCACCAGCGCCAGCAGGGCCAGCCCGAAGGCGACGACCTGGACGGTGACCAGCTGCCGGACGGTGGCGTCGATGCTGTCCATGGGGGCGCCGCTGACCAGCACCACCCCCGGCTCGACCGCGCAGCCGCGCAGCCGGTACTCGCCCTCCCCGGTCAGGACCTCGGTGCGCAGCACCTCGGTGCCCGCGGCGATCTGCGCCTTCGCGACGGAGGTGAGGGCGTCGATGTCCGGGGGCAGATCACCCGCCTCCTCGGGCTTGCGCAGCACCGGGGTGCCGTTCGAGACGTCGTACACGGCGTAGTACCAGCGGTAGTACTTCTTGCCCTGGAGGGAGCCGTTCTGCTCGATGCTCTTCGACTGGGCGGTCTGGGCGAGCCCCAGCTGGTCGTCGAGCTGGGCCGACAGGTAGTCCCGCATGTAGGTGGTCAGGGCCGTGCCGACGACCGCGAACACCACCAGGGCCAGCGCGCCGAGCCCGAGCGCCAGCCGGGTGCCGAGCCGGGTGCTCCGGTACGAGCCCAGCAGCCGGCCGATCACTCCGCCGCCTGCTGCCGTATGACGTACCCGAAGCCGCGCACGGTGTGGATCAGGGACTCCCCGCCCGACTCGTCCATCTTGCGGCGCAGCCTGCTGACGACCAGCTCCACCACGTTCGACCGGCCGCCGAAGCCGTACTCCCACACGTGGTCGAGGATCTGCGCCTTGGTGAGGACCGTCGGGGACTTGCGCATCAGGTAGCGCAGCACCTCGAACTCGGTGGGGGTCAGGGAGAGCAGGCGGTCGCCGCGGCGGACCTCGCGGGTGTCCTCGTCCATCGTCAGATCCGAGACCCGGAGCACCGAGCGCTGGAAGCCGGGCCCGGCGCTGCGCCGCAGCACGGTCCGCAGCCGGGCCATCAGCTCCTCCACCGCGAACGGCTTGACCAGGTAGTCGTCGCCGCCCCGGGTGAGCCCGGCGACCCGGTCGGCGACCCCGTCGCGGGCCGTGAGGAACACCACCGGCACCATCGTCCCGGACGTCCGCAGCCGGTCCAGCACGCCGAAGCCGTCGAGGTCCGGCAGCATCAGGTCGAGTACGACGATGTCCGGCCGGAACTCGGCGGCCCGGGCCAGCGCGTCCTCACCGCAGTAAGCGGTGACCGCGTCCCAGCCCTCGTACCGCGCGACCGTCGCGACGAGGTCGGCGATCGGCGGGTCGTCGTCCACGACGAGGAGTCGTACTTTTTCCACCCGCTCATACTGCGGTACGCGGCGGCGGACGCCAGACCCGTCCGGACCCCGAGAACACATCGATAACCAGTTGAAAGCGGCCCGACAGGAAAACGACAGCAGGCGCGGGGGAAGCTCGAATCCCAGGACCCGATCAAGGAGCTGCCGACCCGTGACGACCGTCCAATCGCCCCCTGCGCCCCCCACGGCGATACGCCCCAGGGTGGTGGCCCGTACGGGCCTGTACGCCGTGCTCGCCGTGAACGCGGCCGTGGTCGCCTACTTCTTCGCCCAGGCCGGCTTCGCCTCCAACGCCCTGATCGTCCTCGGCCGTCTCTTCGGTCTGTACGGCGCCCTCGTCATGGCCTTCCAGCTGGTGCTGGTGGCCCGGCTGCCCTGGCTGGACCGCCGGATCGGCATGGACCGGCTGACGTCCTGGCACCGCTGGACCGGCTTCGCCCTGCTCTGGACGCTGCTCGCGCACGCCGTCTTCATCAGCTTCGGCTACGCCGACGGCGCGGGCGTCGGCCCCCTCACCGAGCTCTTCGACCTCGCCCGGACCACGCAGGGCGTGCTGCGGGCCGTCGTCGCGCTCGGCGTCATCATCGTCGTGGGCGCCGTCTCGGCCCGCTACGCCCGCCGCCGCCTCGCCTACGAGACCTGGCACTTCATCCACCTGTACACGTACGTGGCCGTGGTGCTCGCCTTCAGCCACCAGGTCGCGGTCGGCACGACCTTCACGGCGTCGTCCGCCGCGACGGCGTACTGGTACGCCGTGTGGGGCGTGGCGCTCGGCGCGGTGGCCCTCGGCCGTCTCGTCCTCCCGCTCCGGCGGAACCAACGCCACCGGTTCCGGGTCGCCGCGGTCGTTCCCGAGTCGGACAACGTCGTCTCGGTCCACGTCACCGGCCGGGACCTCGACAAGCTGGGCGCGCAGGCCGGCCAGTTCTTCCTCTGGCGCTTCCTGACCAAGGACCGCTGGTGGCAGGCCAACCCCTTCTCCCTCTCCGCCGCGCCCGACGGCCGCACCCTGCGCCTGACCGCCAAGGCCGCCGGTGACGGCAGCGCCGCCCTGCGGCACCTGAAGGTCGGCACGCGCGTCTTCGCCGAGGGCCCGTACGGCGCGTTCACCGCCCTGCACCGGCAGAAGAGCGAGTCCCTGCTCATCGCGGGCGGTGTCGGCGTCACGCCGATCCGGGCGCTCCTGGAGGACCTGGAGGGCCACGCGGTCGTCATCTACCGCGTCGGCACCGACCGGGACGCCGTCCTCTACGACGAACTCCGCGACCTCGCCGTCGCCAAGGGAGCCGAACTCCACCTGGTGACCGGCCCGCCGGTGCCCGACAGGCTGGCCGCGGGCGAACTGGCCCGGCTGGTGCCCGACATCGCCGACCGGGACGTCTTCCTGTGCGGGCCGCCCCCGATGATGAACGCGGTGCTGCGCAGTCTGGGAGACCTGGGCGTGCCCAAGCCGCAGATCCACTTCGAGCGTTTCAGCCTGGCGGGATGAGGAAGACACCGTGAAGCGAGCCATACCCGTCGTCGCCCTGACCGTCGCCGGCCTGATCCCGGTCTGGCGCTACGAGCCGTCGGTCGGCGGTACGACGGCCGCCACCGCCGAACCGGCCACGACCCCGTCCGCCGACCCGACCGCGGCCTCGGGCACGGTCGTCAAGGGGACGACCGTCACCACCGACAAGGGTCCCGTGCAGGTCCAGGTGACCTTCTCCGGCGACAGGATCACCGCGGTCAGGATGCTCCAGCAGCCGAACCACCCGCAGACGACGGCCGCGGTGCCGGTCCTGGTCTCGGAGACGCTGAAGGCGCAGAGCGCGGACATCGACACCGTCTCCGGTGCGACGATCACCAGTGACGGCTACAAGGAGTCCCTCCAGGCCGCGCTCGACGCGAAGGGCTGACCATGCGCCGGGTCGAACACGTCATGGGCTTCCCGGTGTCCCTGCGCGTCGACGACCAGGGGGATTTCACGGCTGCCGCGGACGCCGTCTTCGGCTGGCTGCGCGAGGTCGACGAGCGGTTCAGCCCGTACCGGCCGGACAGCGAGGTGTGCCGGCTCGACCGGGGGGAGATCGCCGCGGAGGCGGTGTCCCCGGACCTCGCGGAGGTGCTCGCGCTGTGCGAGGAGTACCGGCTGGCGACCGGCGGCGCGTTCGACGTACGACTGCCGGGGCGGCACCTCGACCCGTGCGCGGTGGTCAAGGGCTGGTCCGTGCAGCGGGCGGCGCAGCTGCTGTCGGCGGCCGGGGCGCGGCGGTTCGTGCTCAACGCCGGGGGAGACGTGGTCGCCTCCGGCGGGCCCTGGCGGGTGGGGGTACGGCACCCCGACCACGCCGACCGGCTGTGCGCGGTCCTGGAGCTGACCGACCGCGCGGTCGCCACCTCCGCCCGCTACGAGCGCGGCGACCACATCGTGGACGGCCGTACGGGACGCCCGGCGACCGGGCTGCTCAGTGTCACGGTGGTCGCGCCGACCCTGACGGAGGCCGACTCCGTGGCGACGGCCGCCTTCGCGATGGGCGCGGAGGGCGCCGCGTGGGCGGCCGGGCGTCCGGGCTGCGAGGTGTTCGTGGTGGACGCGGAGCGGGCCGTGCTGCGAACGCCGGGCCTGCCGGTCGCGCCCTGAGGCGCGGAACGCACGGCTTTCGGCCGGAGCCCCCGGCGCGATCGGCCGCGCCGGCATCTGAAACGCCTTCAATTCACAGTTGGCCGGAATTCTTTCGTCCGTACGGATGACGGTGACCGGGTGGTCGGTATGCGGCGGGCTTCCGACGGCCATTGCGTACGGGGTGGATCGAGCGGAAGATGTCCTGTGAGTCCGCTGAGGCTCAGGCAATGCAAGGGGTAAAACTCCCTGTTGGTGCGCCTGGTTCCTGCGGTCCCTTCCTCGCCCATGAGTCACAGATCGGGACGCCCCTTGTCCATTGTGCGACGCGCCGGTTTCTCTCCGCGTGATCGGAACTGCACCTGCGGCACGTGTTCGATCTTTCGCGGGTCCAGCGGGAGCGTCCCGGTCGTCCGGGCCGGCGAATCGTCCCGCCCGGTATCTCCTCTCGGTGAACTCCCCCGGACCGACATCGAGGAGATTTTCGAACAGATTCGGGCCGACTACGAACCTGACGTCGTGCGGCAGACCGCCCCGTGCCGACGCGTCATCGTGGCGCAGCCCGGTGCGGGGAAATCCCAGTTGATGCCCGTCGGACTGGACGGCGCGACGCGGGTGTCCGGGGACGACTTCAAGATCTACCACCCCGGTTACCTGGGGCTGCTCGCCGCCGATCCACGGACCGCCGGTGCCCGGATCCGGTCCGTCTACCAGGAGTGGCAGTGGCGGTTGGAGGAGCGCGTGCGCGCCCTGCGCGGCCACCTCGTGAGCGAGAACAGCCCCGGCCCGGTCTGCGCGTTCCTCGACGACCTCGCCGCCTTCCGGGACGACGGTTACCGCGTCGAGCTGGTGGTGCTGGCCGTACGCAGGGCGGACAGCCGTCAGGGGATCGGCCTGCGCTACGCCGACATGCTGCGGACGAAGGCGGCACTGGCCCGGTTCACCTGGGTCGGCGGCCACGACGAGTGCTTCGAGGCCGTTGCCGACGTTCTCGCGGCGGTCGAGCAGGAGTCCGCGGCCGACGCGGTGAGCGTGGTGCGCCGGGGCGGAGCGGTGCTGCACCGGGACGAGCGGGACACCGGCGGCCGGCTCTGCGGCGGGGCGGTCGACGCGCTGCTCGCGGAGCAGCGGCGGCCCTACACCTGCGAGGAGGCGGCGGCCTTCCTCGTGAACCACGAGCGGCTGTGCCGGGAGCTGCCTCAGCACCGCGACGAGTGGGCGGAGGTCCTGGAGCTGGCCGCGCCCCTGATGTCCCCCGTCAACTGACCGGCGGGCACGCGTCCGTGAGGCTGCGGAAGAGCGCGCCGTAGTCCCGGGTCACCCGTGCGATTTCCTCGGGTCCCGACCGGGCGAGCGATTTCCGGTCGGCCAGGCACTTCTGTCGTTCAATCATCAATGAATTCAGGCGGGCGCTGTCGGGTTCCGGGAGCCGTCGCTCCAGATAGATGGCCCTGTTGTACCAGGCGATGACGAGGCGTACGCATTCCAGCGCCACCGCATAACCGTCGAGTTCGGCGCGGGGTGATTGGGTTCGGGGTGACTCCCCGGTTTCCCCGGTGTCGGCGGACGGTCTGTTCTGGATCTCCGGATCGGACACCGCGTTCACCTCGACGGCTCGGTCCACCCGGTCCCTTTCGGCCGGGCGAATACCCAGTGCCTTGGACGTGGCGTTCCACGCGTGGCGAATGGGCCCGGAATTTCCTTGCGCTTTGCACCCACCGGACCGTCTACCCTTGCGACTGGTGATCAACCACACCGAATTCTCTCCGTGTCCTGTGATGTCGGAGCGGAGCGTGGTGAGGCCTGTGGTGTGGCCCCGTTCCGTGGTCCCACAGCTTAGGGTCCCCGGAGCACTCGTGACACTCGTATGCAAGGGGGAACACGGAGCGTTCATTCGGAATGGCTGGTTCCGCTATGGGCGCCCAATCGCCGAGCGCATACGATCCTGGTATATCCGGGGGGTGTCGTGGGCGGGCGGGATCTTCGTGCGCTGTTCGGTTCGAACGATCGGGGAATCCAGGTCGAGGAGCACTTCACCAACCGTCAGGAGCAGTGGGCGGCCGTCACCGCCGCCCTGGCCGAGCAGGCGCGAGCCGTCGCCGCGCCCGGCTTCGACGTGGAGGACCTGGAGGCGCCGCGGAACAACGTCCTCGTCTTCCACGGCATCGGCGGCATAGGGAAGTCGACGCTGTCGCGGAAGGTGGAGGCCGCCCTCGCCCACGCGGAGCACCGGCCCACCCAGTGGGGTGAGCCCCTCCGGGTGAGCGGCCGGGTCCTTCCCGTCCGGATCGATCTCGCCCGTTCGGCCGGCACGGACTTCGAACGGGTGATCCTCATCCTCCGGCTGGCCCTCGCCGAACTCGGCCGCCCGCTGCCCGCCTTCGACCTGGCGCTGCGCCGGTACTGGGACCACGTCCACCCGGGCGAGCCGCTGGAGGAGTTCCTGCGGCGCGGCGGCCTCGGCCGGCGCTTCGGGCGGGCCGTGCCGGACCAGATGCAGTCGGCCCTCACCGACATCGCCCAGGCCCTGCTGCTGCCCGGCACGGTCGGCGCGGTCGTCGGACAGGTCACCGGCGCGCTGATCCGCGCCCTGCGCGACCACCGCACCGCCGTACGCGCGCTGGCCGGTTGCGCGCGGCTCGCCGACCTCCTTGAGGCCGAGCCCGATCTGGACGCCCTCTCCTACTACGCGCACCTGCTGGCCTGGGAGATCGCCCGGCTCCCGGCAGGGCGGGCCGTGCTGCCGGTGGTCCTGCTCGACACCTTCGAGGACGTCGGCGACCGAGTCCACCGTGATCTGGAGCGGCTGCTGCAACGGGTGGTCTGGCTGATGCCCAACGCCCTCTTCGTCATCACCGGCCGCAGCCGGCTCCAGTGGGCCGAGGACGCCCTGCACGGTCAGCTCGACTGGACCGGACCGGCGGCCTGGCCGGGCCTCGCCGCGCCCAGCGGGCCGGCGCGGGGGCCGTCCCGGCAGATCCTCGTCGGGGACTTCTCGCCCGAGGACTGCGACGACTACCTGGCCCGGCGCCTGACCCGGGACGGCCGTCCGGTCATCGCGCCGGAGGTCAGGGCGGTGATGGTCGACCGGTCGCACGGCCTGCCGCTCCACCTCGACCTGGCCGTCCAGCGCTTCCTGGCCATCCGGCGCACCGGGCGCGAACCCGTCCCCGCCGACTTCGACGTCGCGTTCCCGGCCCTCATCAGCCGCACGCTCACCGACCTCACGCCGGACGAACGTCATGTGCTGCGCTCGGTGTCGTTGCTCGACCACTTCGACGTACCGCTGGCCTCCAGGGCCGCCGGGATGACCTACGAGGCCGCCGCCCTGCGCCTGGTCGAGCGGCCGTTCGTCCTGTCGGACCCGCACGCCGTCTGGCCCTACCACCTGCACGGAGTCATCCGTTCGACCATCCGGACGGCCAACGACCAGGCGGACGACCGCTGGTCGGCGGGTGACTGGCAACATGCCGCGGTGCGGGCGTTCGACGCGGTCGGGGAATGCTGGGCCACCGCTCCCGAAGGCGACCGCGGGCGGCTCGTCGACTGCCTGCGGCAGGGACTGCGCCTCGCCCGCGACTTCGGTCTCGGCCTCGGCTGGCTCGCCGACGCGGCCTGGAGCTATGTCGGGGACTCCGTGTGGGAACCGCTCGCTCCACCCGCTCCGGCCGGGGACCCGACGGCCCCGCTGCACACGGCGGCCGACGCCCTGGTGGAGACCCTCAGCGCACTCGCCCGCCGCCAGCACGAACACCGGGAACGCACCGTCGCCCGGCTCACCGTGGTCATCGACTCGGGGCTGCTGCCCCCGGAGTTGCGGGACATGGCCGTGTACTACCGGGCCAAGGCCGAGCGTGACCTGGGCCGTTCGCAGGAGTCGCGCAGCGGGATGCGGGCCGTCGCCGAGGGCGGCGGGCGGCTCGCCCCGGCGGCCCGCCGGGGGCTCGCCCATCTGGCCCGGCTGGCCGGGGACTTCCCGACGGCCCTGAGCACCGCCGCCACCCTGGGCTGGGCCGGGCGCCACCACCGGGTGCTCGGTGACGTCTGGTGGGTGCAGGGCGACATGGCCCGGGCCGCCGAGGCGTACGCGTCGGCCCGCGACGAGGCCGAGCGGCACGCCGTGGCCGGCGAACGCGCCACCGCCCAGACCCAGCGGGCCTTCGTGCTGGCCTTCGCCGACCCGGCCGCCGCCGCGGACGAACTCGACCTGGCCCAGCAGTTGCTCGCCGGACTCGACCTGCGGGCCACCCGGCTCACCGCCCGCATCGCCGCCCTCGTCCGGGACGCCGGAACCCCGGGCGCCGAGGTGCCCGACCGCGCCGACGTGCTGCGTGCCGAGGCCGCGGTCGCCGGCATCACCGCCGCCCGGCTCACCCTGGAACTCGCCCTCGGCTTCCACCACGCGGTCCTGGACGACCGGGCCGGGACGCAGGCGGCCGTGGCCCGACTGCGGGACCTCAGCCCCGGCCCGGACTACGCCTACTACACCGACCTCGTCTGCTTCATGGCCGGACTCGACCCGCCTGCGTCGCCCTGCGGCAGGGCGCGCTGGGTGGACGGCGAGGACGCGACCCGGGCCCGCTGGCGCGCCCTCGCCACGATCCGGCGCGGCTGACGGCGGGCGGCAGATCACAGACTGAAGACAACCAGTCAGTCGCCAAAGTCCTGAAACACTGGCGGTCTAAACTCTGTCGGCAACGGCCTGTGCCACGGCGACCGTGGTCGAAAATCGGGCATTATCTGCCAAACCCGAAGGGTATTCGGCGCTTTGATACGGATAGATTCAGTCACCAAGCGGTACCCGGACGGAACGGTCGCCGTGGACCGGCTCTCCCTGGACATACCGGACCGCTCGATCACCGTCTTCGTCGGACCCTCGGGCTGCGGCAAGACGACGACCCTGCGCATGATCAACCGGATGGTGGAGCCCAGCGAGGGCCGTATCCTCCTCGACGGCGCCGACATCCACGCGCAGCCCGTCAACACCCTGCGCCGGACCATGGGTTACGTCATCCAGAACGCCGGTCTCTTCCAGCACCGCACCATCATCGACAACATCGCCACCGTGCCCCGGCTGCTCGGCTGGACCAAGCAGCGGGCACGTGCCCGGGCGGCCGAGCTGATGGAGCGGGTGGGTCTGGACTCGGCGCTCGCCAAGCGCTACCCGTACCAGCTCTCCGGCGGCCAGCAGCAGCGCGTCGGCGTGGCCCGGGCACTCGCCGCCGACCCGCCCGTGCTCCTGATGGACGAACCGTTCTCCGCCGTCGACCCCGTGGTCCGCAAGGGGCTTCAGGACGAACTGCTGCGCATCCAGGACGAGTTGGGAAAGACCATCGTCTTCGTCACCCATGACATCGACGAGGCGATCAAGCTCGGCACCATGGTCGCCGTGATGCGCACCGGCGGTCACCTCGCCCAGTACGCGCCCCCCGCCGAACTGCTCACCGACCCCGCCGACGCCTTCGTGGAGGACTTCCTCGGTGCCGACCGGGGCATCCGCCGGCTGTCCTTCTTCCCGTCCGCCGGGCTGGAGTTGCAGCGCGCCCCGATCGTCGCGATCGACGCCGACGCCGCCCGGCTCGGCGCCCGCGCCGCGGCCGACGCCCCCTACCTCCTCGTGACGGACCTGGACGGCAGGCCGCTCGGCTGGGGCGAACCGGGCGACCTCACCGCCGGCTCGATCGACCCGGCACACCTGCTGCCGTACGGACGGCCCTTCGTGCCCGGCCGGGACTCGCTGCGCGCCGCGCTCGACGGCTCGGTGCTCTCGCCGACCGGCTGGGCCGTGGCGGTGGACGGTGAGGGACGCGCGGTCGGCGTCGTCTCCCAGCAGGTCATCGGCGCCGCGATCCGCACCGCCCACGCCGAGGGCCGCGACGACGCGAGGGCCGGGGGATGAGCGGCTTCTTCGACATCCCCAGCGACCTCCAGAACACCTACTTCGGGCTGATCGGCCTGCACCTGCGCGAGGCCCTCCTCCCGGTCCTGGCCGGTCTGCTGGTGTCCCTGCCCATCGCCCAGCTCTGCGTGCGCTTCCGCTGGCTGTACCCGCCGGTGCTGGGTGTGACCACGATCCTGTACGCCATCCCCTCGCTGGCCTTCTTCGTGATCCTCATCGACTACACCGGCCAGACCGAGACCACGGTGATGATCCCGCTCGCGGTGTACAGCCTGGTGGTCCTCGTGCCGGCCATCGTGGACGGCGTCCGCTCGGTCCCGCAGGAGACCCTCGCCGCCGCCACCGCGATGGGTCTCGGGCCCGTCCGCCGTTACTTCCAGGTCCAGTTGCCGATCGCGGTCCCCGCCATCATCGCGGGCCTGCGCGTCGCCACCGTCTCCAGCATCTCCCTGGTCAGCGTCGGCATGCTGATCGGCAACCAGGGTGCCCTCGGCAACCTGCTCAACGACGCGAACACCTACCACCGTCCCGAGCTGGCGGTGAACTCCGTGGTGACGACGGCCGTGCTGGCGATCCTGGCCGACGCGCTCCTCGTCCTCGTCCGCCGCGTGCTGACGCCCTGGATGCCGAAGGAGAGCACCCGGTGAACGTCCTCAACTTCATCCACGCCTTCTTCAGCGACAGTTCGCACTGGCACGGCTACGACGGCATCCCCACGCGGGTGTGGGAGCACATCCAGTACTCCCTGGAGGCGCTCGCCTACGCGGCCCTGATCGGCCTGCCCGTCGGCCTGGTCACCGGCCACTACGGCCGCGGCGGCAACACCCTCGCCCTCATCGCCACGGCCGGCCGCGCGCTGCCCAGCTTCGGCCTGCTGGTCCTGATGTTCATCTGGCTGGGCTTCGGCATGCTGCCGGTGATGATCCCGCTGGTGATCCTCGCGGTACCGCCGATCCTGGTCACGACGTACGAGGCGCTCCGCTCCGTCGACCCGTCCCCGGTGGACGCCGCCCGGGGCATGGGCATGACCGAGCCGCGCATCCTCTTCCAGGTCGAACTCCCGGTGGCGCTGCCCCTGATCCTCAGCGGCCTGCGCTCGGCGGCCATCCAGATCGTCTCCACGGCGACGATCGCGGCCTACATCAGCCTCGGCGGCCTGGGCCGCTACATCATCGACGGCCTCTACCAGAAGAACTACGAGAAGGTGGTGGGCGGCGCCACCCTGGTGGCCGCGATGGCCCTGGCGACGCTGGGCATCTTCTGGGCGGTACAGAGACTGACGGTGTCTCCCGGCGTACGGCGGAGTTAGCGCCCCGGAGGGGCGCGGGGAACTGCGCGACCAGCCACACACGGCCCGCAGTTCCCCGCCCACCGAACTACCCCCCACTCCGCGCCAACGCCAGCTCCAGCACGACGAGCAGCGCATCGCGCACCGAACCCCGTTCACGCGCGTCGAAGACGACCAGCGGAGTCCCCTCCGCCACGTCCAGCGCCCAGCGCACCTCGTCCAGCGTGTGCTCCACCTGCCCGTCGAACGCGTTGATCGCGACGGCGAACGGTATCCCCTTGTGCTCGAAGTAGTCGACCGCCGCGTAGCAGTCGTCCAGGCGACGCGTGTCAACGATGACGAGCCCGCCGAGCGCGCCCTCCACGATGTCGTCCCACATGAAGCCGAACCGTTCCTGCCCGGGGGTGCCGAACAGGTACAGCTTCAGCGTCGGGTCGATGGTGATGCAGCCGAAGTCCATCGCCACGGTCGTGGTCGTCTTGTGCGGGGTGTGCGAGAGGTCGTCCACACCCGCCGCGACCTCGGTGATCGACGCCTCGGTGGTCAGCGGCTCGATCTCCGAGATCGAGCCGACGGCGGTGGTCTTGCCCACGCCGAAACCGCCCGCGATGACCATTTTCACCGGCAGCGGCGGCCGGACGGCCGTACGCCCGGCGCCCCGGGTCAGCGAGTCAGTCGGTGTCACGGAGTACCCCTCGGGAGTCGGGGATGGCCCGCAGGCCATCGATAACCCTGCGCAGGACGGACGAGTCGTGGGTGGCCTCGAAGTCGGGCACGTGGACCGTCAGTTGCCCGGCCTCGCGCAGATCTTCGGCCAGCACCCGGACCACGTTCAGATGCAGCCGCAGCCGGGCCGCCAGTTCCGCGAGCGACTGCGGAAGCCGGCACGCCGCGATGATGTCGTGCTGCTCGAAGGAGAGCCGGTCCAGCACGGCGAGCCCGGCGGCGGTGGCCACCACCTGGGTCTCGACGGGCATCGCCGGTCCGGAGGCGCTGTCCGCCACCCGGCCGGCGGTGACCAGGAACGGCCGTACGGCGGGGGCGGGGCCGACCGGGTCGCCGCCCGGGGGCGGTGAGCCGTCCGCCATGGCTGTGTCTTCCTCTCTCGACCGGATCTCTACCTCAGATCCCGGTCAGCGCGTCTGTGGGACGCCGACGCTGTTCTTCAGCTCCAGGACGAGCTGGGGACTGAGGGCCGCACCGGCGCGGTTGGCGAACAACGTCATCTCGTAGGCGATGTTGCCGAGCTTGGCCTCGTTGTCGGCCACCACGCCGAGCACGGCGCCGTTGCCGATCGCGGAGACGATGACATGGCCGCCCTCCAGGTCGATGATGACCTTGTTGAGGCCGCCCAGCCCGTAGTTGCCGGAGGCGCCGGCGGCCAGGCTGGTGATGCCGGAGACGATCGCGGCCAGCCGCTCGGAATGGGCGCGCTCACGCAGTTCCGAGACGGCGATCAACAGGCCGTCGGAGGACACGGCGATCGCGTCGACCACGCCTGCGGTCTCGGTCGCGAAGCGGTTCAGCAGCCAGGTGAAGTCGGCTGCGGCCGCCTGCAGGTCGGTCGGCGTGACGCCGCCCGTCGGGGTGTCACCTGTCGACGTGCTCACTGCTCGGCTCCTTCCGGAAGGTGGATCTGGTCGTGCGGCGGATTCGTTCGGGGGTGCGGCGCGGGCCGCTCGTGACTGCCGGTGTCGCTGTCGCGCCGGGCGCGCTCCACCGCCGCCTCGAACTCGTCGAGGGCGGCCCGCTCGGCCTCGGCGTCACGGGTGCGCGGCGGCTGGGAGAGGGCCTGGGCGGCGCCGACGGTGGTCCGCAGGGTGGCGCCGCGTACCCGGCGGCGCAGGGGGCGGCTGCCGTCGGCGGTGTCGGCCGGGGGCTCGCCGGAGCGCGCGGCCGGGATCTGCGGGGCCGTCCCGGCGTCGGCGGCCGGCTCGCGGCGCGGCACCCGGCGGGGGAGCGGGCCCTCGGACTCCGCGGCGGCCTGCGCCGGGCCGGTGGCCCAGCTCGGCGTGGCCGCGCCGGTGCGCGCCGGGGCCGGGCCGGCCGGCACCGAGGCGGCCGGGGTCGGTCCGGTCGGCTCGGTCGGTGCCGTCGGCTCCACGGTGAGCGGGCTGCCGGCGGTGTCGGCCACCGCGCTCATCGTGAGCAGCAGGCGTGCGGGCAGGGTCACTTCGGCGGTGACGCCACCACCCGGGGTCCGGGTCAGCTCGACACCGATCTCCCAGCGCCGGGCCAGCGCACCCACCACGAACAGGCCGAGCACCTTGGTCGGCACCAGGTCGAGGCGCTCACGGCGGATCAGCCGCTGGTTCTCCTCGGCCAGCCGCTCGGCGCTCATGCCGAGACCGTGGTCGGTGACCACGATGTGCGCACCGGCGTCGCCGGCCCGCACGGTCACCTCGACCGGGCTGCCCGCAGGTGAGAACGACACCGCGTTCTCCAGGAGTTCGGCCACCATCAGGGTGAGGTCGCCGATGATGTCCGGCTCGATCACGGCGTCCGTGCCGGCGTACAGCCGTACCCGCTGGTACCCCTCGATCTGGCCGAGCGCGGCCCGCACGACGTTGGACACCGGGGTGGGCCCGGCGGCCAGCACGGTCTCGCGGATGCCGGCCAGCAGCATCAGGCTGTCGGCGTTGCGGCGCAGACGGACGGCGATGTGGTCGATGGAGTAGAGGCGTTCCAGGAGCGCCGGGTCGGTCTCGGCCCGCTCCACCGCGTCGATGAAGGCCAGCTGGCGGGTGGTCAGGTTGCTGACGCGGCGGCCGACGTTGCCGAACATCTCGGCGGTGTTGCGGCGGCTGAGCACCTGGCGTTCCAGCAGCGCCGCGGCCGTGGTCTGCACCTGGTTGAACGCCTCGGCCAGGTCGCCGATCTCGTCCCGGGCGGTGACCGGCATGTCCCGCAGCCGGGGCGGGCCGGCGTCCTCGGCGTCGTCGTCGGCGACCCGGGCGAGTTCGCGGCCCGCCACCTCGGCGACCTCGTGCGCCACCCCGGTCAGGGCCTGCACGGGGCGGATCACCGAGCGGCGCACCAGCACCGACAGGGCGAGCCACAGGACGAAGCCGAGCAGCGCGCCGGTCAGCAGCCAGATCGCGTGCCAGCGGGCGGAGTCGGCGGCGGCGTCGGCGCGGTCGGCGATCTGGCCGATGAGCGAGGTGGTGATGGCCAGCCGGGCGGCGGCCTGGTCGAGGTAGGCGGGGTAGTCGCTCAGCGCGTCCTTGACCGCCCGCTGGATCTGGTCCGTGCTGCCCGACACCAGCTTGGTCGGGTCGATCTGCAGCTCGGCGAAGGACTGGGCGATCCTGCCCTGCGCCTTGGTGTGTTCGAGACCGGCGAGCTGCTCGGCCTGCCCGTCGGAGGCGAACCGGCCGAACCGGTCGGCCTGGTGCTGGTAGAGGTCGTAGGCGCCGACCGCGTTGGTGAACTCGATCAGCGCGTTGGTGTCCCCGGTGGTCGCAGCCAGCACGTTGGTCTCGAAGGCGCCGTGGGCGGCGTCCGCGCGCAGCAGGGAGTCCAGCAGGTTGCCGGTGAAGGTCGAGGCGAGGTTGGTGTTGCGGTCCAGCCCGAGGCCGTCGATCAGGTCGTTGGACGCGTTGGAGTAGGCCGGGTCGATGTTGTCGGCCGGCAGGTACGCCTGCTCGACGGAGTCGCGCAGGCTGGACAGGCCCTCGACCTGCCGGAGGGCGTCCGCCTCGGTGCCCGGCAGCCGGTCGCCGAAGGTCTGACGGACCTTCTTGACCTGGGAGTCCACGGCGTCCTGGGCGGCCTGGTAGGCGCGCGGCGAGGGCCTGGCGTTCCCGGACTCGTACCGCGCGGAGAGCAGGATCGCCTGCTGGTGTTCCGCCTCCACCGTGTCCACGAGCCGCGCCACCTGGGTGCTGTCCCGGACCAGCTGCGCCGCGGAGTCCGCGCTGGTGGACTGGTCCAGCAGGTCGGTGAAGACATACGCCAGCAGTACGGCGATGACGGCGAGCGGTACTCCGACCAGCAGGTTGAGCTTGCGCCGGAAGGGCCAACGGTCGGCGAATCCCCGGATCCCGCCCCGCTGCGGGGTGGGACGGACGGGCGCGTCCACCTGGTTCGTGGACACCGGGCCTCCTTCATCAGGGTGTCTGGTCGATGGGGGCGTCTTCACCCCGAGCTGTTGCGGAACGACACCGAGTAGCGGGCCCCGTGCACCGCTGTGACCGATATCAACTGCGGTGAGACTACAGCGTCCTTGAAGCGCCGTTCCGCTTGCTCTTTATCAAGAATCCGTTACAAAGAGACCGCTCTCCATCCACAACTGGCCACGGATCGAAGCCAATCGGTGACCCGGAGACACTTGACTGACCGAGAAGGGGCTGGATTGGATCGTGTGGAGTGGTTCGCAACACCCCCACCCTTCCCTCAGCTCCCGGAACGGCAACCGTGACTTCCAACACCCTTCCCAGCAGGTCAATCCGGACATACCGAGGTGCGGCGGCCGTCGCGCTCGCCGCGACGACGGCCCTGCTGGCGGGCTGTTCCTCCTCCAGCGGCAGCAAGTCCGACCCGCTGTCGGACAGCAAGGCGAGCGGCGACACCGTCGTCGTCGGCTCCAACAACTTCGCCGAGAGCACCCTGATCGCGGACATCTACGGCGAAGCGCTCAAGGCCAAGGGTGTCAAGGTCACTTACAAGCCCAACATCGGCAGTCGCGAGACCACCTACGGTCTGCTCAAGAACGGATCGATCTCGGTCCTGCCCGAGTACAACGGCGCCCTGCTCGCCTACCTCGACCCCAAGGCCGCTCCGAAGACGATCGACGAGACGACCAAGGCCATCGAGGCCAAGCTGGACTCCAAGCTGACGCTGCTGAACCCGGCGGACGCGCAGGACAAGGACACGGTGACCCTCAACGCGGCGACCGCCGCCAAGTACAACCTCACCGCGAAGTCCTCCATAGCCGACCTCAAGGACATCGCCAAGGACCTGGTCATCGGCGCCTCGCCGGAGTTCCAGACCCGGCAGCAGGGCCTGGTCGGCCTGAAGTCCGTGTACGGCCTGGAGTTCAAGTCCTTCAAGGCGCTCGACGCGGGCGGCGCGCTGACGGAGGCCGCCCTCACGAAGAACGCGGTACAGGCCGCGGACATCTTCAGCACGGACCCGACCATCACCAAGGAGAAGTTCGTCGTCCTGCAGGACCCGGAGAACCTCTTCGGTTTCGAGAACGTCCAGCCCCTGGTCTACAAGAGCGCCCTGAACCAGACGGCCGTCGACGCCCTCAACGCCGTCTCCGCCAAGCTGGACACGGCGACCCTGCTGGACCTGGACACCCAGGTGCAGTCGGACAACAAGGACCCGCTGGACGTCGCCAAGGCCTGGCTGAAGAAGGCCGGCCTCAGCTGACCCTTCGGGTCGCCCCGGCGGCGACGGCCTCGGACACCCGGACCCGTCCGGTACGCCGGGGCCGTCGCCGACCCGGGCCGGGCCGCGGCCCGGCCCGCACGGGGCCGGGCCGCGAGCCGACGGCAGTGAGCGGATCCCCTGCCGGCGGCGCCGGTCAGAGGTCGAACTCGTGCGGCGGCAGGTCGAGCGTGTAGCACGCCTCGCGCACCACGGCCTGCTCCGTCTTGTCGAAGTCGCCGTCCGCGCCGCCGATCACGATGCCGATCTGGATGACGGCACGCGCCTCGGCCGGCTTCTTCTTCGCCTTGGCGACCTCCTGGAGCACGCTCACCTTGCCGAAGGCGAAGTCGGTGGTCAGCTTGTTCAGGTTCTCCTCGAAACGACGGCGCAGGTCGTCCGTCGGGAAGTTCTGCAACACCTCGTTGGTGGCGATGAGCTGGGCCACCCGCTGCCGCTCCGCCGGATCGATGGTGCCGTCGGCGGCCGCCACGAGCGCGCACATCGCCATGCTCGCGTCGCGGAACGCACCGCTCTTCAGGTCGTTCTTCTTCGCCACGAGCTGGGTCTGCATCTGCGTCGCGGAATCCTTGATGCGGTCCCACAGGGCCATGCGCATTCACTCCTCGGTAGACGACAAGGGGCTTGCTTGCCGGCAGAGCAACTTCTACAACACCGTAGAAACTGACCCGGCCGACGATAAGTTCCCGCGTCCTAAACTGGTTCCTCGACGCGGTGGACAGGAGGACGGCAACGGTGGCGACAGAGCCCGGCAGAGGCGACGACGACCCGGGTGCGGACGTGCTCACGGAAGCGGCCGCCGCCTTCGGGCTGCTCGCCTCGCCCGCCCGGCTGCACATCGTCTGGGCGCTGGCCCAGGGCGAGAGCGACGTCACCGGCCTCGCCGAGCGGGTCGGCGGCGCGCTGCCCGCCGTCAGCCAGCACCTCACCAAGCTGAAGCTCGCCGGTCTGGTGCGCTCCCGCCGGGAGGGCCGTCGCCAGGTGTACCTCGTGGACGACCCGGACGTCGTCGACGTGGCACAGCTGCTCGTCGGCCGCCTCACCGCCCGCACCACCGCCGCCGACGTCCCGGCACCCCGCCGGCTCCATGGCCTCTGAGGACGAGGCCGCCACCTCCCTGCAGGTGCTGCGCCGACTGGACACGGGACCGCGCGGGCTCACCGAGGCCGAGGCCGCGGCCCGGCTCGCCGAGGCCGGCGAGAACACCCCGCCCCGCCCGGGCACCGCCCGCCGGCCACCGCGCTGCGTGCGTGCCCTGCGCGACCCGTTCACCGCGGTGCTGCTCGTCCTCGGCCTGGCCTCGGCCCTCGTCGCCTCCTGGGGCACGGCCGTCGTGATCCTCGCCCTGGTCGCGGTCAGCGCCGCCCTGCGGGCCGCCGGCGAGCACCGCGCCGACCGCTCGCTGGCGGCCCTGCGCCAACTCGTCGCGGGCACCGCCACTGTGCTGCGCCGCGCCGGCCCGGACGTGGAGCCGCGGACCCGCGAGGTCGCGGTCGCCGACCTGGTCCCCGGCGACGTCGTACGGCTCGGCCCGGGCGACCTGGTGCCCGCCGACGTACGACTGCTGCGCGCCCGGGGGCTGACGGTGCACCAGGCCGTGCTCACCGGTGAGTCGGCGCCCGTCGCCAAGGCCGCCCTCGACGTGCCCCGGCCCGCCGGTCCCGGCCCCTTCGACGAGCCCCACCTCTGTTTCCAGGGCAGCGGCGTCGCCTCCGGCAGTGCCACGGCGGTGGTCGTGGCGACGGGGGAGCGGACCCGGTTCGCCGCCGCCCGGGGCGCCGCCGGGGGACGGCGGGAGGCGAGCGCCTTCGACCGGTCCGTGCACGGGATCTCCTGGGTGCTGATCCGGTTCATGCTGCTCACCCCGCCCCTGGTCCTCATGGCCAACGCCGGTCTGCGCGGACGTGGTCTGGAGACGCTGCCCTTCGCGGTCGCGGTCGCCGTCGGCCTCACCCCCGAGATGCTCCCGGTGGTCGTCACCACCTGTCTGGCCCGGGGCGCCGCGCTGCTCGCCCGAGCCCACCGGGTCGTCGTACGGCGGCTGCCCGCGCTGCACGACCTGGGCGCCGCCGACGTGCTCTGCCTGGACAAGACCGGCACGCTCACCCAGGACCGGCCCGTCGTCGAACGCGCGCTCGGACCGGACGGCGAGGAGGACCCCGAGGTACTGCGCTGGGCGGCCGTCGGCGCCTGGTGGACCCTCCAGCTCGCCGAACTCCCCGCCCCCGACGCCCTCGACGAGGCCCTGCTCACGGCGGCCGGACCGGTGGGGGAGGAGTACGACGGCATCGGCGCCGTGCCCTTCGACCCCGAGCGGCGCACCGCCACCGCCGTCGTCACCGGCCTGCCGGGCAGCCCTCTCCTCATCACCAAGGGCGCCGCCGAGGCCGTACTGGACCGCTGCGCCCTGGACCCCGCCGAACGCGAGCGCCTCCTCGCCCTCGCCGCCCGCGAGGCCGCCACCGGGCTGCGCGTCCTGGCCGTCGCCACCACCGAACTCCCCGGCGCCGGGCCGCGCTCGCGCGGGGGGACCCCTGCCGCCCGCGGCCGCGCGTACCCCGCCGCCGACGCGCACGGCCTCACCTTCCGGGGACTGGTCACCTTCCGCGACACGCTCGCCCCCGGCGCCGCCGAGGCCCTGCGCACCCTCACCGGCCTCGGTATGACCGTCCGCGTGCTCACCGGCGACCATCCGGCGACGGCGGCCCGGGTCTGCCGGGAACTCGGCCTGGACCCCGGCCGGGTGGTCGTGGCCGGCGATCCCCTCGACCTGGACGCCACGGTCGTCGCCCGCTGCACCGCCGAGGACAAGGCCCGGGTCGTCGCCGGTCTGCGCGCCGCCGGGCACACCGTCGGGTTCCTCGGCGACGGGGTCAACGACGTCGCCGCCCTGCGCGCCGCCGACGTCGGCATCGCCCCCCGTACCGCCGTGGACCTCGCCCGTGAGACCGCCGACGTGGTGCTCGCCGAGAAGGACCTCGGCGCGATCGGGCACGCCGTCACCGCCGGCCGGCACAGCAGCGCCAACATCGCCTCCTATCTACGGGTCACGCTCTCCTCCAACCTCGGCAACGTCATCGCGATGCTCTCCGCCGGCCTGCTGCTGCCCTTCCTGCCGATGCTCCCGGCCCAGGTGCTCGCCCAGAACCTCTGCTTCGACGCCGCCCAGCTGGCCTTCGCCCACGACCGCCCGCGACCCGCGGCGCTGCGTCGGCCGACCGCGCTGCGGCCACCTGCGTTCCTGCGGTTCATCACCGGTTTCGGGGTGCTGAACGCGGTCGCCGACCTCGCCACCCTCGGCGTCCTCGCGCTCGCCCTGCGCGGGCACGACGCCCTCGACGACCAGGCGGTCTTCCACTCGGCCTGGTTCACCGAGAACCTCCTCACCCAGGCCCTGGTGATGTACCTGCTGCGCGGCGGCAGCCACCGCGGACCCATCGGCCGGGCCGCAGCCGCCCTCGCCGCCGTCGGTCTGCTGCTGCCGCCGAGCCCGCTGGGCGCGGCCCTGGGCATGACCGGACTGCCACCCGCCTTCCACCTGCTGCTCGCCGCCGTCCTCGCCCTGTACGCCCTGGCCCTGCGGGCGGCACGCGCCCGCCACGACGGGCTCCGGCCGTGAACCGCGGGGCGAAGGCGAGGAGACCGGACGAGGCGGCGGCCGGCGGCGGCCCCGCCCGGCCGCCCCGGGGCCCAGGACCCTAGTCCTCGTCCCCGCCGTCCCCGCCGTCCTCTTCGTCTCCCTCGAAGAAGTCACCGATCTCGTCGCACACTTCGGCCGCCACCATTCCGCCGACCACGCCCACCGCGAGGCCCGCCGCACCCGCGGCGACCGCCGTGCCCAGGCCCGGTCCGGAGCGGTGGTGGCCGTCGTGGTCCCCGCCGTGGTGCGGGCTGCCGTGGTGATGCTCGCCGTAGTACTGCTCGCCGTAGTGCTCGCCGTGCCCGTAGGCCGCGTGGGTGCCGTAGGACTCGCGGTGGGCGATCAACTGGCGGATCCAGCCGTCGACCTCGCTGTTCCAGTCGAGGGCGTGGGTGTCCTCGTGGCGCACCGTGAACCGGGCCAGCGCGTCCTGCCCGGAGGAGTACGGCCCACCGCGCTTGTCCGCCTCCAGCACCACCTCCAGACCCGTGGGGGAGGCGAGGAAGGTCAGCTCGACCTCCTGGACCGCGTGCGCGTACTGCGGCGCCGGGGTCAGCTCCACCTCCTGGTAGAACGGCAACTGCTGGCCGGTGCCGCCGATCCGGCCGTACTCCAGGTCCGCCGAGCGGAAACCGAAGCCCAGTTGTCCGAGGGCCTCCAGGACCGCCTCCTGGACCGGCAGCGGCCCGACGGCGAGCGGATCCAGATCGCCCTTGTCCCGGGCGCCGGCCACTCCGACCTCCGTGCGCACGCCGAGCACGATGCCCAGCGGCTGGCCGTACAGCTCGGTCACCGGCGTCTCCCACGGCAGCGGCACGGCGAACGGCACCTCCCGCTCCTCCTCCGCCCCGAGCCGGAAGCCGCCGCCCAGGGTGAACCGCTCGAAGACGACCGCGCCCTCGCTCTCCCCCTCCTCGTGCTCAGCCTCCACACGGGCGAGCAGGTCGAGCCCGATGTGCTCGACCTCCACCGCCGCCGAACCGCCCTTCAGCCACACCCGCCCCGTCAGCATTCCGCCGGGCACCACTGCGCCGCCGTCCAGCACCGTGTCCACCGAGGGTCCGCCGACCCCGATCGCCCCCAGCAGCCGCTTGAACACCATGACCCCGCCGCTCCTTCACCGCACTCGTCCCTCACACCCGGACGGCACCACGCCCTCCAGCTGTCCGATGAACTGGCAAGAACGGCAAAGAAGTTCCCAAGTCACCTGTTCGGGTGAGCGGGGTGCTCCGAAAAGCACCCCGGACGCACGAAGGAGGCGGACCGAGTACATCGGTCCGCCTCCTCCGAAAGGTCAGGCCGGCTCTCCCGCACCGTCTCCGAACCCCTGCGCGGTCGCCCGCGCGGCCTTGCGCCGCTGCCGCCGGCTCACCCGCGGCTCCTGGTCCGGCAGCCAGCCGAAGGTGATGCAGCTGCCGACGGCCCCCAGGAGCAGGCCGATCACGAAACCGCCGATGTTCGAGGTGAGCCACGTCCCCAGGGAGAGCAGGATGCCGAGGACGGAGTAGAAGAGGCGCTGGGCCGGGTTGAAGACGATCAGCAGGCCGCAGACCACCATCAGGGACGGCAGCAGGTAACCCGCCAAGCCCTGCATGCCGATGTGCAGGATGACCGGAAGGGGTGCCTTCATGGTCACCAGGATCTCGGCGCCGCCCAGTACGAGCAGCACGCCTCCCAGGAAGGGCCGTCGCCCTCGCCAGAGCCGGAAGCGCTCTCGCCGTGTCCCCGTGCCGTCCATCAGGGGCAGCCGTCGGTGCTGAACGACATGTGCAGGTTGGGAAGCTTGAACACGGCCGCGGTGGCGGCGTAGTTGTGCTGGTAGAGGTTCTCGATGACGACGCTGTCGGCCTGCTGACCGTAGACGCCCCTGGGGCCCTGGACGCCGGCCTTGTCGAAGGTGCTGGCGTCGCGGCCGATCTCGATGTTGTTGAAGGTGGCGTCGCCCTTGATGTCGTCGGAGTCGATCGACAGGTTCGACACGGACACCGGCCTGGCGCCTCCGCCCGCCTTGAGCAGGAGCTGGATGCCGCCGAGGTCGACGCTCTGGCACATGTTGGTGATCGTGCCGTTCTTCACCACCGACGTGACGACCAGCTCCTGGCCGCCGGTGTCACCGGCGTTGGGGCTGTTGTCGATCATGTTGTCGAGGCTGCCGAACTGCTCGAAACCGGTGCCGTCGAGCCGGTCGGCCTTGACCACGAACGGCATGCCGGAGATGGCGAACTGCACTCCGAGCACCCCCTGCGCGGTGAAGATCGCGAGACCGGCGGCGGCCAGCGTGGCCGGCACGGCCATCACCGCGGCCCGGCGTGCCCGGACCCGTCCCCGTCTCTGTACCCCTCCGGTGGCCCCGGTGGTCTCTGGTGTGTCGGAAAGAGAACCGCTTCCCGGGTTCTCTGGCGTGTTGTCGGCGGACGGAACGTCCGGGGACGAGGCCATGTCTGCTCCCATGCATTAGTCACGCGGGTTGGGCTTCAGCGGCACGTTGTCCTGGCGCGGACAGCGGCTGCCACGCACGCCTCCTCGCAACTCCCGGCGGGCGCAAGGGCTTTCTCGTTACGCAGCAGTAGCCAAGGCGAAAGTTACCGGCGGTTACTTTTCAGGGTCAAGACAGTTGTGAAAAAAGGGTGTTGAATTCGCGTCAGTTGTGTTCCGACCATGCATTTCCTTGATCAGTTGCTCAACTTCCGTGATCAGCCTTGACGTTGACGCTTGATCAGGTCTACAACTCTCCCTGGTTTCCACCGGATCCGTGGCGCCGGATCCGCCGAGCGGCATCGACCGCTTCCCGGCCTCCTCGATCACCGCTCCGCTCAGCGGCGTCGGCACGGTCGCTTCCCCCCAGGGGCTGTGCCCGAACGCCCTCAACCGGTCCGGCCGGAGACCCAACCCCCCCAGGCTTCCGGCCGGCCCGGCTCGGCTGCCGTTGCCGGCCCGTGACGTACGGAGAAGGCGTCACGGCCCGGCAACGGCTGGCGCCGCGCAACCGCGCGCCCCTTCGAACCCCCCACCCCCACCTCACGCAAGTCCCCCTAAGAAAGAGGCAAACCCGCATGCGTACGCGATCCCTTCTTGCCCTCGCAGGTACCGTCGTCGCCCTCTCCGTCGCGGCCACCGTCCCGGCCTCCGCGGACGGCGCGGTGCTGACCACGGGCAGCGCCGGCGGCACCGCCGTCGCCGTCGGTGACACCCTCAGCGCGTCGCTGGCCAGTGGAACTTCCGCCACGCTCTACTCCAGCGCCACCAGCACCAGCGGCATCAAGTGCTCGACCTCGACCTTCACCGCGACGGTCACGGACAACCCGGCGGCCTCCGGCACCGCCACCGAGTCGGTCACCGGGCAGACCTTCGGCAACTGCACCAGCAACGTGCTCGGTGTGACCGGTGTCTCCAGCATCACGGTCGACAACCTGCCCTACGCCAACGCGGTCGCCTCGGGCGGCGCGCTCGCGGTCACCCCGGCGAGCGGCTCGACCATCCAGACCACGGTCAAGCTCACCACCCTGCTGGGCAGCATCACCTGTGTCTACCAGGCCCCCAGCCTGAACGGCACGACCGACAACAGCGACAACAGCGTCAACTTCAGCAACCAGGCGTTCACGAAGACCTCAGGCTCGTCGCTCTGCCCGTCCGCCGGCTACTTCACCGCGAAGTACGCCCCGGTCACCGACAACGGCGCGTCCGTCTTCGTGAACTGACGTCCTGACCCGAGGCGTCAGCGTCGACGCAGACGCAACGCCAGGGCGGCGCCCCCGGTGAGCACCAGCACCGCGGCGGCGCCGCCCGCCACCAGTGGCGCCGACGGGCCCGATCCGGAGGCGGTGTCGGAGGCCACCGGAGCACTGTCGGCGGCGGTGGTGGTTCCGGTCGTTGGGGCGACCGGGGCCGCCGCCGTCTTCCGCGCCGAGGGCGCGGCGCTCGGCGCGGCGGTTGGGGTCGACGCGGCGCCGGCCTGGGCCCTCGTGCCGCCCGTCGCCCCGCCGGCGGCCCTCTTGGTCGTGAACACCACGTCGGAACACGAGTAGTAGGTGTCCGGCGTGCTGCTGTTCTGCCAGATCGTGTACAGCAGCTGGCGCCCCGTCCGGTCGGCCGGCAGCTTCGCGCCGAAGTGGTACGCGCCGTTCGTCAGCGGCGGGTCCTTGATCTCGGCGAAGGGCCGCGCCGGGAGATCCGACCACGTGAGCGGCTTCGACGGATCGTAGCCCGGCTTCGTCAGATACAGCTTGAACGTTCCGGTGTGCGCGATCGTCGCGGTGTACGTCATCGTCATCCGGGCGCCCGGCGTCAGCCGGGTCGCGGGCCAGTCCGCGCGCGCCAGGTCGAGCCCCCGGTACGCCGGCAGGCCGCCGCTGCACAGTCTCCCGTCCGGAATCACCTGCCGGTCCCGGCCGTTCACGCCCGCCACCCGCAGGTCGTCCCAGGTGACGAAGGTCTGCCCGCTCGCCGCGATCGCCGCTTTGCAGGCCGCCGTCGTGGCGCTGCCGCCACTGGGCGAGCAGGCATAGGCGCGGCTGACGGGATCGGTGGGTGCGCCGTGCGCGCGGGCGGACCCCGCCGCCCACGACAGCAGCAGCAGCGGAGCCGCCGCGGCGGCTCCCACGACTCTCAACTGGGCGGTCGTCCGGGTCATCCGGGACGTCTCCTCGGCAGGCGCGGGTACGGGTGTGCCGAGTGAGTACGGACATCGGGAGCGCACCGTTCAGTGCGGTTGATCACAGGGCCGGTCGAAGTATCCGCCGCCGACCGGCTCGTCCCCTTATGGGCTTCCCCCTGGGCGTACCGGGCGGCATTGAGAACCAACCGTCCGGCTCGTATCGTGGCGATCACCGTTGTGCGCCACACCGCCCGCACCGTTTCCGGAAACCGGCACGAACCCGAGGGAGGGGCGCGTTCTGCTCTCGTCCGTTCGTGCACGGTGGGCGCCGATCGGGCGGTCGGGCGCACCGCGCACACGTGTCCGTCACCAGGTCCGCACAGTTGCCTCACGCTGCCGCACGGTGAGCTATCGTGTGCACGGGGTGAAAAACAAACCGCATGCCCCGTCGGTTTGGAACGCAGAGCCGTAAGCCGTGAAGGAGCGTTGAGTCGATGGCGAGGCAGTTACGCGCGGAGCAGACCCGCGCCACGATCATCACGGCCGCCGCCGACCTTTTCGACCGGCACGGCTACGAATCCACCAGCCTGAGCGAGATCGTCGAACACGCGAAGGTCACCAAGGGGGCGCTGTACTTCCACTTCGCCGCCAAGGAGGACCTGGCGCACGCCATCATGGAGCTCCAGTCCCGCACCTCCAGCCAGTTGGTGCGCGAGATGGACAGCCGCGGCTACTCCTCGCTGGAGGCCCTGATGCGCACCACGTTCGCCATCGCCCGGCTCTCCGTCGACGGCCCGATCCCGCGCGCCGGTCTGCGGCTCGCCACCGCCGACGTCTCCGTGAAGCCGCCGCTCAGACACCCGTTCACGGAGTGGCTGGAGTTCGCCACCCGCAAACTCATGGGCGCGGTCAAGGAGTCCGACGTGCACCCGGACATAGACGTGGGGGCGGTCGCGCACTCGCTGGTCTGCTTCTTCGTCGGGACCCGGGTGGCCGGCCGCAACCTGGAGCCGGTGGCCCGGCTGCCGCGCCGGGTAGCGGAGATGTGGCACCTGATGATCCGCAGCCTGGTCCCGGTGCACCGGCGCGCCCGCTACCTGACCCTCGCCACCCAGCTGGAGCGCGAGATCAGAACAGCATGACCAGAACCGCGTGACCGGCACTCACGGTCCGGCGGAGCCGGGCGGTGCGCGCGATAGCGTGGCGCACATGCCCGACTCCGCCGCCGCACCCGTGATCCTCGGTACCACCGGCCCCTTCCCGCGCAGCGTGCTGGCCGAGCGGCACCCCGCGATCATCCGCCAGGTGCGGGACGCCTTCCCGTACGGCCCCGAACAGCGGCGCGCCCTCGACGAACTGCTGCTCAACTGCACCGAGGGCGTCATCGAACCCCTGCCGGACGATGCCGGGGTGTGGCGCGACCGGGGACTGGACACCTACGCCGGACGCTCCTGGTTCGACGTGCCGTGGCTGTGGTCCGAGAGCTGGTTCTACCGCCGGCTCCTCGGCGCCGTCGGCTACTTCGGCCCAGGTCCCTGGCAGGGCATCGACCCGTTCCGCCCGGTCAAGCTCGCCGAACTCGACGCCGGGGAGACCGACGACGAACTGGCCGCCCTCGACGCCCTCGACGACGACCCCGGCCCCGCCCTGCTGCACGGCTCGCTCTGGGGCAACCGCGCGGACCTCGGCTTCCGTCTCGCCGCCGAGTCGGGCGAGGCGGACTTCGCCCTGGTCGCCGACGACAGCGCCGCGCTCCGGCCGCTGCTGCGGGGCGGCACGCTGTGCCTGGTCGCCGACAACGCGGGCCGTGAACTCGTCCCCGACCTGCTGCTGATCGCCCACCTCCTGGACACCGGGGGCGCGGACCGCGCGGTCCTGCACGTCAAGCCGTACCCCTACTACGTCTCCGACGCCACCACCGCCGACGTGCTCGACGCCCTGCGCAGGCTCACCGCGGCCCCGGGCGCCGCCGCGCGGTACGGCCGTACGCTCTGGTCCGCCATGACCGACGGCCGCCTCGTGGTACGCGCCCATCCGTTCTCCTGCGCCCCGCTGCCGTACGCCGAGATGCCGGACGACCTGCGTGCCGAGTTCGCCGCCGCCGCGCTGACGATCTTCAAGGGGGACCTCAACTACCGCCGTCTGGTGGGCGATCGTCTCTGGCCGCCGACCACCCCCTTCGCCGACGTCACGGACTGGTTCCCGGGACCGGTGGCCGCGCTGCGCACCCTCAAGTCGGACGTGGTCACCGGCCTCGCCGCGGACACCGTGGCGGCCCTGGACGCGGCCGAGGGACAGCGTTGGCGGACGGCCGGCACCCACGCCCTGATCCAGGTCAACGCCAACTCCGAGCCGAAGGCCCACGCGTAGGGCGCGCGCAACCGAACGGGGCGGCCGTACGACCACGGGGGCCGGCGAAGTCAGCGGAACCGCTCCGGTTCACGCGATGGTGTGATCATGTGTCCCGGCCGGGATGGCCGTCGGGGCGCGCGGGTAGGGCCCGGCCATGACGCAGCCGTTCGAACTCCCGCACTTCTACATGCCGTACCCCGCGCGGCTCAACCCGCACCTGGAGGAGGCTCGAGCCCATTCCGCCGAGTGGGCCCGGGAGATGGGCATGCTGGAGGGTTCCGGGATCTGGACCCGGGCCGACCTGGAGGCACACGACTACGGCCTGCTGTGCAGTTACACCCACCCCGACTGCGACGGACCCGCCCTGTCGCTGATCACCGACTGGTACGTGTGGGTGTTCTTCTTCGACGACCACTTCCTCGACATGTACAAGCGCACCCAGGACCGCGCCGCGGGCAAGGCCCACCTGGACCGGCTCCCGCTGTTCATGCCGCTCGACCTGTCGGCACCCGTGCCGGAACCGCGCAACCCCGTCGAGGCGGGCCTCGCCGACCTGTGGCGGCGCACCGTGCCCGCGATGTCGGCCGACTGGCGCCGCCGGTTCTCGGTCGCCACCGAGCACCTGCTGAACGAGTCGATGTGGGAGCTGGCCAACATCAACGAGGGGCGGATCGCCAACCCCGTCGAGTACATCGAGATGCGCCGCAAGGTCGGCGGCGCCCCCTGGTCGGCGGGGCTCGTCGAGTACGCCACGGCGGAGGTGCCGGCCGTCGTCGCCGGCTCGCGGCCGCTGCGGGTGCTGATGGAGACCTTCGCCGACGCCGTCCACCTGCGCAACGACCTGTTCTCCTACCAGCGGGAGGTGGAGGACGAGGGCGAGAACAGCAACGGCGTGCTGGTCCTGGAGACCTTCTTCCACTGCTCCACCCAGGAGGCCGCCGACACGGTCAACGACATCCTCACCTCCCGTCTCCACCAGTTCGAGCACACCGCCCTCACCGAAGTGCCCGCCCTCGCCGCCGAGAAGGGCCTCGCCCCCCACCAGACCGCCGCGATCGCCGCCTACACCAAGGGCCTGCAGGACTGGCAGTCCGGCGGCCACGAATGGCACCTGCGCTCCAGCCGCTACATGAACCAGGGCGCCACCTCACCGGCCGTCCCCTGGCAGAGCCCGACCGGCCCCGGCACGTCCGCCGCGGACGTCGGCGCCCTGCTCGCCACGGCCGCCGCGGAGCGTCTGCGGGCCTACTCCCACGTGCCCTTCCAACAGGTCGGCCCCTCCCCGCTGCCCGACTTCCACATGCCCTACGAGGTGGAGCTCAGCCCGCACCTCGACGCCGCCCGGCCCCGGCTGACCGCGTGGATGCACACCACCGGCATGCTCGCCGAGGGAGTCTGGGACGAGGACAAGCTCGCCGCCGCGGACCTCGTGCTCTGCGCCGCGGGCCTCGACCCGGACGCCACCCCCGCCGAACTCGACCTCGCCTCCCGGTGGCTGGCCTGGGGCACCTACGCCGACGACTACTACCCGCTCGTCTTCGGCACCCGAGGTGACCTGGCCGGCGCCAGGCTCGCCACGGCCCGCCTCTCCGCCTGCATGCCCGTCGCCGACGAGCCCGTACCCGTCCCCGTCTCCGGGATGGAACGCGGCCTGGCCGACCTGTGGGCCCGCACCACCGCCGGAATGGGACCCGAGGACCGGATCGCCCTCAGGCGGTCCGTCGACGAGATGACCGAGAGCTGGCTCTGGGAGATGTCCAACCACCTCCAGCACCGCATCCCCGACCCCGTCGACTACCTGGAGATGCGCCGGGCCACGTTCGGCTCGGAACTCACCCTGAGCCTGGCCCGCCACGGCCACGGCCCCGCCATCCCCCCGGAGGTCTACCGCAGCGGCCCGGTCCGCTCCCTGGAGAACGCCGCCACCGACTACGGCATGCTCGTCAACGATGTCTTCTCCTACCAGAAGGAGATCCAGTACGAGGGCGAGCTCCACAACGCGATCCTCGTCGTCCAGAACTTCTTCGGCGTCGACCAGCCGACCGCGCTCCGGGTCGTGCACGACCTGATGACCCAGCGCATGCAGCAGTTCGAGCACGTCATCGCGAACGAACTCCCCGTGGTGTACGACGACTTCGCACTGTCGGCGGAGGCCCGGGAGGCCATGGGAGCATACGTCCGGGACCTGCAGAACTGGATGGCGGGCATCCTCAACTGGCACCGGCACGTCGACCGCTACCAGCCCGACCACCTGGCCCGCCGGGCCCACGGCTTCCTCCCGGACCGCCCACCGCTCGCCCCGAGGATCGGCGTCCGCTGACGGCCGGCGCGGGATCCCCGTCCCTGCCCGAGGAGCACGGGGTACGGGCGGCGCGGGCCGGGGGGTGACCCCTTCCACCGTCCGCCCGGGGACAGTCTCACTCGTTCGTGGCTCGTCGCGCCCGCGTGCGCCGGGTAGGGCTGGGGCTGGAGGCGAACCATGGAACAGACCGTTTTGCGTCCCAAGCCGATTCCCGGTCAGGGACGCGGGGGCGACCCCCCACCCGAGCCGGTCCTGCGCCCGCACGCCGCGCGCCGCCGCGGCAGCCGGATCCGGAATCCCCTGCTGGGCCTGCTGGCCGGCACGGTCCTGGTGCTGTCCGGCGTCGGACTGGGCGCGGCGGGCGCCACGGTGATCGGCATGCGCGAGCCGGCCGGGCCGCACCACCAGGCCCCGCCGCCGACGGCGGGGCCCGCCGCCCCGTCCGGCACCCCGAGCCCGTCGTGGTCGGTCGCCGCGACGCTGGGAGTGGAGGTGGTGGACGCCGGGAGGGCGGGAGCCGTGGTGGTGGGCGTCCACGTGCCCGGCCCGGGCTACACGGCGGGCCTGGTGCGGGGCGACGTACTGCTCCGGCTCGGCGGGACGAGGATCGACAGCGCCGCCGACCTGGCACGGGCGGTGACCGGGGCCCGCCCGGGGCAGGAGGTGAGACTCACGGTGCGGCACGAGAGCGGGGTGTACCAGCGGCTGACGGTGGTTCCCGGGATCGTGACCTGATCCACCAGGGGCGCGGGCCGGGGCGGCGCCGTCGCACACGACGGCCTTTCCGTGCAAACCGGCTCGCGCCGCCCCGCGACACCCGGCAGGATGCTCCCCGAGGCGTACCGCCCCCTCACCCGCGCAAGGAGGCCCTGGATGACCGGCAGCAAGCCCGCGCCCTTCACCGCCGACGACTACCGGGCCCGCATGACGCGCGCGGCGCACACCGCGGCGGACGCTGGGCTCGCCGGCCTCCTGATCGCCCCGGGCCCCGACATGGTGTGGCTCACCGGCTACACCCCCACCGCCGTCACCGAACGGCTCACCCTCCTCGTCCTCACCCCCGGCCGGGACCCGGTCCTGGTCGTCCCCACCCTGGAGGCCCCGGACGCCGAGAAGGCCGAGGGCGCGCGGGCCCTCACCCTGCGGGACTGGACCGACGGCAAGGACCCCTACGCGGTCACCGCGGACCTGCTCGGCACCACCGGCCGGTTCGGCATCAGCGACAACGCCTGGGCCATGCACCTGCTGGGTCTCCAGAAGACCCTCCCGGACACCTCGTACGCCTCCCTCACCGACGCGCTGCCCATGCTCCGCGCCGTGAAGGACGCCGCCGAGCTGGAACTCCTCGCCGCCGCCGGAGCCGCCGCCGACGAGACGTTCGAGGAGATCCGCGGGGTCCCCTTCGCCGGCCGCCGCGAGTCGGACGTCGGTCACGACCTCGCCGACCTGCTGCGCCGCTTCGGCCACGAACAGGTCGACTTCACCATCGTCGGCTCCGGCCCCAACGGTGCCAACCCGCACCACGAGGTCGGCGACCGCGTCATCCAGGACGGCGACATGGTCGTCCTCGACTTCGGCGGCCTCAAGGACGGCTACGGCTCCGACACCACCCGCACCGTGCACGTGGGTCCGCCGACCGCGGAGGAACGCGAGGTGCACGACGTCGTGCGGGCCGCCCAGGAGGCCGGCTGGCGGGCCGTGCGCCCCGGCGTCGCCTGCCAGGAGGTCGACCGGGCCGCCCGCGCGGTCATCACCGACGCCGGGTACGGCGAGTTCTTCATCCACCGCACGGGCCACGGCATCGGCGTCACCACGCACGAGCCGCCGTACATGATCGAGGGCGAGGAGCAGCCGCTCGTGCCCGGGATGTGCTTCTCCGTGGAACCCGGCATCTATCTGCCCGGCCGCTTCGGCGTGCGGATCGAGGACATCGTCACGGTGACCGACGACGGCGGCCGTCGTTTCAACAACACCACCCGCGAGATGGTCGTCGTGGGCTGACCGCCCCGGCACCGGCCCAGGCCCCCGGAGCACCACCTCGCCCCCACCCACCCCGAACGGCAACGGCGCGACCCATGACCCAGGCACCGACTCCCACCGCGGACACCGTCCGCCGACTGGTCCGTTCGCTGCTCAAGGAGAGCGCGGACGCCGCCTCCGGACCCGAGGTCCGGCCCGTCGCGGAGGGGGGCGAGCACTCCACCTGGTGGGTGGGCGCCCGCCATGTGCTGCGCCTCGCCCCGGACCGCGACGCCGCCGTGCGCCAACGCCGCGAGCTGCGCCTGCGCGACCTGGTCCGCCCGCACCTGCCCGTCGCCGTCCCGGCCAGCGTCGCGCACGGCGAGTGGTCGCCGGGGCTGACCTACACGCTGGACACCGTCATCCCCGGCGGCACGGCCGAGGAGCACGACGTCTCCGCGGTCGGCGAGGCCGATCTGGCCGGGCTGCTCACCGGGCTGCGCGAGGTGCCCGTACGGCAGGCCGAGACGCTCGGCGTGCCCCGCGCCGCGCCGCGCTCCCTGGAGGCGCTGCGCCGGATGGCCGTGGCCGCCGCCGAACGCCTCACCGCCGCCGACGAGTTCGACCCGGCCCGGCTGCACCAGCTCACCCGGCCCGGCGCGGCCCAGCTCGCCGCGCAGCCCGGTACGGCCGTCCTGGCCCACCACGACCTCAAGGGCGAGCACCTGGTGGTCAGCGCCGACGGCAGGGTGCGCGGCGTCCTCGACTGGACCGACGCGGCGATCGGCGACCCCGCCGAGGACATCGCCGGCCTCGCCCTCGCGGTCGGCTCCGGCGCGGCCGTCCGCGCGGCCACGCTCGCCGGGTACGGCGCCCGCCCCTGCCTGCGCGGTCTGTGGCTGGCCCGCTGCGACACCGTCATCCGCCTCACCGACCGCCTCGAAGGCCGCGACGACAGCCCCCTGCCGCTGCTGCGCGGCCAACTCCGGCACGCCTGGGAGACGATCCTGCTGGAACGCGTGACGGAGCCGCGCGAGGACACCGAGCCCGACGAGGAACCGTAGACCGCACGGACGCCCCCCACCGGGCCGACCCACGGCCCCCGCGGGCGTGTTCACGCCTGTGTCAGCACCACGCAGGACTCGCCCGGCACCCGCAGCACCCCGTCGGTGTCCGGTGCCGTCACCGGGTCCCACGCGGCGAGGACCTCCACCCGGCCGGTGCCGAGCGGGATGGCCGCCTGCGACGCGCCCAGGTTCACCGCCACCCGTACGTCCCCGCGGCGGAACGCCAGCCAGCGGGCCGCCCCGTCGTACGCCACCTTGGTGTCCGCCAGGTCGGGGTCGGTGAGGTCGGGCTGTTCGTGGCGCAGGGCGATCAGCCTGCGGTACCAGGCCAGTACGCGCGCGTGCGGCTCGCGTTCCGGTTCCGACCAGTCCAGGCAGGACCGGTCCCGGGTCGCCGGGTCCTGCGGATCGGGCACGTCCTCCTCCGCCCAGCCGTGCGCCGCGAACTCCCGCCGCCTGCCCCGGCGTACCGCCTCCGCCAGATCCGGGTCCGTGTGGTCGGTGAAGAACTGCCACGGGGTGCCGGCCGCCCACTCCTCGCCCATGAACAGCATCGGCGTGAACGGCGCCGTGAGCGTCAGCGTGGCCGCGCAGGCCAGCAGGCCGGGGGAGAGGGACGCCGAGAGCCGGTCGCCCTGGGCGCGGTTGCCGATCTGGTCGTGGGTCTGGGTGTAGCCGAGCAGCCGGTGCCCGGCCACCCGCGCACGGTCCAGCGGACGGCCGTGGTGGCGGCCCCGGAAGCTGGAGTAGGTGCCGTCGTGGAAGTAGCCGCCGGTGAGCGTCTTGGCCAGGGCGGCGAACGGGTCGCGTGCGAAGTCGGCGTAATAGCCCTGCGACTCGCCGGTCAGCGCGGTGTGCAGGGCGTGATGGAAGTCGTCGTTCCACTGCGCGTCGAGGCCGAACCCGTGCTCCGCGCGCGCGGTGATGACCCTGGGGTCGTTCAGGTCGGACTCGCCGACGAGGAACAGCGGACGGCCCGACTCGGCGGCGAGGCCCGCCACCGCGGCCGACAGCTCCTCCAGGAAGTGGCACGCGCGCGTGTCGCACAAGGCGTGCACCGCGTCCAGGCGCAGCCCGTCGACGCGGTAGTCCCGCAGCCAGGCCAGCGCGCTGCCCACCAGGTACGCGCGCACCTCGTCGGAGCCGGGCGCGTCCAGGTTGACCGCCGCGCCCCACGGCGTGTGGTGCGTCTCGGTGAAGTAGGGCCCGAACGCGGGCAGGTAGTTGCCGGACGGCCCGAGGTGGTTGTGCACGACGTCCAGGACGACGCCGAGCCCCAGCGCGTGCGCCCGGTCGACGAACCGTTTCAGTGCCTCGGGGCCGCCGTACGGCTCGTGCACCGCCCAGAGGGAGACCCCTTCGTACCCCCAGCCGTGCCGGCCGGGAAACGGGCACACCGGCATCAACTCCACGTGCGTGACGCCCAGTTCCACCAGGTGCTCCAGCCGGTCCGCGGCCGCGTCCAGGGTGCCCTCGGAGGTGTAGGTGCCCACGTGCAGCTCGTAGAGCACCGCGCCCGGCAGCCCGCGGCCCGGCCAGGCGGCCCGCCACTCGTACCGGCCGTGGTCGACGACCGCGCTGAGCCCGTCCGGCCCGTCCGGCTGGCGGCGCGAGCGCGGGTCGGGCAGCACGGGACCGTCGTCCACCGCGAACCCGTACCGGGTGCCGTCCTCTGCGTCCGCCTCCCCGGCCCACCAGCCGGACCGCCGTGGATCACGCTCCATCGCGCGCGTGGCGCCGTCACAATGGAGCGTCACCCGGTCTGCCTGCGGTGCCCACACCTCGAACTGCACGGACGGTCCCCTTCGTCTGGCTCATCGTGAGGTAGTCCTCCCATCGTGCCGCGAAAGAGATCAATCCGCTTTTGAATCGGCGCTTTCCCGGCGGGTGTCGCCGTACGTACGCGCGCGTGACGGCCGTTTTCCCGTTTTCTGGACACCCGGGGTTCACTGACCCAGAATCGGCAGCGTGACGTCGTCCTTCGAGTTCAACACCTACCCGGCGCGGCTGTCCGACGCGGAGCGCGACAAGGCGCTGAGCGTGTTGCGGGACGGCGTCGCCATGGGACGGCTGTCGCACGACACCTTCGTGCGCCGCATGGAGCTGGCGCTCGCCGCCCGCCGCGCGGACGAACTCGCCGCGCTCACCGCCGACCTGCCCCAGGAGAGCCGCTTCGCGCGCCTGCTCTTCGGCGGCGTCGAGGCCGTCTCCGGCTTCACCGTGCGGCTGCGCCGGGCCTGGCAGGCCGAGCGGCTGCCCAAGCTGCTGCTGCCGCACCCGGGCCACGGCCACCCGCTGCGCATCGGCCGCGATCCCGCCAACGGCCTGCGGCTCAACCACGAGACGGTCTCGCGGGTGCACGCCGAACTCCGCCACCAGGGCGGCCTGTGGATCCTCAGGGACCTCGGCTCCACCAACGGCACGACCGTGAACGGCCGCCGGGTGACCGGCGCGGCCGTCGTGCGCGAGGGCGACCAGGTCGGCTTCGGCCGGATGTGCTTCCGGCTCGCGAGCGCCTGACCGCCCCGTCGTAGGAGTTGGCCGAAAAGTGTTTGTCGGCAGCGGTGTTGACGTACCCGACGAGTCGTGACTGACTGTGTGTACGCCTTACACATCATGTGAACCGACGGCACCGCTTTGTGGAGGTGTGTGTCCTGCCGCCCCTCCTCCGCTATCCGTCCGTCGACGAACTGGCCTCCCGGGCGGCCGCGCTGGTCGCCGACCGCCCCCGGGACGCCCGGCTGCGGAGGGTCGGGACCTCCCGCGCGGGCACCCCGATGTGGCTGCTTTCCATCGGTCACGGCACCCGGCACGCCCTCGTCGTCGCGGGCCCGCACGCCAACGAACCCGTCGGCGGCGCGACCGTGCTGCGCCTCGCCGACCGGGTCCTCGCCGACGCCCGGCTCACCGAGGACGCCGACGTCACCTGGAACCTGCTGCTCTGCCTCGACCCGGACGGCTCCCGCCGCAACGAGGGCTGGCTGGCGGGCCCGTACACCCTCGGCCACTACTTCCGGAACTTCTTCCGGCCCGGCTTCCTGGAGCAGCCCGAGTGGCTGCCCGAGGGACCGGACGCCGTGGCCCTGCCCGAGACCCGGGCGCTGCTCGGCCTCCAGGACGAACTGCGGCCCTTCCTCCAGTGCTCGCTGCACGGCGTCGACGTCGGCGGCGGCTTCGTCGAACTGACCCGCGACCTGCCGGGGCTCGCCCGGCGTGTCGCGCACACCGCGACCCGGCTCGGCATCCCCCGGGAACTCGGCGCCTACGACACCCTGTACTGGCCCACCCTCGGTCCTGCCGTCTACCGCGTGCCGCCGCCCCGGCGCGGCGACCTGGCCGCCGCCATCACCGAGGCGGCCGTCGAGTCCACCTGGTTCCACCCGCACCGGCACGGCACCGTCACCGCCATCGTCGAGGCACCGATGTGGGGCGTGGCCGCCGTCCAGGACGGCGCGCCGCCCGCCGACCGGGACGCGGCGCTGCGCGCCGTCAGCCGGACCCTGCGCCACGACACGGTCCTCCTGGACGCCGTCCTGGCCCGGATCAGGCCCCAGCTGGCCGCGGCACCGGACGCGGCCCGGCTGCTCGCTCCGATCGACGACTACCTGCTCGTCGGTCCCGGCCTCGCCCACGCCTGGGACCCCGGCACCGACGCCGGCAGCGCCCGGCCGCTGCCCCCGCTCAGCGCCGCCCACCTGGCCGCGCTGCGCATCGCGGGGCGCCGGCTGGCCCTGCGCACCGCCGGGCTGCTGCACCGGCTGCTGCGCGGCACGGGGCGGGACCCGGCCGGCGCCCTGCCCGAGCTGGACCGGCTGATCGACACCTGGTGCGCGGACTACGAGGACAACCTGGGCGCCCGGTGGATCCCGGTGGCACGCCAGGCCGAGTACCAGACCCGTGTGGTCCTGAGCGCGTTCGAACTGGCGCACCGCCACGCGCGCGTGGCCGCTCGTTCGGGTGAGCCGGGCTGGGGGAGCGAGCCCGTCCTGCCGATGCACGGGGAATGACCCGTCTCAGCAAAGCGACAGCGACCTGCGGTGCCCTGCTGGCGTCCGCAGCCCTGCTCGCCGCCGTCCCCGCCCCCGCCCAGGCCGTCGCACCGCGCCCCGCGGGGAGCGGCGACTACCTGTACCTGACCGTCACCCGGGGCGACGGAGCCTCCGCCACGCGCGGCGCGCTGCTGCTGTGCGACCCGCCCCAGGGGTACGCACGCGCGGCCGACGCCTGTGCCGAACTGGACGCGGTGGGCGGCGACATCGCGCGGCTCGCCCCGGTCAAGGGCGCGGTGTGCCCGATGGTCTACGCGCCGGTGACCGCCCAGGCACGGGGGGAGTGGAACGGCCGGCCGATCGAGTACCGGGAGAGGTTCTCCAACGCCTGCGTGCTGGCGTCCCGCACGGGCCCGGTCTTCGCCCTGACCTGACCCCACCCGTCCCGCCCCCCGACCCGCCAGGCCCGACCCGCCAGGCCCGGCCCGACCAGGCCGACCCGCCAGGTCCGCCCCGTCCGACCTGCCAGGCCCGGCCCGTCCGACCTGCCAGGTCCGGCCCGTCCGACCTGCCAGGTCCGGCCCGTCCGACCTGCCAGGTCCGCCCCGTCCGACCTGCCAGGCCCGGCCCGTCCGACCTGCCAGGCCCGGCCCGTCCGAGCCGCCAGGCCGATCCGACCAGGCCGACCCGCCAGGGCGGGCCCGACCCGCTCGACCCGGCCCGATCAGGCGGCCCCGCGCGGCCCGACCCGGCCGACCCCTGCGGCCCGCCGGGCACAGGGCTCACGCTGCCAGGTCGCGGGCGTGCTGTGCTGCCGCCAGTACCGTCCGGGACTGGTGCTCCACCTGGCGCTCCAGCGGCACCCAGCGGGCCTGGAACCGCGCCGCGTACGCGTCGCACCAGGAGGCCACCAGCTCCTCCAGGTGCGGCGCCGCGCGGTCGTCCGCCTCCCGCAGCACCCGCAGCAGCATCGACGCCGCCCGTAGCGGCAGCCGCCGCCCGAAGGCGTCCACGCTGCCGATGTACGCCCTGGTGGTGTCGATCGGCGGCCGCAGGATCCAGTCCTGCGCCAGCCCGGGGATGAGCCCCAGCGCCCACCGGGCCGCCCGCAGCAGCGGCCCGTCCGGGCCGTCCAGCCGGGGCAGCGCCTCGGCCAGCACCCGCTCCACCTCCCGCGAGTCCCGCAGCAACCGCCGTGCCAGCCGCCGCATCGCCGCCGCCGGCGCCGGGTGCGGCGCCGGGTCGTCGACCAGGTCGCTCGCCCACATCGGCACCTCCACCACCGCCGTCAGACCGCCGTAGCGGTGCGCGTGGTACCAGGTGCTGTGCCGTGCGTCGTCCGGCATGCTCGGGTACGCCAGCCCCACCCCGGGCTCCGGCATCACCCGCACGCCGGGCCCGGAGGCCGGCCAGCCCGCGGCGTCCGAGGCACCCGTCTCCACCGGGATGTGCAGCTCCGCGGCGGACTTGGCGAACGGCTCGGCGAGCCCCGGTACGTCCCTCGTCAGCTGCACCCAGCTGCCGCCCAGATCGGTGCCGTGCAGGGACACCTGGAGGTAGGGGCGCAGCTCGTCGATCACCCCGAGCAGGGCCACGGTCTCGGGCGGCAGACGGTCGGGCGGCAGCACCGAAGGCGACCACTCCGGCTGCTCGGGACCCGACGGGCGGTAGAAGCCGAGGTGGTAGTCGAACAGGCTGCGCGGCGCCGGAGTGACGTGGAGACTCGCGCCGTCCGGGTCCGCGCACAGCAGGAAGTGCCAGGAGGTCTCCGTCCGCAGCCCGCGTTCGTTCAGCACCCGCTCGGCCAGTGCCTGGAGCGTGCCGCCCCCGGCCGGCTCGTTGGCGTGGGCGCCCGCGACCACCAGCACGGCCCGCCGGGCGTGTCCCACGGAGAGCAGGTGCAGCGGTCTGCCCGCGCGGGAGACGCCGATCTGCCGCAACCGGCACAGGCCGGGCCGCAGAGCGGCCAGTGCCCGGGCGGTCGCGACCAGTTCGGGAACGCTGGGGTAACGCAGCTCCGGCAGGAGACTCACCCCCGTCTTGTCCGCCCTGCTTCGCTTTCCCCAGTCCCCCACGTGATAAGTGAACTGTCAAGAACCTCCCCGGGAGGCTCCGGGGGGCGCCCGAAGGCATGCCCGGTGGTCTCTCCGGGCCGTCGTCGCAGGCAGGCTCCCGGAGCGCGGCCGGGGCGCGGACGGGCTCCGCGCACCCGGCCTCGACGTGAGCCGCGCACCACCGGCGCGAGCAACACCTCAAGCATGCTTCAAGTTCACTCTTAAGGGTGAACTCGTGCGGGTGAATTCCTGCGGGCGAAGGTACGGGGATGCGCCTCAGTCGGCCACGCGCTCCAGCAGCGCCACCGGCAGCCCTTCGAACAGGTCGGCCACGCGCGCGTGCCCCGTGAACTCCCGGCCCGGCGTCAGCACGTCGGCCCACCGGCCCGGCGGCAGCGGCAGGACCGTGTCCCGCCAGCCGCCCGCCGCGGCCAGCCGGAGCGACAGCCGGGTCACCGCCGTGACCACCGCGCCGGAGCGCGCGAACGCCACACAGTGCGCCGCCGCCGGGCCGTCGGCCGCCAACGGGGTGTACGTCGCCGCGTCGCCGAAGGCGTCCGGCCGTCGCGCCCGCAGCCGCAGCGCCGCCGCCGTCACCGCGTCCTTCTCGCCCGGACCGGCGGGCGGGAACGCCACGGGACGCCGGTTGTCCGGGTCCACCAGCGCCCGGAACTCGCCCTCCGTGCCCTGATAGACGTCCGGCACCCCCGGCATCGTCAGATGGACCAGTGCCGTGCCGAGCACGTTCGCCCGGACCGGCGCGGCCAGCGACGCGCGCAAGGCCGCCACCCGCTCGCCCGGCGCCCCGCACGGCCCCGCCGCGACGAACGAGTCCACCGCCTCCTCGTACGACGGCTCCTGCTCCGTCCAGCTCGTGTGCAGGCCGGCCTCGCGCACATGCTTCAGCAAGGCCCCCCGTACCCGCTCCGGGGCGGCCGGACCGAGTCCGAACACCGTCTGCCAGGCGGCCCACGCCAGCTGTGCGTCCGGCGCGCCCCCGCCCTCCCGGGCCACCTCGTCGAGCACGTCCGCCCAGCGCTCCGGAGACTCCGTCAGCACGGCCAGCGCCGCGCGCACGTCGGCGCTGCGCTTGGTGTCGTGCGTCGTCACCACGGTCCCGGTGAGCGGCCAGTCGCGCTGCACGCGCGCGCAGTACGCGTGGAAGGCGTCGGGGGAGACGCCCGGACGGCCCGGGTCGCCGCCCACCTCGGTCGCCGCGAGGAGCGGCACGTAGCGGTAGAACGCCGTGTCCTCCACGGACTTGGCGCGCAACGCCGAGGCGGTCTGCGCGAACCGTGTACGCAGCTCGTCGGAGCCCGGCGCGTCCCCGGCCAGCAGCAGTCCGCGCACCACGTCCACCGCGCCGCCCTCCTCGGGCACCAGGAACTCCCGCCGGGCCTCCTCGGCGGCCTGCTCCGTGACCACCGCGGCCGCGTCGTCGACGCCGTACGGCCGGTACACCCGCAGCCGTACCAGCAGCTCCTGGAGGGCCGTGCGCAGTGCCCAGGGCGCCCGGTCGCGCAGCGCGGGGTCCGGCGAGGCCGCGCACACCCGCGTGGCCACCCGCGTCAGCCGGTCCGTCTCGGTGGCCAGCTCGTGGGCGACCACCTGGTACGCCGCCTGCCGGACCGTCGCCTCCCAGTCACCGCCGCGGTCGGTCGCCGGAGCCGCGAACCGCCGGTAGTGGCCGATCAGTTCATCCGCCCCCGCGGGGTCCGTGAACAGGCCGTCCACGTGCCGCAGCGCGTCGTACCCGGTGGTACCGGCGACCGGCCAGGCGGCCGGCAGGTGCTCGTCGTCGGCCAGGATCTTCTCCACCACCGTCCAGCGGCCGCCGGTCGCCTCGTGCAGCCGGGCGAGGTAGCCGGTGGGGTCGGCGAGCCCGTCGGGGTGGTCGATCCGCAGGCCGTCCAGCACGCCCTCGTGCAGCAACTGGAGGATCTTGGCGTGCGTGGCGTCGAACACCTCGGGGTCCTCCACCCGCACCCCGATCAGCTCCGAGATGCTGAAGAACCGGCGGTAGTTCAGCTCCGTCCGGGCCAGCCGCCACCACACCGGGCGGTACCACTGGGCGTCCAGCAGCTCCGGCAGCGGAAGATCCGCGGTGCCCTCGCGGAGCGGGAAGGCGTGCTCGTGGTAGCGCAGCACGTCACCGTCGACCGTGAGCTGCCCGAGCACTTCGCCGACCGGCGCGCCGAGCACCGGTACCAGCAGCTGTCCGCCCTGCGCCTCCCAGTCGACGTCGAACCAGCGCGCGTACGGCGACTTCGGGCCCTCCCGCAGCACCTCCCACAGGGCGTGGTTGTGCCGGGGCGACATGGCCATGTGGTTCGGCACGATGTCCACGACCAGACCGAGGCCGTGCGCCCGCGCGGTGCCCGAGAGCGCACGGAGCCCGTCCTCGCCGCCGAGTTCCTCGCGCACGCGCGCGTGGTCGACGACGTCGTAGCCGTGCGTGGAGCCGGGGACGGCCTCCAGGACGGGGGAGAGATGGAGGTGGGAGACACCGAGCGAGGCGAGGTAGGGCACCGCGGCCTCGGCGGCCGAGAAGGGGAAGTCGGGCTGGAGCTGGAGCCGGTAGGTGGAGGTCGGCACGGCGGGGGCGGTTCGCGCGGCTGTCATGCGGACGTATGTACCCGTCTCGTCGGGATTCGTGTCACGGGGCGGTTCGGTGGGGTCCGGTCGCGCCTGCGTGGCGCACATGCCTACGCCGGCCTCTTCAGGACGGTCAGGCTCCGCTCCACCAGCGTCAGCTTCGCCCCCGCGTCCACCTCCCGCCCCGGCGGCACCCCCTCGGCCGACGCGGTGTCGACCACCACCTCCCACTGCCGTCCGTGGTTCACCGGCACCACGAACTCCAGCGGCTCCGGAGACGCGTTGAACATCAGCAGGAACGAGTCGTCGGCGATCCGCTCCCCGCGCGCCCCCGGTTCCGAGATCGCGTTGCCGTTGAGGAACACCGTCAGCGCCGAGGCCTGCGCCGAGTCCCAGTCCTGCTGGGTCATCTCATGGCCCTCGGGGGTGAACCAGGCGATGTCGGAGAGTTCGTCGTGGGTGCCCTCCACCGGCCGGCCGTGGAAGAAGCGGCGGCGCCGGAAGACCGGGTGCTCCTTGCGCAGCCGCGCCATCGCGCGCGTGAAGGCCAGCAGTCCGGTGTCGTCCTCGGGAGCCGGCCAGTCCACCCAGGACAGCTCGTTGTCCTGGCAGTACGCGTTGTTGTTGCCCTGCTGGGTGCGCGCGAACTCGTCGCCGTGACCGATCATCGGCACGCCCTGGGACAGCATCAGGGTGGCGATGAAGTTGCGCATCTGCCGGGCGCGCAGTTCCAGCACGCCGGGGTCGTCGGTGTGCCCCTCGACCCCGCAGTTCCACGAGCGGTTGTGGCTCTCGCCGTCCCTGTTGTCCTCGCCGTTGGCCTCGTTGTGCTTCTCGTTGTACGCCACCAGGTCGTGCAGGGTGAAGCCGTCGTGGCAGGTCACGAAGTTGATGGAGGCCAGCGGCCGGCGGCCGTCGTCCTGGTAGAGGTCGGAGGAGCCGGTCAGCCGGGAGGCGAACTCCGCGAGCGCGCGCGGCTCGCCGCGCCACAGGTCGCGCACGGTGTCGCGGTACTTGCCGTTCCACTCGGTCCACAGCGGCGGGAAGTTGCCCACCTGGTAGCCGCCCTCGCCCACGTCCCATGGCTCGGCGATCAGCTTCACCTGGGAGACCACCGGGTCCTGCTGCACGAGGTCGAAGAACGACGACAGCCGGTCCACCTCGTGGAACTGCCGGGCGAGGGTCGCCGCGAGGTCGAAGCGGAAGCCGTCGACATGCATCTCGGTCACCCAGTACCGCAGCGAATCCATGATCATCTGGAGCACGTGCGGGGACCGCATCAGCAGCGAGTTCCCGGTGCCGGTGGTGTCCATGTAGTAGCGCGGATCGTCGGTCAGCCGGTAGTACGACGGGTTGTCCAGACCCCGGAAGGACAGCGTCGGACCCAGGTGGTTGCCCTCGGCGGTGTGGTTGTAGACCACGTCCAGGATCACCTCGATCCCGGCCTCGTGCAGCGCCCGGACCGCCGACTTGAACTCCAGCACCTGCTGGCCGCGGTCGCCCCAGGAGGCGTACGCGTTGTGCGGGGCGAAGAAGCCGATGGTGTTGTAGCCCCAGTAGTTGTTCAAACCCATGTCGACCAGCCGGTGGTCGTTCACGAACTGGTGGACCGGCATCAGCTCCAGCGCGGTCACCCCCAGCTCCACCAGGTGCTCGATCAGCGCCGGGTGCGCGAGGCCCGCGTAGGTGCCGCGCAGTTCCTCGGGCAGGCCCGGATGGCGCATGGTCAGGCCCTTCACATGGGCCTCGTAGATCACCGTGTGGTGGTACTCGGTGCGGGGCCGGCGGTCGTCGCCCCAGTCGAAGTACGGGTTGATCACCACCGACGTCATGGTGTGCGGCGCGGAGTCCAGGTCGTTGCGCTTTTCGGGATCGCCGAAGTGGTAGCCGTACACCTCCTCGCCCCAGCGCACCGACCCGCTGACCGCCTTCGCGTACGGGTCGAGCAGCAGCTTCGCCGAGTTGCAGCGCAGCCCGCGCCCGGGGTCGTACGGGCCGTGCACCCTGAAGCCGTAGCGCTGGCCGGGCATCACGCCCGGCAGGTACGCGTGCCGTACGAAGGCGTCGCTCTCGCGCAGCTCCACGGCCGTCTCGGAGCCGTCGTCGTGCAGCAGACACAGCTCCACTCGGTCCGCGGTCTCGGTGAACACCGCGAAGTTGGTCCCGGCGCCGTCGTACGTCGCGCCGAGCGGATATGCCTCTCCAGGCCAGACCTGCATGAAGTCGACTCTTCCAGGTGTGCGTTACGCCCGAGGGCGCCTTGGTCATGAGTCTGCCCGAAAGTAATGGAACCCCTCCTGACTTACGTCCCTCTTACCCGGCGACCAGTGCACACAGTGCTCCATGGGGCGAAGTGTGCCGAACCAGTGGGGCAGACACGTACTCCCGATGACCAAGGGGGAGTAGGGGGAAGATGTGCGCGACATAGTGCACCGCCATCTGGGCAAGGTGGTGGCCGGTGCGGGACTGGCGGTGGCGGGGACCGCCGTGATGGTCGGGATCACCCTGCCGGGGACGGCGGGGGCCGACGAACCACAGGGGCGCGACAGGACCGGGGCGGTCGCCGCGCAGCAGGCGGGCCAGGGGCAGGACGCCGTCAAGGGCGGCGTGGTGGAACAGGCGCCCGCCGAGGGCGCGAAGGGCACGGGCAGTGACCCGCTGACCGACGACGAGACCTGGCGCGTCGAACAGCTCGCCCTGAGCCGGCAGATGCTCGACGCCGGCGAGAACGTCGAGGGCCGCCGCGGCCCGCAGCGGCTCAGCGTCGACCTCGCCGAGCCGGACGCGGAGGAACTGGACAGCGCGCACGCACCACGGCGCGCGGACGCCACGTTCTACGACTACCGCGACGACAGCCTCGTCACCCGGACCGTCGACCTCGCCTCCGGCAAGGTCGAGCGGACCACCACCCGGCGGGGCGTCCAGCCGCCGCTCAGCCACGACGAGAACGTCGCGGCCCTCGAACTGCTGATCGCCGACCCGCTCGGCGCCGGCCTGAAGGCGGACTTCAAGGACGCCACCGGTCAGCGGCTGACCGACCCCGAGCGGCAGCTGCTGCTGAACAGCGCGGTCTACCGCGCCGTCCCCGGCGCCCAGCCGGCCGCACTCGACAAGTGCGGCGAACACCGCTGCGTGCGGCTCTTCCCCAAGGTGAAGAACGGGCCGTGGATCGACGCCAGGTCGTTCGTCGTCGACCTGAGCGCGCGCAAGGTCGTGAAGCTCGGCCGCTGAGCCCGGCTCCCCGTTCACCCTCCCACTCGGCATCTCCCGTACCAGGAGTCACCTCGTCATGCACCCGAACAGAATCCGCCGTGCCCGCAGGACGGCCGCCGTGGGCCTGTCCGCCGCCGCGCTGGCGGCCGGCGCCACCACGGCGGCCGGACCGGCCGCCGCCCAGCCCAGGGCGGCCGCGGCGGCGGCCGCCGACTGCTCCGCCGCCTACCGCATCGAGCAGAAGCTCTCCACCGGCACCACCTGGCGGATGTGCTGGCGCTACGACAGCAAGGCCGGGCTGGTCCTGGAGCACATCTCCTACCAGCCCAAGGGCGAGGCCGCCCCCATCAAGGTCCTCTCCAGCGCCCGCCTCGCCCAGATCGACGTCCCCTACGACGACGGCAGCGTCGAGTACGACGACCTGACCGGCTTCGGCTTCGCCCAGGGCCTGATGCCGCTGGCCCCGGCCGAGTGCCCCGGCGGCACCATCAAGAGCGTCAAGGTGCCCGACGCGTGGGACCCGACGCACCCGAACGTCAACGGCCTGTGCACCACCACCCGTTCCCGCGGCCACGCGTACCGGATGCAGGCCGACACCGGCAACCGGGTGTACCAGCAGCAGGGCAAGGACCTGCTGGTCTACAGCGTCAACAAGGTCGGCTGGTACGAGTACATGACCGAGTGGCGCTTCCAGGACGACGGCACGATCAACATGAACGTCGGCGCCACCGGCAGCCTCTCGCCGGGTGACTACGACGCCGGTGACGGCCGCGGCTGGCCGATCGGCAAGGGCGCCCATGCCTACGCCACCAGCCACAGCCACAACGTGTTCTGGAAGCTGGACTTCGACCTCGACGGCTCCTCCAAGAGCCGTGTCGAACAGTACGACTCGGTGGTCAGCGCACCGGCGCGCGGACAGGAGGCGCCGACCAACAGGACCACCCGCACCAGCGTCACCAAGGAACTCGCCGGCGACTCCAAGAACATGCGCTGGTGGCGCGTGGTGAGCACGGCCGGCAAGAACAAGGACGGCCACGCCCGTTCGTACGAGATCGTCCAGGGCGCCACCAACAAGTACCCGGGTCACGGTTTCACCAAGCACGACGTCTACTTCACCCAGTACAACGCGTGCGAGCAGTTCGCCAGCAACAACCCGGGCTGCGCGAACGGCCACCCCAAGAACGTCGACCAGTGGGTCGACGGGCAGACCCTCACCAACCCCGTGGTCTGGGTGAACGTCGGTTTCCACCACATCGCGCGCGACGAGGACCAGCAGCCGATGCCGGTCCACTGGCAGGGCTTCTCCATCGCCCCGCGTGACGTGACCGCTATGAATCCGCTCACTCCGGCCGCCCTCGCCGATCAGAACGGTCAGCCGGGAAACGGTAGTTGAGAAACGACCTGTCCATCCGGCTGCACCGCCGACCACTCCCGGAGTACCCTTCCTTGATCGTTGGCATGGGGAGAGCTCGGGGGAGCGGAAGGCGGTGCACGGGTGGGCTCGGGAGGCCTGGAGCTGCCCCCTGGTGACGAGGGTCACGAGGGGAACTCCACAGACGTCCCGCCCGGCGCGGTGTCCCTGGCCCGGCCGATGGACGCCACGGGTTCCATCGGGCCGGAGCTGGAGTGGGACGCCGACGCCTGGCTGGAGGTGCGTACGCGCGCCCAACGGGCGGGCCGCGCCTACATCTGGCTGAACCTCGTCGAACAGCGGATGCGCGCCGTCGTGGCCGCCGTGCTGCGGCCCGTCTACGAACCCGTCCACGGCGACGAGTGGGTGGTCGCCGCGGCCGGTCCGGCCGGCCAGGAGTGGGTCCAGCGGGCGGTCGCGGTCCGTGAGGTCAGCCGCCGCAAGGGCTACCTCCTCGACCCCGCCGACGACAACGTGCTCAGCTTCCTCACCCTGCCGCAGCTGCGCGAGCTGATGGTCCAGCACTGGCCCTGCTTCGAGCCGTACTTCGACGAGCGCCGGGACGTCGAACTCGCCCTCGACGAGCTGGAGGTGACCCGCAACGTCGTCTCCCGCAACCGCGCCCTGTCCGGTGCCGTCCTCGACCAGGCCGAACGCGCCTCCGCCCGGCTCCTGGAGAGGCTCGGCGCCGGCGGCGACGTGCCCTCCGCGCGCCGGCTGCCGGTGGACGCGGTCGAGGACCTCGTCGGCGACCGGTACGCGGACGTCGTCGCGGTCCACCCCGACCGGGTGCGCCTGATGCGCCAGTTCCCGGCCGAGGACCTCTTCGGCGCCGCCCGCCGGCTGGACGCCACCGGCATCGGCCTCAACCTGCTCGTGCAGAACTTCTCCGGCCGCCGCCTGGTCCGCCTCGCGGAGACCGGCTGCCGGATCCGCCTGCTCTTCCTCAACCCGGCGTCCAGCGCCGTCAAGCGCCGCGAGCGCGAACTGGGGATGAAGCGGGGCGAACTGGCCCGTTCGGTGGAGATGAACATCCTCCACATGCGCCGGGTCCGCTCCCGGCTGCGCGACCCCGGCGCCTTCGAGATCCAGGTGTACGACGACACTCCCCGGTTCTCCGCCTACCTGGTGGACGGCGACGGCGCCGACGGCGTCGCGATCATCCAGTCCTACCTGCGCGGCGCCCGCGGGATGGAGTCGCCGGTGCTCGTGCTGCGCAACGGCAACAAGGTGGTCAAGTCGGACGAGCTGGTGGAAACGGGTCTCTTCCCCACCTATCGCGAGGAGTTCGAGATGGCTTGGGCGGATTCGCGTCCGGTGTCCTGACGGGGGCCGAGGGCAGCCGCGCGCCGGTGACCGGAACGCGGTCCCCTGATTGTCAGTGGCGCATGCGAGGGTGGAGACCACTGGGGGAAAGCACCACCAAGAAGGGGGGCCGCCCATGGGCTGGCACCAGGAGCTCCTGATCGGCTTCGACCTGGAGACGACGGGTACCGATCCACGCGAGGCGCGGATCGTCACGGGGGCCGTGATCGAGGTCAGGGCCGGGCAGGAGCTGGGCCGCCGGGAATGGCTGGCGGATCCGGGCGTGGAGATCCCGGCGGACGCGGTGGCGGTGCACGGCATCAGCAACGAACGGGCCACGGCCGAGGGGGGACCGGCCGACCAGGTCGCCGACGCCCTCGCGAACGTCCTCACCGGCTACTGGAAGACGGGCGTCCCGGTCGTCGCCTACAACGCGACCTTCGACCTCACCCTGCTCTCGGCGGAACTGCGCCGGCACGGACTGCCGTCCCTCAGTGACCGCCTCGGCGGCCTCGACCCGGCACCGGTCGTCGACCCGTACACCATCGACCGCTGGGTGGACCGCTACCGCCGCGGCAAGCGCAACCTGGAAGCGGTCTGCGCCGAGTACGGCATCACCCTCACCGCCGCGCACAACGCCTCGGCCGACGCGCTCGCCGCGGCCCGGCTGGCCGGGGCGATAGCCGAGCGCCACCCGAAGATCGCGGCCCTGGGACCGGCGGAGCTGCACCGGCGTCAGGTGGAGTGGTACGCGCAGTGGGCGGCGGACTTCCAGGGGTTCTTGCGGGGCAAGGGGGAGGCCGACGCGGTGGTGGACGGGGCGTGGCCCCTGCGGGAGCTGGCCGACGTCGTGTGAGTGACGGGTCACGTGGCTTGTCGGCCGCGGGCCGGTGGGGGTTCTTCGCGCAGTTCCTCCCCCAGCCTTCGGCCGGGGGTACCTCCAGCGCCCCGAAGGGGCGCTCCTCAAAAGGGGTACCAGCGTACCGACTCGTCGCCCTCCCGTAGCGACGTCACCCGGCGGTCGAATTCCGCCCGTGCCTTGGGGTTGGTCGGGGCGTGCTGGGCCACCCATGCGCAGCTCGCCGTCTCCCGGGCTCCGCGGAGCACCGGGCAGCCCTCCCACTCCCGCACGTCCCAACCGTAGGTCTCGGTGAAGGAGTCGTAGGCCTCGGGCGGCAGGCCGTACCGGTCCCGCGACAGCGCCATCACCACGAGGTCGTGCTCGCGCAGGTCCGCGGAGAAGGTCTCCAGGTCGACCAGGACCGGGCCGTCCGGGCCGACGTGCACGTTGCGGGGGAGCGCGTCCCCGTGGATCGGGCCCGGCGTCAGACGCGGTGTCAGCGCGGCCGCGGCCGCCGCGAAACCGTCCCGGCGTTCCCGGAGGTAGGCCGCGTCGGCGGGGTCGATCGCGTCGCCGGCGAGCCGCAGCCAGCGCTCCACTCCGCCCAGCAGCTCGCGGGGCGGCAGTCCGAAGGGCGGCGAGGGCAGGGCGTGCACGGTCCGCAGCAGCTCGGCCAGGTCGCGCGGCTCGGCCGCCCGCACCGGATCCGGCAGCCGGTGCCACACCGTCACCGGGTGGCCCTCGACGAGCCGTGCCTTCGGTTCGGCGGCCCGTACGGCCGGCACCCCGGCCTCCGCCAGCCAGCCGGCGATCTCCAGCTCGCGCCGGGCCCGGTCCAGCAGCTCGGCGTCCCGGCCGACCTTCACCACCAGGTCCCCGGCGCCGAACACCGCGTTCTCGCCCAGGGCCAGCAGCGAGGCACCGGCCACCGCGCCGGGCAGCACGTCCGCCGCGGCCAGCACGTCCCGCGCCCTTGCCTCGTCCACCGTCCGCCTCCCGTTCCCGCGTCCGCGCGTCCGCGCGCGCCCGTCGTCCGGCGGCCAGTCTCGCATCCACGGAGGCCGGACCGCGTGCGCGCACCCGGCCGTGGTCGACGGGTCGGGCCCGTCGGCTCCGGAAGCCGACGGGCCCTTGGCCGGGGGGCGGTGCTCAGACCGGCAGCCGGTCCTGGTCGCCCCGGGCCGTCGGCACCGGCACCGGCTCCGGCGACTCGTCGTGGGACAGGTCCGGCAGCCACCGCAGCCAGTTCGGCAGGTACCAGTTGCGCTCACCGAGCAGTGCCATCACCGCCGGCAGCAGCACGCCCCGGATGACCGTCGCGTCGATGAGGACGGCCGCCGCAAGGCCCACGCCCATCTGCTTCATGGACTGCATGGACAGCGTGCCGAAGATCGCGAAGACGGCGACCATGATGACGGCGGCGCTGGTGACGACTCCGGCGGTGGTGACCACCCCGTGCTGGATGGCGTCCTCGGTGGAGCGGCCGCGCAGCCGGGCCTCGCGGATCCGGGAGACCACGAAGACGTGGTAGTCCATGGACAGGCCGAACAGGATCACGAAGAGGAACAGCGGCAGCCAGGTGACGATCGCGCCGACGCCCTCCGCTCCGACCAGGGAGGCACCCCAGCCGTGCTGGAAGACGGCGACGAGGATGCCGTAGGCGGCGCCCACCGAGAGCAGGTTGAGGACGATCGAGGTGACCGCGACCGTCAGCGAGCGGAACGACAGCAGCATCAGGAGGAAGGCGAAGACGACCACGAAGGCGAAGACCGGGACCACCGAGCCCATCAGCTGGTCGTTGAAGTCCTCGTTGCCCGCGACGTTCCCGGTGATCGGCGCCTGCACGAAGTCGACCTTGCCGAGGGTGGCGGGCCGTACCTCGTCGCGCAGCTTCTCCAGGCTCCGGCCGGCCTTGTCCAGGTCGGAGCCGCCCACCAGCGGCACGGATATCAGGGCCACGTTCGCGTCGTCGTGCAGCTTGATGTCGACCGGGCCGCGCGAGGCGCCCGAGCTGATCGCCCGCTCCCGGAAGTCGGTCAGCGCCTGCCTCACCTCGGGGGCGTTGATGTCCTTGGCCCTGACGACCACCTCGGCGGGCTCGGAACCGCCCGGGAAGGCCTGGTTCAAGCGGTCGTAGGTGCCGACGATCGGCAGTGAGTGGCCGAACTCCTGGTCCAGGGTGAGCTGCGAGGTCTTCATGCCGAGGGCGGGCGCGGCGACGGCGAGCAGCGCGCCGACCGCGACGACCACGGAGACCAGCGGCCGGGCGAGCACACCGCGCAGCACGGCCGTCCAGAAGCGGCTCTCGCCGGGGCCGCTCCGGCGTCCGCGGCGGCGCAGGAAGGGGATCCGGCCCTTTTCGACCCGCTCGCCCAGCAGGGAGAGCAGCGCGGGCAGCACGGTCACGGAACCGACCATGGCGACCGCGACGACCATCAGGGAGGCCAGGCCCATCGCCTCGAACTGGGCGAGCCCGGTGAACAGCATGCCCGCCATCGCCACGCACACCGTCACACCGGACACGATGATCGCCCGGCCGCTGGTGGCGGCGGCGATCCGCAGCGCGGCTCCCGCGTCCCGGCCGGCGTCCCGCTCCTCGCGTTCCCGGCGCAGGTAGAAGAGGCAGTAGTCGACGCCGACCGCCATGCCGACCAGCAGCATCACGGAGTTGGCGGTGTCGCTCATCGGCTGCAGATGGCTGACCAGCCCCATCAGGCCCATCGTCGCCATGATCGCGGTGATCGCCAGGCCGACGGGGAGCAGCGCGGCCACCAGGGCTCCGAAGGCGATCAGCAGGATGCCGAAGGCCACCGGGACGGCGGAGTACTCGGCCCGCTGGAAGTCCTTGCCGAAGGCGTCGGAGTACTGCTTGTTCATGCTGGCGCCGCCGATCTCCTCGATCCGCAGCGAGCCGTGCGCCTTCTGCACCCCCTTGACGGCGTTCAGCACCGGCTCGACCCGGTCGCCCGCGGTCTTGGCGTCGCCGCGCATGTCGAACTGGACCAGCGCGCTGCGGCCGTCCTTCGAGATGGTCCGGGTGTCGTAGGGGGAGGTGACGTCCGTGACCTCGCCGGTGCCCTCGACGGCCTTCACGACGTCCGCGACGGCGGCCCTGAAATCGCCGTCCGTGGCCTTGAGCGAGCCGTCCTTCGCCTGGATCAGCACCGTCTCGCCGGCCGGCTCCTTGATCCCCGCGTCGTCGATGATCCGCGCGGCGGTGTGCGTCTCGCCCTTGAGCTGGTCGCTCTCGTCGACGTCGACCCGGCCGGCCCCCGAGCCCAGCCCCATCGCCAGGACGACGAACAGCACCCATATGCCGACGGCGGCCCAGCGGTGCCTCGCGCTCCAGCCGCCGGCCCGGGCGGCCAGGCCCCGCACCCGCGTCTCTCCCTGCCCCTTGACGGGATCCATGACGGAATCTCCCCCTCGTGTGCGGTGACGGCCCCCGCCGTCACCTTGTGCCGCATGTCCTGCGTCCGCTTCGAAGGTATGGGCCCGGAAAGGCCGGCTCCTCGTGCTGTCCGGTGAAGTGGCGTGACGCTCTCTCGTCGCCGAGGAGGATGGGGGGCCCTTACATCTGTCGGTCTGTCTCGGGGATGCCGATCAGGGTCACGACGGCCGTTCTAAGGTGTTCGAATGACGACCTATGCGGCGCTGTTGCGCGGGATCAACGTGGGCGGCAAGAAGAAGCTCCCGATGGCCGAACTGCGCGGACTGATGACCGGGCTGGGCCACGACCGCGTCCAGACCTACCTGCAGAGCGGGCAGGCCGTCTTCACCTCCGCCCGTGGGGACGCGGACTTCCTGGCGGCGGAGCTGACCGGGGCGATCGAGGAGCGGTTCGGCTTCTCCGTCGACGTGCTGGTCCGTGACCACGCCTATCTGAAGGCGGTCGCCGAGGCCTGCCCCTTCCCGGCCGCCGAGCTGGAGGCCAGGCAGCTGCACGTCACCTACTTCTCCGGGCCGGTCGCCGCGGAGCGCTACGCGGGCATCGACCCGGCCGTCCACCTCCCGGAGGAGTTCCGCCTCGGGGACCGGGCGCTGTACCTGTACGCCCCGGACGGACTCGGCCGCTCCAAGCTGGCGGAGGCGCTGTCCCGGTCCCGGGTCAACAAGGGGCTGATCGCCACCACGCGGAACTGGAACACCGTCCTCAAACTGGTCGAGCTGACCGGCTGACGCCCGCCGCCACGGCGCCACTGGTCCAATGAATCAAGGGACTTGTCCGAGTCGCTGTGAGCAATCCCGTCATTTTCATTGACCGAGGCATCCAAATGCTCCTACCTTTCCCGGGGTTGGTTCCAGGCTGACCCCACGGGAGGGGCACATGCCCACGCACCGAAGAGCCGCCCTCGTCACCCTCGTCGCCGCCGCGCTCGCCCTCGGCACCCCGGGCCTCGCCGCCACGGCCGGAGCCGAGACCGGGGCCCCGGCCAAGGCCTCCTCCGACGTCTACGTCTCACCCGTCGGCGACGACCACGCCGCCGGCACCGCACGCAGCCCCGTCCGCACCCTCGACCGCGCCCGCGACCTGGTCCGGGCCAGGGTCGCCGGACTGCGCACCGACCTCACCGTGCACCTCGCCCCGGGCACCTACCGCCGCACCGGGCCCCTGGTCCTGGACGCCCGTGACTCCGGCGGCAACGGCCACCGGGTGATCTGGCAGGGCACCGGCGACGCCACCCTGATCAGCGGCGGCCGCCGGGTCACCGGCTGGCGGCGGGTGCCGGGCCGCCCCGGGCTGTGGTCCGCGCCGGCCCCCCGAGGGCTCACCGACACCCGGCAGTTGTACGTCGACGGGGTGCGCGCCCAACGCGCCCGCGGGGCCGTCCCGGTCACCCTCACCCAGACCGCCACCGGTTACACCGCGTCCTCCGACACGATCGCCCACTGGAAGCACCCCGCCGACGCCGAGTTCGTGTACACCAGCGGCGAGGCGCTGTGGAACGTGGAACGCAACGGACTCGGGCAGTGGACCGAGCCGCGCTGCCGGGTCGCCGCCGCCGAGGGAACCACGATCACCATGACCCAGCCGTGCTGGGACAACTCCAACAGACGCGTGGAGTTCCCCGACATCCCCGGCCGCACCGTCAGCATGGTCGGCCCCGGGAAGCTCACCGACGGCGGCAAGCCGTCGTACGTCGAGAACGCCTACGAACTGCTCGACCAGCCCGGTGAGTGGTACCTCGACAAGAGCGCACACCGGGTCTACTACCTGCCCCGCGAGGGCGAGCGCCTGTCCCGCGCCGACGTCGAGGCGGCGGCCGCCGAGAAACTGGTCGAGGGACGGGGCACGGCGGACGCGCCCGTGCACGACATCGTCTTCCGCGACATCGAGTTCGGCTACGCGACCTGGCTGACGCCGAGCGGCCCGGAGGGCTTCTCCGAGATCCAGGCCGGCTACACCGTCACCGGGGACCGGGGCTGGGCCACCCAGGGGCTGTGCCAGTACGTCGAGGGCGGCACCTGCCCCTTCGCGTCCTGGACGAAGATGCCCGGCAACGTGTCGTTCGCGTACGGGCAGCGCATCGGCTTCGCCGACGACGTCTTCGCCCACCTCGGCGCGTCCGGCCTCGACCTGGGGGCGGGCTCGGCGGACTCCACGGTCAGCGGAAGCATCTTCACCGACATCTCCGGCAACGGCGTCGAGATCGGCGGGGTCGACGGGCAGACGCCCGCCTCCGGCGTCCAGGTGACCGACAACCACCTCTACGGGCTGCCCCGCGAATACCACGGCGGGGTGGCGATCCTCAACGGCTACACGCAGCACGACACCATCGCCCACAACCAGATCGACCACGTCGGCTACTCGGCCGTCTCCCTGGGCTGGGGCGGCTGGCCCGACAAGATCGGCGACCCGGCCACCGCGAACCCCAGCCACGACAACGCCGTACGGAACAACCTGATCCACGACTACATGCAGATGCTCGACGACGGCGGCGGCGTCTACACCCAGGGCCTGACCGGCACCTCCCTGGCCGACGGCGAGAAGGTCACCGGCAACGTCATCCACGACCAGTGGGGCCTCGGCAAGAGCGTCTACACCGACAACGGCTGCACCTACGAGACCGTCGAGGGCAACGTCCTCTACCGCGCCTCCTACGCCAACGTCGCCTCCCGGCACACCGACTACCGCGACGGCCTCGGCAACAACGACCCCACCCTGGTCAAGGACAACTGGTGGGAGGAGGGCACGGCCGACGGCGACAACAAGGGCCTGGTCACCACCGGCAACCAGATCATGGCAGGGCTCTCCGATGTGCCGACGGCCGTACTGGACGCCGCCGGACTCGAACCCGCCTACCGGCACCTGCTCGACCGCCGGATCGGCGCCGTCTCCGTTCCCGAGGCGCCCTCCCGAGTCGGGACCGGCACCGCCGGTGCCGACGCGCTCTGGGTCACCTTCAACCCCACCTTCGCGGACGGGGGCGCACCGGTGACGGGCTACACCGCCCGGGCCTACGACACGGCAGGCCGCCAGGTCGGCGAGGCGAGCGTCTCCGCCGCCGAGTTCAAGCGGACCGCCCTGATCCGCCTCGGCGCCCCCGCGACCCCCGTCACCGTGACGGTCACCGCCCGCAACGCCCACGGCGAGAGCGCCCCCTCACTCGCCTCCGCACCGCTGGCCCCGACCGCCGCGCACACCCTCCCGGCCGCGCCGACCGGTCCGAAGCTGCGCACGGCGGCCACCGCGGCCACCCTCGCCTGGACCCCGCCCACCGACACCGGCGACGCCAGGGTGACCGGCTACCGGGTCACCGTCTCGGACGGCCGCGCCCCCGTCGACGTCACCGGGCGGGACGTCCTGGTCACCCAGCCGTCCGCCAAGGGCATGTTCCGGGTGATCGGCGGACTGCGGCCCGGCACCCGCTACACCGTGACCGTCGCCGCCGTCACCGCGGCCGGTGTCGGCCCCGCGGCCACGGTGACCGCGACGACCGGGTCAACAACCCCATGAGGACAAGTCGTTGGGAACCGAACCGGTAATGCCCCAGGTGTGACACGTTCGCCCCGCACGACGCAGTAGGAAGAGTCGGCCACGGCGGCCAGTGCCCGCGAGGGCGGCCCGCCGTGGACCGACTGTTCGCGGTCCGACGGGACAGGGGAGCGCCGGACCGCGAACACCGACCGTCAGGCCCCCACGGCCGCCAGCGCGGGCAGGCGGGCCGCGTCGTACCGCTGGACAAGCACGCGCGCCACCTCCGGCGCCGGACCCAGCACCTCGGCCAGCACGTCCGCCTCGACCGCGCCACGGGCGATCCGGTCGGGCAGGAAGCCGGGCGCGAGGACGTACGGGGCCACGGCCACCCGGGCGCAGCCCAGGTCCCTGAGTTCGCGTACCGCGTCCTCGGTGCGGGGGAGGGCGGCGGAGGCGAACGCGGGCCGCACGGCGCACCAGCCGGTGCCCCGCCACTCCCGCGCGAGGTCCCCGATCACCGCGATCGCCTCCGGGTCGCTGGACCCCGCCGAGGCCAGGACGACCCCTGTGGAGGCCTTGTCGGCGGGGCTCAGCCCCGCCTCGTACAGCCGCCGTTCCAGGGCCGAGAGCAGCAGTGGGGACGGGCCCAGCACGTCGGCCTGCCGGATCCGCAGCCGCGGCGGCGCGTCCCGCAGGACGGCCGGGATGTCGGCCTTCGCGTGGAACGCGCGGGTGAGCAGGAGGGGCAGGGCGACGACGTCCCGGACGCCCTGCGCCGCCAGTGACTCCAGGACACCGTGCACGGACGGGATGTTGAAGTCCAGGAAGCCGGTCTCCACGCGCAGCCCGGGCCGCAGCGACCGCACCCGCTCCACCAGGGCGTGCACGGTCGCCGCGTGCCGCGGATCACGGCTGCCGTGGGCGATCACCACGAGGACGGGGCGCACCGGCTTCCTTCGCATGGCCGGACCTCAGCTCTTCACCAGCAGACCGCGGCTGCGCAGCACCCAGCGCTCCAGCGGGCTGAAGATCAGCAGGTCGATGGCGATGCCGACGAACAGGATGAGCAGGATGGCCAGGAAGACCGTCGGCATGTCGCTGTTGGTACGGCCCACCTCGAGCAGCTGACCGAGTCCCATGCCCATGTCCGGCGACTGGGCGATGATCTCGGCGGCCATCAGCGAACGCCAGGAGAACGCCCAGCCCTGCTTCAGACCGGCCACGTAGCCGGGCAGCGCGGCCGGCATCACGATGTGCCAGGTGCCGCGCAGGCCCGTGGCGCCCAGGGTACGGCCCGCCCGCAGGAACAGCGGGGGCACCTGGTCGACGCCCGACACCAGACCGTTGGCGATGGAGGGCACGGCACCCAGCAGGATCACCGTGAACATCACCGAGTTGTTCAGCCCCAGCCAGATGACCGCCGGCGCGACCCAGGCGACCGAGGGCAGCGACTGCAGACCGGACAGGATCGGGCCGAAGGCCGCGCGGACGAACTTCACCCGCGCCACCACCAGGCCCAGCGGTGTGCCGATCACCAGCGCGAGCAGGAAGCCCAGCAGACCGCGGGAGACGCTGCCCCAGATGTAGCTGAGCAGGGTCCCCTTGACCCACTGGTCCTCGACCGCGCTCCAGACGTCGGCGGGGGAGGGCAGCTTCGACGGGTCGTCGACGACCGGGTAGAGCAGGGTCCAGGCGACCAGCACCACCGCGACGGCGATGACCGGCGGCAGGATCTTGTTCCGGAGGGTCTGGCTGAAGGGCGGCCGTCCGGCGACCGAGGTCTCCAGGGCGTCGAGGCCTGCCTCGACACTCCCGGCATCCTGGGTCGGCGTGGTCTCAGTGCTGGCCATGACGGCGGATCTCCCCCCGCAGTACGTCGGTGATCTCAAGGGACAGTTCGGCCACGGGCGCGTCCTCGATGCGACGCGGCTGCGGGATGCCGACCGTCCACTCGCGGGCGATCCGGCCCGGCCGGGACGACAGCAGGACGACCCGCTGGGCCAGCCGCACCGCCTCGCGCACGTTGTGCGTGACGAACAGGACGGACACCCCGGTCTCCGCCCAGATCCGGGTCAGTTCGTCGTGCAGCACGTCCCGCGTGATGGCGTCGAGGGCCGCGAACGGCTCGTCCATCAGCAGCAGGTTGCTCTCCTGGCCGAGTGCCCGCGCCAGCGCCACCCGCTGCCGCATACCGCCCGACAGCTCGTGCACGCGCTTGCCGTACGCGCCCTTCAGCCGGACGAGTTCGAGCAGTTCCTCGGCCTTGCCGCGCCGCTCGGGCTTCGGGACGCCGCGCAGCCTGAGGGCGAGTTCGATGTTCTTGCCCGCGGTCAGCCACGGGAAGAGGGCGTGCTCCTGGAACATCAGGGCCGGGCGGCCGTCCGTCGCGATGGCACCGGTGCTCGGCGCGTCCAGGCCGGCCACCAGGTTCAGCAGCGTGGACTTGCCGCAGCCCGAGGCCCCCAGGAGGGTGACGAACTCGCCCGGCGCGACATCGAGGCTGATGTCGTCCAGGACGAGCTGCTGCCCACCCGGTCCGGCGAAGGACTTGGAGACGTGTTCGAGCCGCGCCGCGTACTCGACGGTCTCGTCTGCCTGGGCGAGGGTCGTGGCCATGGTCATCACCTCCTGGGATCTCGTCGGGGTCCGTCAGCTGCTGCCGAGACCGGCGTCGGAGACGGTGGCGTCACCGTCGGCCTTGAGGACCTTGTTGAGGATCGTCAGGTCGTAGATCCCCTTCAGGTCCGGCTTCTGCAGCAGGCCGGCCTTGACGGCGTGCTCCGCCTCGGTGTTGAGGGTGGCGGCCAGCGGGTCGTCGGTGAACTGGATCGACTTCCACGCCGGATCCAGGACGTTCGCCTTCAGCGCCTTGCCGGAGTCGGCCTCCAGCTGCTTGTTCGCCACCGCCTTGGCCTGGTCGGGGTTGGCGTTGATCCACTTGTTGGCCTCGACCGAGGCCTTCAGCACCGCCTCGACGGCCTTCGGGTGGTCCTTGAGGAACTGCTGCCGCACGATGATGTTCGTGATCACGAACTTCTTGTCCGGCCACAGCGTCGACTCGTCGAGCAGCACCTTCGCGCCCTCGGCGACCAGCTTGGAAGCGGTCGGCTCGGGCACCCAGGCGCCATCGATGGCACCGGACTTGTAGGCGTCGGGGGTGATCTTGTTGTCGGTGCGGACCACCGACACGTCGCCCTTGCCGGTGTTGGCGTCGACCTTCCAGCCCTGGTCGGCGATCCAGTTGAGGAACGCCACGTCCTGCGTGTTGCCCAGCTGCGGCGTCGCGATCTTCTTGCCCTTGACGTCCTTCAGGGACTTGATCTTCTTCGGGTTCACGACGAGCTTGACGCCGCCGGAGGCCGAACCGCCGATGATCTTCAGGCTCTTGCCGTTCGACTTGGTGTAGCCGTTGATCGACGGGGACGGGCCGATCCAGCCGATGTCGATGGAGCCGGAGTTCAGGGCCTCGATCTCCGAGGGGCCGGCGTTGAAGATCTGGTACGCCGCCTTGGTGGCACCCAGCTGCTTCTGGAAGTAACCCTGCTGACGGGCGACGAGCGCGGTCCCGTGGGTGAGGTTGCCGAAGTAACCGATCTTGACCGAGTCGAGGCCGTCGATCTTGGACGAGCCGGCGGAGACCTTCTCCTTGGCGTTGTCGGTCGTGGACTTCGACCCGTAGCCGCAGGCGGCGAGCGTGAGCAAGGGGAGCGCGGCGGCCACGGCGATGCCGCGGCGAAGGAGCTTGGAGCGATTGGCAGGCACGGGAGGCTTTCCTCTCGTTGGCCCGGCGGTCACGGTCTTTCAGGTCGTGGCCGGGAGGTCGGCAGGTCTTCGTCGCATCCGGGACGTCGGGTGGGGGGCCAGGGCGCGCAGGCAGTGCGCGTACGTCAGCACGCACATCGCGCCACCCCGCCCTGCCCGCTGCCGAGGGCACCGCTGCCGACGCGGCCGCCCTCCTTCGCGAACGTCGAGTAGACGTCGGTCGTCTGCATGTCAGAAGTCCCAGCCGTCGTCTTCGGGCTCGTCCTTGACGGGCTCGGGGGACGCGAACGACTCGCCGACCATGCCCGCGGTGAGCGTGGTGCCGTCGGCGGGGTCGATCAGGATGAACGAGCCGGTGCGGCGCGAGTCGGCGTAGGAGTCGACCGGCAGCGGCTCGGCGGTACGGATCTTCACCCGGCCGATGTCGTTGGCGACGAGCCGGCCCGGGTGCGGGTGCAGGGACAGGTCGTCGAGGGTGAGCCGGGACGGGATGTCCTTGACGATCGCCTTGACCGTGCGGGTGCCGTGCTTGAGCAGCACCCGGTGGCCGACGGTCAGCGCCGCGTCGGCGACGTGGCAGACGGTCGCCTCGACGTCCTGGGTGGTCGGCGGGGCGTCCTTGGTCGGCACGATCAGATCGCCGCGCGAGACGTCGATGTCGTCCGTGAGCAGCAGGGTCACCGACTGGGTCGTCCACGCCGTGTCGACCGGCCGGCCGAGCAGGTCGATGCCGGAGATCGTCGTCGTACGGCCCGACGGCAGCACCGTGACCTCCTCGCCGACCCGGAACGTGCCGGCCGCGATCTGTCCGGCGTAGCCCCGGTAGTCGGGGTGGTCCGCGCTCTGGGGGCGGATCACGTACTGCACGGGCAGCCGGGCGTGGCAGTGCGCCAGGTCGTGGCTGACCGGGACGGTCTCCAGGTGCTCCAGGACGGTCGGGCCGCCGTACCAGTCCATGTTCGCGGAGGGTTCCACGACGTTGTCGCCGACGAGCGCCGAGATCGGGATCGCGGTGACCTCGGGGACGCCCAGCTCGGTCGCGTACGCCGTGAACTCCTCGGCGATCCCCGCGAAGATCGGCTCCTGGTAGCCGACCAGGTCCATCTTGTTGACGGCGAGCACGACGTGCGGGACGCGCAGCAGGGCGGCGATCGCGGCGTGCCGGCGGGTCTGCTCGACCACGCCGTTGCGGGCGTCGACCAGGATCACGGTCAGCTCGGCGGTGGAGGCGCCGGTGACCATGTTGCGGGTGTACTGCACGTGGCCCGGTGTGTCGGCGAGGATGAACCGGCGCTTCGGGGTGGCGAAGTACCGGTAGGCCACGTCGATGGTGATGCCCTGCTCGCGCTCGGCGCGCAGCCCGTCGGTGAGCAGCGCCAGGTCCGGGGCGTCCTGGCCGCGGCTGGCGGAGGCCCGCTCGACGGCCTCCAGCTGGTCGGTGAGGACCGACTTGGAGTCGTGCAGCAGCCGTCCGACGAGGGTGGACTTGCCGTCGTCCACCGAGCCGGCGGTCGCGAACCGCAGCAGGGTGGTCTCGTCCAGACCGAGTTCCGTGGTGGTCGTGCTCATGTCTAGAAGTACCCCTCGCGCTTGCGGTCTTCCATCGCGGCCTCGGAGAGCTTGTCGTCGGCGCGGGTGGCGCCGCGCTCGGTCAGCCGGGACGCGGCGATCTCGGCGATCACGGCGTCCAGCGTCGTCGCGTCGGAGTCCACGGCGCCGGTGCAGGACATGTCGCCGACGGTCCGGTAGCGGACCTGGCGCTTCTCGACGCGCTCGCCGTCCTTCGGACCGCCCCACTCGCCGGCCGTCAGCCACATGCCGGCCCGCTGGAACACCTCACGCTCGTGCGCGAAGTAGATCTCCGGCAGCTCGATGCCCTCGCGGGCGATGTACTGCCAGACGTCCAGTTCCGTCCAGTTGGACAGCGGGAAGACGCGGACGTGCTCGCCGGGTGCGTGCCGGCCGTTGTAGAGGTTCCACAGCTCGGGGCGCTGGCGGCGCGGGTCCCACTGGGAGAACTCGTCGCGCAGCGAGAACACGCGTTCCTTGGCGCGGGCCTTCTCCTCGTCGCGGCGGCCGCCGCCGAAGACGGCGTCGAAGCGCTCGCTCTGGATCTTCTCGGTGAGCGGCAGCGTCTGCAGCGGGTTGCGGGTGCCGTCGGGGCGTTCGCGCAGCACACCGCGGTCGATGTAGTCCTGCACGGAGGCCACGTGCAGCCGCAGCCCGTGCCGGGCCACTGTGCGGTCGCGGTACTCCAGGACCTCGGGGAAGTTGTGCCCGGTGTCCACGTGCAGCAGGGAGAAGGGGACCGGCGCGGGTGCGAACGCCTTCAGGGCCAGGTGCAGCATCAGGATGGAGTCCTTGCCGCCGGAGAACAGGATCACCGGCCGCTCGAACTCGCCCGCCACCTCACGGAAGATGTGGACCGCCTCGGACTCCAGCGCGTCCAGGTGGGACAGGGCGTACGGGGTGTCCGTGCCCTCCCCGTGGGTCGCCACGGTCGCCGTCATGCCAGTCCCCTCTCGCTGAGCAGGGCGTACACGCTCGCGGCGGACTCCTGCACGGTCTGGTGCTGCGACTCGATCCGCAGATCGGGCGTCTCGGGCTCCTCGTACGGGTCGTCGACGCCGGTGAGACCGGTGAGTTCACCGGCGGCCTGCTTGGCGTACAGCCCCTTCACGTCGCGTACCGAGCACACCTCGACCGGGGTCGCCACATGCACCTCGACGTAGGCGGTGCCGTTCCCCGCATGGCGCTTGCGTACCGCGTCCCGGCTGTCCGCGTAGGGCGCGATCACCGGCACCAGGGCCTTGACGCCGTTGCGGGCGAGGAGTTCGGCGACGAAGCCGATGCGCTGCACGTTGGTGTGCCGGTCCTCCCGGGTGAAGCCGAGGCCCGCCGAGATGAACTCGCGGATCTCGTCGCCGTCGAGCACCTCGACGAGGTGGCCCTCCGCGCGCAGCCGGTTCGCCAGCTCGTACGCGATGGTGGTCTTGCCGGCACTCGGCAGACCCGTGAGCCAGACGGTGGCTCCGGTCGTCACGTGCAACTCCTCCGTGTTCGCCTGGGTGGCATGCGCGGTCATCCGTGCAGTCCGCACTCGGTCTTGGCACGGCCCGCCCAGCGGCCGGCGCGCGCGTCCTCGCCCTCCAGCACCCGGCGGGTGCAGGGGGCGCAGCCGACGGAGGCGTAGCCGTCCATCAGCAGCGGGTTGGTCAGCACGCCGTGTTCGGCGACGTACGCGTCCACGTCGTCCTGGGTCCAGCGGGCGATCGGCGAGATCTTGACCTTCCGGCGCTTCTCGTCCCAGCCGACGACCGGGGTGCCCGCCCGGGTCGGGGACTCGTCGCGGCGCAGTCCGGTCGCCCAGGCCGCGTACTTCGTCAGGCCCTGTTCCAGCGGCTGGACCTTACGGAGCCTGCAGCACAGGTCGGGGTCGCGGTCGTGCAGCTTCGGGCCGTACTCCGCGTCCTGCTCGGCGACCGTCTGACGCGGGGTGAGGGTGATGACGTTGACGTCCATCACGGCCTCGACCGCGTCCCGGGTGCCGATCGTCTCCGGGAAGTGGTAGCCGGTGTCGAGGAAGACGACGTCCACGCCCTTCTGGACGCGGGACGCCAGGTGGGCCACCACCGCGTCCTCCATGGAGGAGGTCACGCAGAAGCCCTTGCCGAAGGTGTCCACCGCCCACTGGAGGATCTCCAGGGCGGAGGCGTCTTCGAGATCGCGCCCGGCCTGCTCGGCCAGCGCCTTCAACTCGTCCGTCGTGCGGTCTTCCTGAGTCGTGGTCATATGTGTTCCCCTCCAGCTTCGGAGTGCTTCAGCCCCCGGGCGAGCAGCCCGAGGAACTTCAGCTGGAATGCGCGGTTGCAGGCCGCGCATTCCCAGGCGCCGTGGCCCTCGTCGCTGGGACGCAGGTCCTCGTCGCCGCAGTAGGGGCAGTAGAAGGGGGCGGCCCGCTCGCTCATGAGAGGGCCTCCTCGCCGGCGCGGGACGCCCAGGTGGCGAACCGCTCGCCGTCCTCGCGCTCCGCCTGGAAGCGCCTGAGCACCCGCTCGACGTAGTCCGGCAGTTCCTCGGAGGTCACCTTGAGACCACGGACCTTGCGGCCGAAACCGGCCTCCAGGCCCAGCGCACCGCCGAGGTGCACCTGGTAGCCCTCCACCTGGTTGCCCTGGTCGTCGAGGACCAGCTGGCCCTTGAGACCGATGTCCGCCACCTGGATACGGGCGCAGGCGTTCGGGCAGCCGTTGAGGTTGATGGTGAGCGGCTCGTCGAAGTCCGGGAGCCGGCGCTCCAGTTCGTCGATCAGGGCGCTGCCGCGCTGCTTGGTCTCGACGATGGCGAGCTTGCAGTACTCGATGCCGGTGCAGGCCATGGTGCCGCGCCGGAACGGGGACGGCTTGGCGGTCAGGTCCAGCGCCTCCAGCGCCTCGACCAGTGACTCCACCTGGTCCTCGGCGACGTCGAGGACGATCATCTTCTGCTCGACGGTGGTGCGCACCCGGCCCGAGCCGTGCGCCTCGGCCAGGTCCGCGATCTTCGCCAGGGTGGCGCCGTCCACGCGGCCGACGCGCGGCGCGAACCCGACGTAGAAGTTGCCGTCCCGCTGCCGGTGCACACCGACGTGGTCCCGCCAGCGGGAGACGGGCTCGGCGGGCGCGGGGCCGTCGACGAGCGCGCGCTCGAGGTACTCGTCCTGGAGCACCTGGCGGAACTTCTCCGGACCCCAGTCGGCGACCAGGAACTTCAGGCGGGCGCGGGTGCGCAGCCGCCGGTAGCCGTAGTCGCGGAAGATGCCGACCACGCCGGCCCAGACCTCGGGGACCTCCGCCAACGGCACCCAGGCGCCGAGCCGGACGCCGATCTTCGGGTTGGTGGAGAGGCCGCCGCCCACCCACAGGTCGAAGCCGGGGCCGTGCTCGGGGTGCTCGACGCCGACGAACGCCACGTCGTTGATCTCGTGCACGACGTCCAGGAGCGGGGAGCCGGAGATCGCCGTCTTGAACTTGCGCGGCAGGTTGGAGAACTCCTTGCTGCCGATGTACCGGTCGTGGATCTCGTCGATGGCCCAGCTGCCGTCGATGATCTCGTCCTCGGCGATGCCGGCGACCGGCGAACCGATCACCACCCGCGGGCAGTCGCCGCACGCCTCGGTGGTGGACAGGCCGACCGCCTCCAGCCGGTTCCAGATCTCCGGGACGTCCTCGATGCGGATCCAGTGCAGCTGGATGTTCTGCCGGTCGGTGATGTCCGCGCTGCCCCGCGCGAACTCCTGCGAGATCTCGCCGATCACCCGCAGCTGCTGGGTGGTGAGCCGGCCGCCGTCGATCCGCACCCGCAGCATGAAGTACTTGTCGTCCAGCTCCTCCGGCTCCAGGACGGCGGTCTTGCCGCCGTCGATTCCGGGCTTGCGCTGGGTGTACAGGCCCCACCAGCGCATCCGGCCGCGCAGGTCGTTGGGGTCGATCGAGTCGAAGCCGCGCTTGGAGTAGATCGTCTCAATGCGTGTCCGCACATTGAGACCGTCGTCGTCCTTCTTGAACTGTTCGTTGCCGTTGAGCGGGGTGTGGTGACCCATAGCCCACTGTCCCTCGCCGCGGTGACGGCTCACCTTGCGGCGGGGCCCGGAGGCGGCAGGGTTCTGCGGGGTGGCGGCCATGGTTGAACGTCCTTCGGGACCGGCGGGAAGCGGCTCTGACCTGCGCGTACGGGCGCACGGGAAGGCCCGCGCGGCGCTGCGCAGGCCCCGGTGTCTGGGCAGGAGGGGGCGGCGGTGCTGTGCTCTCAGCCCGCCGGACAGATGGCGCTGGACATGCGGCCGAGGTCGACGTGCCGCCGACTCACCAAGGCGATTCCAGTTCCAGACATGACGGAAGCGTGTCACGCGGATCTCCGGCCAGTCCACCATCGTCCGCGATGCGGACCAAACTATTCTGAATAGTGAGACGGGTGGTGTGCGTCACGCTCCGGGCGCGTTTACCCGCGGGCGTCGGGATACGCTCCCGGCCACGGTCCCGGCGCCGGGACGTCCGGTTCCTCCTCGGCCTTGGTGTCGAAGAGCGTGAAGCCGCGGCGCTGGTAGTTCGCCATCGCGTGCTCGCCGTCCAGGCTGCAGGTGTGCAGCCACACCCGCTTCGTCGGGGGCCGCGCCGCCCACCGCTCCGCCAGGTCCCAGGCGCGGGCGGCGCCGTACGAGAGCAGGTGACCGCCGATGCGGCGGCCCCGGAAGGCGGGGAGCAGCCCGAAGTAGACGATCTCCACGACTCCGTCGTCCTGCGGCTCCAGCTCGACGTAGCCCGCAGGGGTGCCGCGGTCGTACGCCACCCAGGTCTCCACGCCCGGTCGTTCCAGGTGCTCCCGCCAGCGGGCGTGGCTCCAGCCCAGCCGGTCGGTCCAGCGGATGTCACCGCCGACCGAGGCGTACAGGAAGCGGCTGAACTCGGGGGAGGGGACCTCGGCGCGGACGATCCGCACCCCGTCGCCCTTTGGGGCGGCGGCCGGGACGAGGTCGGCGGGGGAGGTCTGCTCCAGGGACCAGGTGGTCACGACGATGCTGCTGCTCATGGGGCCAGGCAATCATCCCGGCCCCGGACGTGTCGATGCTTGCCCAGGTGCCGCGTCCGACGACGCGTCCCGGCTAGCGCAGCGACGCGTCGATCGAGCGCAGCGGCGTCGAGAACAGCATGCGCTCGCTGACCGACCACACCTCGCCCGTGTCGGACGCGTACGACAGCGAACCGGTACCCGCGGCCCAGCAGCGGTGCGAGGCGTCCGAGCCGCAGCGGCTGCCGTGCGCGCCGTCGGTGTCCTGGCGCCACAGGCCGCCGTGTCCGTCCATGGCGCCGGGCAGACGGCCGACGTACCACTCGGAGTCGGTCGCACCAGGCGGCCGGTACGACAGGACGCCCCGGATCTCGGAGGCCCCCGTCCGGTACGCCTCGATCGCCTCCACCCGGCCGGCGGCGTCGGTGGCGAGCAGCCCGTCGCGCGCGGGCCTCTCGTCGAACGCGTACCGCCACAGCCGGGCCCGCCGGTCGTCGCCCGCGGTGGTCCACTCGCCGAGCGCCAGACTGTCCGGGGACGTCCCCCGGTCCACCGAGAGCGCGCTCGGACAGGGCGCGCCGTCCCCGGAACAGGCGCCCGCGGCGAAGCTGTACCAGCCCACCGCCGGCATCGCGTACCGGAACCCGTCGGCCGACCAGCCGCCCCGGACCCGGCCGACCGCGTCCGTCAGGACCGAGGTCCGCTGGATGCGGTTCAGGTCGTAGACGTAGAGCGCGTCGGCGCTGCCCGGGGTGGTGGTGACCAGCAGCTTGTTCTCGTACCAGGCCATTCCGGAGATCTGCGAGGTCAGACCCCGGTAGGTGCTGCCGTCGGCGCTGGGCACGGTCAGCAGGACCCAGGCGTAGGTGGGGTGGGCCGGGTCGTTCGCGTCCACCACGGCGATCCGGGCCAGGCCCCGGGAGGCGGCCGGCCCGGAGGTGGTGGAGTGCGTCCAGCCGGCGAGGACGACGCGGTTGGCGCCCCACAGGCCGTCGTCGTCCGCGTCGGACGAGGTCGTCACCGAGGCCGGGCGCCAGTCGTCGGTGAGGGTGTCGGTGGGGTCCCAGCAGTACGCCTCGTCGGCCGCCGGCGCGACCGGCAGCGTGTCCCGGTCGCCGGAGTCGCAGTCGGCCGCCTCCCGCAGCGTGTGGTCGGCGTTCTGCAGGACGTCCGCGACCCCGACGGTGCCGCCCGCCGCCGAGGCGAGCCGGTCGAGCGAGCGCCGCGGCACCAGGTGCTCCTTCAGTTGCAACCGGGCCATGGCGGCGGTGGAGGTCAGGGGCTTCAGAGCGCCGGGGTCCTCGGCGACCGTGGCCTGCGAGGCGCTGACGATCGTGGCGGTCGCGGTGAGCGCGAGCGCGGTCCCGGCCAGGGCGGCGCGCAGTGCCGCGCCCCGCCTGCGTCGCCGGTGTCTGCCGCGATGCTTCATGTCTCCTCCCGAGGCGGGCCAACTGCGCCGGATGGTCCGTACGTTGACCGAGGAGCAGGTGGGGAGGCCCGTACCGGGATGCTACGGCAGCCGGGCCCCCGGTATCTCGAAGACGTCGCAAATCCACGGAAGATACCTCCCGTGATGCCCCGGATACGCCGAATGCGCCCCCGACGACGGGGTGTTCACCTCGACCGGTGGCCCGGGGTTCTGCCCACCGTCACCGCCGGGGCGGTCGAGTACGGCAGCAGGTCCCGCGGGTCGTCGGGGAACAGCACCTCGATCCGCGCGTCCTCACGGAAGCGGTACGGCCGGTGTTCGAGGAGCGCTCCCAGGTACCGCCGCACCCGGGACATCTCCGCGCGTACGGTGACGGTCCGCGAGGCGTCCCCGAACAGGTCCTCGGCGAGACCGGCCGCACTGCGCCCGGCGCGCCGTACGGCGAGCAGGTACAGCAACTCCGCGTGCCGCGGACTCAGTTCACGGGTCCAGGAGTCCGCGCCGCCGCCCACCGTCAGTACGGGCCGGCGCGGCCGGGTCAGGTCGAGCACGAGCCGGCCGCCGTCCGCCGGCACCGGCTCGTCCGCCGGCCGCAGCAGCCAGCCCCCGGCCAGCGGCTCCACCGAGCACAGCCCAAGGCCGGGCAGCCGACGGCGGCCCGGGGACAGGGACTTGGGCAGCGCGAGCCGCCGCGGAGGCGCCATCCCGGTGACCGCTGCGGTCCAGCCGTCGGCGTCCACCACCAGCGCCCGCCCGGCCAGCCGGGCCAGTACCGGGGCGGCGACCGCCCGCAGCCGCTCCAGGGCGTCCAGATGCAGTTCCCGCAGCCGGGCCTCGGCGAGCTTCGCCACCGAGTTCACCCACGCCAGGGTCGCCGGGTGCATGGTCTCCAACGGTCCGCTGACATCCACCACCCCGAGCAGCGTGCCGTCCCGGGGGTCGGTGATGGGGGCGCCCGAACAGGTCCAGGAGGCGTGCGAGCGCACGAAGTGCTCGGCGGCGAACACCTGCACGGGCCTGCGCACCACCGCCGGGGTGCCCACCCCGTTGGTTCCGACGACGTCTTCGCGCCAGTCGGCGCCCAGTTCGAAGCCCAGCCCGTCCGCCTTGCGCAGCACCCGCGAGGAACCCTCACGCCACAGCACCCGGCCGTCGGCGTCGGCCACCACCATGATGTGCTGGGCGACGTCCGCGACCGAAAGCAGCCCCTCGCGCAGGACCGGCAGCACGTCCCTGAGGGGGGTCTCCTCCCGTCTGCGCCGGACCTCGTCGGCCGACAGCAGCCCCGAGCGGAAGTCGTGGTCGGGGTCGACACCGTGGCGCAGCATCCGCCCCCAGGACTGCTCGATCACCGGCCGGGGCGCGATCCGCCCACGTTGTCCGGCGAGCCTGGCCTCGCGGACCTCGCGCAGCACCCGAGCCGCCTGGGCCGCGTCCTGCACGGCGAGTCGGGCCACGTCCATCGGCGGGTTCCCCACTGAGGTCCTCCCGGACAGTCCTCGGAAAAGGCATGGAAGAGTCTTGTCAAGCCGTCCGGGCGGCGGTTTCCGGTCCGGCTGCGCGTCTCATACTGCCGTTCTCCGGTGCCGGAGGCACACGGTCCGCACACAGTCACCCCCAGGTTGCAACCCCTTGCAACCCTGGTGAACGAGCCGGGGGTGGCCGAAAATTGGGCCGACGCCACGGCGTCGGCGGCCTGACATGGGCCGACGTGGTGGGGGTGGTGCCGTGTCGGCGCAGCACCACCCCCGACCCGTCCCGGCGGGAAGGCCGCTCAACCGGGGACGTGCACCCGGGCCCGGTCCACCAGGGCCGCCAGGTCCAGGCTCGGCGGCAGGGTGCCGAAGGTCGAACCCCAGTCGTTGCCCAGCCGCGAGGCGCAGAAGGCGTCCGCCACCGCGGCCGGCGCGAAGCGGACCAGCAACGAGCCCTGGAGCACCGTCGCCAGCCGTTCCACGAGCCGTCGGGCCCGGGTCTGCGCGCCCTCCAGGTCGGCCAGTTCGGCGAACAGGTCCTTGACCGCCCGGTCCAGGCGGTGGTCGGCGCCGTGGGCACGGCCGATCTCCTGCAGACAGGCGTCCAGGGCGCCTGGCTCGCGGTGCAGCGCGCGCAGGACGTCCAGCGCCTGGATGTTCCCGGCGCCCTCCCAGACGGCGTTGAGCGGCGACTCGCGCACCAGCCGGGGCAGTCCCGACTCCTCCACGTAGCCGTTGCCGCCCAGGCACTCGGCCGCCTCCACCACGAGGGGCGCGCAGCGCTTGGTCACCCAGTACTTGGCGGCCGGCAGCGCCAGTCGCAGCAGGGCCCGTTCCGCCTCGCCCCCGTCGTCGTAGGCGGCGGCCAGCCGCAGCGCCAGCGTGGTCGCGGCCTCCGACTCGACGGCCAGGTCGGCCAGCACGTTGCGCATCAGCGGCTGGTCGGCCAGTCTGGCGCCGAACGCCTCGCGGTGCGTGCAGTGGTGCACGGCCTGCGCCACCGCCTGCCGCATCAGCCCCGCCGAGCCCAGCACGCAGTCCAGCCGGGTCGCGGCGACCATCTCGATGATGGTCGCCACCCCGCGCCCCTCCTCGCCCACCCGCCGCGCCCAGGTCCCGTCGAACTCGACCTCGGCCGACGCGTTGGACCGGTTGCCGAGCTTGTCCTTGAGCCTCTGGAGGAGGAAGACGTTGCGGGAGCCGTCCGCCAGGACGCGGGGCACCAGGAAACAGGTGAGGCCGCCGGGTGCCTGGGCCAGCACCAGGAAGCCGTCGGACATCGGCGCCGAGCAGAACCACTTGTGCCCGGAGAGGGTGTACGTCCCGGACTCCGCGAGCGGGACGGCGGCGGTCGTGTTCGCGCGTACGTCGCTGCCGCCCTGCTTCTCCGTCATGCCCATGCCGAACAGGGCGCCGGCCTTCGACCCGGCGGGCCGCAGCTCGCGGTCGTAGATCATCGACGTCAGCAGCGGCTCCCAGGCGGCGGCCAGCTCCGGGTCCGTGCGCAGCACCGGCACCGCCGCGTTCGTCATCGACAGCGGACAGCAGTTCCCGGCCTCCACCTGGGTCCAGACCAGGAACGCGGCGGCCCGCCGGACGTGCCCGGCCGGCCGTACGAAGCCGGTGGTCAGGCCCGCGCCCACCCCCTTGCCGAGCATCCGGTGCCAGGCCGGATGGAACTCGACCTCGTCGACACGGTGCCCGTAGCGGTCATGGGTGCGCAGCCGCGGCGGGTGCTCGTTCGCCTGGGCCCCCCACTCCTGCACCTGCGCCGAACCGGCCGAGGAGCCGATGCCCGACAGCTCGGAGCGCACCTCGTCGAGCAGTTCGGGCGCGGTGTGCCGGGCCACGGCCTCGACGAGGGCGTGGTCGGCGGTGAACAGGTCGTACCCGACCAGCGGGGGCGGCTGGTTGGTGACGGTGTGGGTGGCGGTGCCTGCCATGTCTGCGAACCTACCCGGGGCCGACGGCGGTGGTCTCCAGCGTGACACAGCGACTTCCCCGGTCGCGCCGGATGATCCCGCACCGGGCCGGCCGGTTCCCGGTCCGGTCCGGAACGACCCGGTCAGGGCCCCCGGGAGATGAGTGGCGACCCGGACGGCGGATACCGTTAGAGCGTGCAGCCAGCAAGCGACATCCCCGAGCGGCCCTCCGGCCGGCTCCACCGGGCCAGAGCCCTCTACCGGAACGTCTCCAAGCGCAGGACGGCCTGGCTGCTGCTCAAGGACACCGTCAATTCCTGCATGGAGTACCGCATCCTCGGGCTCGCCGCCGAGGCCGCCTTCTTCACCCTGCTGTCCGTGCCGCCGCTGCTGCTCAGCCTCATCGGACTGCTCGGTTACGTGGACGACTGGACCGGCGCCCACACCATCGCCAGCCTGGAGAACAACCTCCTCGACGCCTCCCGCACGGTCCTGTCCGACAAGGGCGTCAAGGAGATCGCGGAGCCGATCCTGCACGACGTGGTCCAGGGCGGCCGCCCCGACGTGATCTCCATCGGCTTCCTGTTCGCCCTGTGGTCGGGCTCCCGCGCGGTGAACGTCTTCATAGACACGATCACCGTGATGTACGGCCTCGACGGCGTCCGCGGCATCGTGAAGACCCGGATCGTCTCCTTCCTGCTCTTCATCGCCGCCCTGCTGATCGGGTCGGTGGCGCTGCCGCTGATGGTGGCAGGACCGGACGCGGTGGTCCGGATCGTGCCGTGGTCGGAGACGGTCGTGCAGGTCCTGTACTGGCCGGTGGTGATCGTCCTCTCCATCGTCTTCCTGACCACGCTGTACCACGTCTCCGTGCCGGTCCGCTCCCCGTGGATCGAGGACGTGCCCGGCGCCCTGGTCGCCCTCGCCATGTGGGTCCTCGGCAGCTTCCTGCTGCGCATCTACCTCACCCACACCATCGAGGGCGCCACGATCTACGGCTCGCTCGCCGCGTCCGTCGCCGTCCTGCTGTGGATCGGCGTGTCGGCCTTCGCGGTGCTGGTCGGCGCCGCCGTGAACGCCGCCATCGACCGCGTCTGGCCTGCCGCCGCGACGGCCGCCGCCCGCGCCGCCAACGAACGGCTGCGGGAGGCCCAGGTCGCCGAGTACGTCGCCCGCGCGACCGCGGCGGCGCGCGAGGGCGGGACCGACGACCCCGACGACCCCGACATGCCGTCGGAGTTCCCGGAGCGGTGGTCGCGGTTCCTGCCGCCGGAGGACGTCACGGCGCGGCTGCGCGCGCACGTGAAGAGCAGCCATCCGCCGCACAAGCGGGAGGGGTGAGGGCCGGGGGCGGTTCCGCCGTGGCCCGTGGCCGTGCCGGGTGCGGGCCGCGGGCCCGGCGGGGGCCGGTCGCGCAGTTCCTCCCCAGCCTTCGGCCGGAGGTACCCCCAGCGCCCCCCGTCAGGGCGCGTCTAGGCTGAGGTCCGTGTACAGGGAACGGCCGTCTCGGCTCCGGGGTGCGGTTGTCTGGGCGCACACCCCGGACGCGGGCGGTGCGGGACGGGTGCTGCCCGACGGGTGCATGGATCTGCTGTGGAACGAGGGACGGCTGCTCGTCGCCGGGCCCGACACCTCCGCGTACGTCCCCGACGGGGCCGTCGGGGCGTGGGCCGGGCTGCGCTTCGCTCCCGGGGCCGCGCCCGCCTTTCTCGGGCTGCCGGCGTACGAACTGCTCGACCGGCGCGTCGACCTGAGCGAGCTCTGGCCGGCTTCGGACGCGCGCAGGCTCCGGGACCGGGTCGCCCGCGCCGCCGATCCCGGCCGCGCGCTGGAGGAGATCGCCCTCGAAGGCGCGGCGCCCGCCGACCCGTTGCTCGGGCGGCTCGTCGAAGCGCTGGACGCGGGGTGGCCGGTGGCCGCCGTCGCCGACGAACTGGGGATCGGCGCACGTCAGTTGCACCGCCGCAGCCGCGCCGCCTTCGGCTACGGGCCCAAGACGCTGGCGCGGGTGCTGCGGATGCGGCGCGCCCTCGCGCTCGCCCGGGCCGGGGTGCCGCTCGCCGAGACCGCCGTCCGGGCCGGGTACGCGGACCAGCCCCATCTCTCCCGCGAGGTGAGGGCGTTGGCGGGCGTCCCGGTGACCGGCCTACTGAGGTAGCGGTGCGAACAGGTCGACGCCGTTGCCGTCGGGGTCGTGCACCGTGGCGTACCGCTGACCCCAGAACGCGTCCCAGGGCTTGAGCTCGCCGTGGTACCCGGCGCCGACCAGGTCCTCGTACACCGCGTCCACCTCGGCGGGGGAGCCGCAGTGGAAGGCGAGCCCCACCCGGCCGCCCGCGGCCGGCGGCCGCCAGGCCGGGTGGAAGGAGCGGATGGTCTCCTCCGTGTCCAGGGCGAGGGTGAGGCCGCCCGGCAACTCGGCCTCGACATGGGGCTGTTCCTCGGCTCCGGGCGGAAAGCCCAGGCCGAGACGGCGGTAGAAGGCGAGGGACGCGGACAGGTCGGAGACGACCAGGCCGAGCACGGCGAATCGTGGAGTCATGCGGTCACCGTAGGCGGCCGGCCCGGCGCCGGTCTTGAACGGATCGGACCTGTGCCCCCGCATCCGGGGGCGCCCGGAAAACCCCCTGCCTGTGGAACAGCTGTGCGGCACGATGGGCCCATGATCCGTGCCGTGCGCGCCCTGCCGCCGCTGCTGCTCGCCGCCGCCCTGCTCACCGGCTGCGGCACCGAGAAGGTCGGCTCCGGCGCCGCGGCACCGCCCGCCGACCGGGCCGGGATCGGCGCCCGGGCCAGGGCCCTGGGCATCGCGCCCGACCTGGTCTACGTCACCCGCGCCCCCGGGTTCACCCTCGCCCAGCAGTCCGTCGGCGCCCAGGGCGACGACGGCTTCTCCGCCGCGTACACGGACAGCACCCGTGCCGTCATCCACCTCTACACCGACCGGCCACGCCACGCCGGACACCACCGGTACGAGGTGGCGAAGAAGGGGTGCGTCGTGTGGCTCGAAGGCGAGGGTGACGTCTCCGCGGCCGTCCTCGGCAAGGCCCTGCGCGCGGTCCACCGGCCCTCCGCCGGTGAACTCGGCGCCCTGCTGCCCACGCCCGACCCGGCCTTCACCGACGGCGAGCCGGTGCGGCGCGGCGACCTGCCGACCAACGGGGACGGCGGACCTCCCGACAACAGCGTGCCGACGCCGGGGCTCTGAGCCGGCCGGCGGTGCACCCGTACGGGCGTTCCGCTGTGCCACACGGCCCACCAGTGACGTTTCTCCGGTGAACCCGATCCGCCATTGGAGTGAGTAAAGGTCGCGCACGGAGATGGTCACGTGCGTATCTAGAGATGCTCTTGTCTTGGCAAAGGGCGTTGAGACGCGACGGCCGTCCGAGCCGCCGCGCCACCCACAGGAGGAGCCGGACCTTGACTTACGGGAAGAAGCTGCGCGAGCAGATCGCCGGGCCGGGGACGACCCCGCTGATCGGCGTGTACGACATGTACTCGGCGTCGATCGCGGCCAAGCACTACGACGGGATGTTCGTCTCCGGCTTCGGCTTCGCCGCCTCGTACTACGGCCTGCCGGACATCGGATTCATCGCCTGGCCCGACATGGTGGCCTTCGTCCAGCGGCTGCGGGGCGCGTTCCCGCACCACCATCTCCTCGTCGACATCGACGACGGGTACGTCGACCCCGAGGTCGCCTGCCACGTCGTGGAGGGGCTGGAGAGGATCGGCGCCTCCGGGGTGATCCTGGAGGACCAGAAGCGGCCCCGCCGCTGCGGGCACGCCGACGGCAAGCAGGTGCTGCCGCTGGAGGAGTACCTGGAGAAACTGGAGCGGGTCCTTCAGACCCGTCAGGACCTGGTCGTCGTGGCCCGTACGGACGCCACCGACGAGCACGACATCCTGCACCGCGCGGAGCGGCTCGCCGCCACCGACGCCGACGTGATCCTCGTCGACGGGGTGCGCAGCGAGGAGTGGATCCGCCGCATCCGCAAGGTCGTCGGCGACAAACCGCTGCTCTTCAACCAGATCGCGGGCGGCAAGTCGCCCCGGCTGTCGCTGACCGAGCTGGACGAGCTGGGCGTGGACGTGGCGATCTACTCCACACCGTGTCTGTTCGCCGCGCACGAGGCGATGGACACGGCGCTCGGCGAACTCAGGGCGGCGGACGGCCGGCTGCCCCGGGTGGACGCGGACGGAGGGGTCGGCGTCAAGGTGTCCACGACGCTGCTGGAGCGCAACATCGCCCGCGAGCGGCTCGGCGAGCCCGAGGGCGTGGGCGTGTGACGGCCGCGCTGCCGGTGCTGCGGGCGGCCGCGGTCGCCGCCGTCGCACTGCTGGCCGGGGCCGCCGCCCCGGCCCACGCCGGCGACAGCCTGATCACGGTGCTCGACAACTCGCACGCGGACTCCATCCTGGAGGTGGACCGCACGGCGAACGTGCAGGCGGGCCGAGGCACGGCGGGCAGCGACCACGACGGCAGCGCCGTGGACGCCATCCAGGCGATGCTCGGCGAGCCCGTCACCCACGACGACTGAACACCACAGCCCGCACCAGCACCCCCGGCAGGGCAGCCGGACGGTTCCGACCACCCACGCCAAGGGCCCGGCGGCCCGTGTCGGGGGAGCCGACCGCCCGTGTCGGGGGTCTGGCGGCCCGTGTCGGGGGAGCCGACCGCCCGTGTCGGGGGTCCGGCGGCCCACGCCGGAGGAGCCGACCGCCCGCGTCGGGGGAGCCGACCGCCCGTGTCGGGGGAGCCGGGCGCCCGTGTCGGGGGTTCGGTGGCTCGCGTTGGGGGAGCCGGGCGCCCGCGTCGGGGGTCGGGCCGCCCACGCATGGGGAGCCGACCGCCCGCGCCGGGGTCCGGCGGCCCATGCCGGGTGTGAGGGCGCCCGCGCTGGGGGGGGCCGGCCCCCCACGCCGGGGGTCGACCGCCCACGCCGGGGGTCGACCGCCCACGCCGGGGGTCGACCGCCCACGCCGGGGGTCGACCGCCCACGCCGGGG